>NZ_SLXK01000006.1 GCF_004341035.1 Scopulibacillus darangshiensis
ATACGGCTTAGGCCAGTCTATGTCACGTAGGGGAAACTGTTGGGATAACGCCCCTCAGGAGTCATTTTTTGGCCACCTAAAAGATGAGGTGGATTGTCAATCAGCCAGAACTATAAAGGAATTAAAATCCAAAATCAATCATTACATGGTTTACTATAACAATTACCGTTATCAGTGGAATTTAAAAAAGATGACCCCTATTCAATATAGGAATCATCTTCTATCTGCATAATCTCTTTTTTTAAAGTGTCCTTGACATGGGTGCCAGTTTAAAATGGCCGCCCTTTTTATTTCTGACGACTGAAATAATCAATAATAAATGTCTTGAAGGCTGCGGCAGCCGGTGATAAATAGGCCGATTGCCGAGAAGCAAGACCGATCCTTCTCTGACACGCCATATCATTAATCTTCAGAAGGGACATCCTTTCTGAGTCAATATCCTTGGTATGCGGCAAGATGGCAATGCCAAGATTTGCTGATACAAGACCTGCTAAGGTTGCCACTTCCTCCCCCTCAAATACGATATTCGGCTGAAAGCCCACCGACTCACACATCTCATCGAAAATTAATCTTAAACCATACCCCTTCTTCATGCAGACAAACGCTTCATTTTGAAGGCGAGAAAACGAGACATCCCTTTCGCTTGCCATTGGGTGTCCTTTAGGGACACATATGAATAATGGTTCAACAAACAACTGATCATAATGAATGTCGGGCGCGTGAACCGTTGGCGATATGAAGCAAAGGTCAATGTCGTTTTTCATTAATTTATCAAGCAATACTTCGGAATAACTTTGGTAAAGGCTGAACCTAATATTCGGATGTTCGTTTTTATATGTTGCAAGTAATGTTGGAACGAGTTCATTGCCCAGCGTATGTAAAAAGCCAATTGCAGTTTGGCCGTGTTCAGGTGATACAAGATCATGAATCTCCTGTTTCCCTTCTAAAATGGTCGCCATAGCGGTTTGAACTTTCTTCAGAAATAACAGACCATAACGATTTACTTTGATCGACCGCCCGGTTCTGTCGAACAGCGGGGCACCTAACTCGTCTTCCAATTTTGCGATCGAACGGCTTAAAGCCGGCTGTGAAATGGCCAGGGCCTTTGCCGCTTTGGTCATGTGCTCCATTTCAGCGAGTTTCCTGAAATATTCTAATTGATGCCATTGCACTTGCTTCCCCTCCTTTGAACTCATTAAATTATAACCTATATGCATTAATATAATGCAAATTATAAATTGGACGTATTAATTTAAAAGGCATATGATAAGGACAGTAATTCTTATACTTTAGAAGGTGAGAGTAGCAATGACATACATCGAGCATGGAAAAGAAGGATATTGGCGGGCTAATTTGGCATTATTTTTGGGGGGATTCGTTACTTTTTCTCTTCTTTATACAACACAGCCGCTTATGCCGGTTTTTTCTAAGGCGTTCCATATTTCACCCGCTGCAGCCAGTTTGAGCCTTTCGCTATCGACAGGCGCCTTGGCTGTTTTTATGCTTATAGCAGCGGCCTTGTCCGATACGCTTGGCAGGAAAAAAATAATGGTGTTTTCAATGTTCGCCGCTTCTTTAATTACTATTTTGACAGCCTTTAGCCTTAATTTTACTGATCTTTTGATTCTGCGTGCCGTCCTTGGCATCATGCTTGCTGGAGTCCCATCCCTCGCCATGACATATGTCAGCGAAGAGTTTCATCCGAGAAGTCTTGGAACGGCGATGGGTCTGTATGTCAGCGGCAATTCCATCGGCGGGATGTACGGCCGGATTGCTGTCGGGGGTTTTACTGATCTCTTTTCGTGGCATATTGCATTGGTTATAATGGGCGGCATCAGTTTCATTTTAAGCTTTTTCTTTTGGAAAGGACTGCCTGAATCAAGGCATTTTGAGGTTAAAAAGGTTACATTGAGGCGTACATTAACAACATTAGGCGGTCACTTGAAAAATTCGGGTCTGTTAAGCATTTTTTTTATTGCCTTTACCATAATGGGCGGATTTGTCACCCTTTTTAATTACATCGGTTATTTACTGTCCGAAGAACCTTATTCCTTAAGCCAAGGCGTTATCGGCTCATTATTCATCGTTTATCTAACGGGGACGTTCAGCTCAGCGTGGCTTGGAAAACGAGCTGATGTTAAAGGGCATTCTTATATCATCAAATTGTCATTAGCGATTATGTTGCTTGGAGTGGTCTTAACTATCGTTCCATCACTGATCATCAAAATTGTGGGGATCGCCGTTTTCACCTTTGGTTTCTTTGGTGCCCATTCCGTTGCCAGCAGCTGGGTCGGCGAACGTGCCAGACACAATAAAGCACAAGCTTCATCACTATACTTGCTGTTTTATTATTTAGGATCAAGTCTTGTCGGTTCCTTCGGCGGCTTCTTCTGGAGCCATATGGGATGGGGCGGCGTCTCCGGTCTAATCATCGGATTAATTATCATTGCATTTGGACTCACTTACTTTAGTGCTTCAAGAGAGAAAAATGAATTTAGGATGGAAAAGGACATCGTGTAAAAAAACAGCCTGGCATGCAGGCTGTTTTTTCTCAGGCCTTTATGAAGACGTTTTCTCCCGCTTTTTTATCGACTTTGGGCTTTCATCGACCTCATGAACGACCTCGAGACCGAATTTTTACCGACTTTGGGTGTTCATCGACCTTATGAACGACCTCGAGACCGAATTTTTACCGGCTTCGGGCTTTCATCGACCTCATGAACGACCTCGAGCCAGAATTCTTACCGGCTTTGGGCTTTCATCACCCTTATGAACGACCTCGACCCTGAATTTTAACCAGCTTTGGGTGTTCATCGACCTCATGAACGACCTCGAGACCGAATTTTAACCAGCTTCGGGCTTTCATCACTCTTATGAACGACCTCGAGACCGAATTTTTACCGGCTTCGGGCTTTCATCGACCTCATGAACGACCTCGAGACCGAATTTTTATCGACTTTGGGTGTTCATCACCCTTATGAACGACCTCGAGACCGAATTTTTACCGGCTTCGGGTGTTCATCGACCTTATGAACGACCTCGACCCTGAATTTTAACCAGCTTCGGGCTTTCATCACCCTTATGAACGACCTCGAGCCAGAATTTTTACCGGCTTCGGGCTTTCATCACCCTTATGAACGACCTCGAGCCAGAATTTTTACCGGCTTTGGGTGTTCATCACTCCTATGAACGACCTCGACCCTGAATTTTAACCGGCTTCGGGCTTTCATCACCCTTATGAACGACCTCGAGACCGAATTTTTACCGGCTTCGGGCTTTCATCGACCTTATGAACGACCTCGAGGCCGAATTTTTACCGGCTTCGGGCTTTCATCGACCTTATGAACGACCTCGAGCCAGAATTTTTACCGGCTTTGGGCTTTCATCACCCTTATGAACGACCTCGAGACCGAATTTTTACCGGCTTTGGGCTTTCATCACACATCTTTAAGAATAAATATTTGAAACTATTTTTGTTTGAATCATAAACAAACCCCAGCGGAAAACGTTCCGCTGGGGTTTTATACTAAGCGTCTTTTTGAACTTTTCTTCTAAGAACCATTTGCAGAATGCCACCGTTACGGTAGTAGTCAACTTCAACTTCACTGTCGAAGCGCGCAATCACTTCGAATTCAGTCGTTTTGCCGTTTTCATCAACAGCTTTGGCTTTAAGAAGCTGCTGAGGCCTAACGTTTTCGTCAATCTCAACGCTGATAGCCTCTTTACCAGTTAAGCCAAGTTCATCAGCGCCTTCGCCATCCTTAAATTGCAGTGGCAGGACGCCCATCATCACAAGGTTAGAGCGGTGGATACGCTCGTAGCTCTTCGCGATGACTGTCTTAATACCAAGAAGATTTGTACCCTTAGCTGCCCAGTCACGGGAAGATCCCATACCGTAATCATCACCGGCCATAACAATAAGGCCTGTGCCGTCTTCTTTGTATTTCATTGCTGCATCATAGATCGGCATCACGTCTTCTGTTGGCCAGTAAGTTGTATAGCCGCCTTCTGTGCCGGGTGCAATTTGGTTACGGATCCGAACGTTGGCAAACGTTCCTCTCATCATGACCTCATGATTACCGCGGCGTGAGCCGTAGGAGTTAAAGTCAAAAGGTTTAACGCCTTTATCCATTAGATACTTGCCTGCCGGGCTGTTCTTGGCAATCGCACCAGCAGGTGAAATGTGGTCAGTTGTGACTGAATCGCCAAACTTACCGACAATACGCAAATCTTTTAATGATTCGATCTTGCCTGGTTCAGGTGTCAGACCCTCAAAGAACGGCGGGTTTTGAATATAAGTGGAATCGTTGTCCCAATCATAAAGCTGTCCTTCGCTCGTATCGATATCATTCCAGCGCTCGTTTTCTTCAAACACGCGGGAGTATTCTTTCTTAAACATTTCAGGGCTGACAGACTTCGTCATGACCTCGCTGATCTCATCATTTGTTGGCCAGATGTCTTTGAAGTAGACGTCATTGCCGTCAGCGTCTTTGCCGAAGGAATCCTTTTGAAGATCAAAATTAACAGATCCGGCGAGTGCATAAGCAACAACAAGCGGCGGTGAAGCCAAATAGTTAGCTCTTACTAGCGGATGGATACGCCCTTCAAAGTTACGGTTACCAGACAGAACAGAAGCAACCGTGAGATCTTCATCATTGATCGCTTTTTCAATTTCTTCTGGAAGCGGACCTGAGTTACCGATACATGTTGTACAGCCATATCCGACAGTATTAAAGCCAAGCTTCTCAAGGTATGGCGTTAAGCCTGAATCGTTAAGATAATCCGTTACAACTTTAGATCCTGGAGCAAGGCTTGTTTTAACGTAGCCCGGAACTTTTAATCCCTTTTCAACGGCTTTCTTCGCAACGAGTCCGGCGCCAAGCATAACACTTGGGTTAGAAGTGTTCGTACAGCTTGTAATCGCCGCGATGACAACAGAGCCTGTTTTAAGGTCCTCTTCTTTGCCATCAGCATATTTCACTGTGCCTTTTTTGTTAATTTCATCTTCGCCAAGACCAAAGCCGTGGTTACCAGCTTCTTGAGTCAACGCTTTATTGAATTCGTCTTTCATATCTGAAAGCACAATCCGGTCTTGCGGACGCTTAGGTCCTGCCAATGATGGCTCGATTTCTGAAAGATCAAGATCGATCACTTTCGTGAACCTTGGATCCTTGGCATCAGGTGTATAGAACAAACCGTTCTTCTTGCAGTACTCTTCAACAAGCTTGATTTGTTCTTCACTGCGGCCTGTCAGGTGCATGTAATTAAGCGTTTCTTCATCAACTGGGAAGAATGTAGCTGTTGCCCCGTTTTCAGGTGACATATTAGAGATCGTCGCACGGTCTGCAAGTGACATTTGCCCCATACCAGGACCGAAGAATTCGACGAACTTGCCAACGACACTTTCGGAACGAAGCACTTGTGTTACCTTAAGCGCTAAGTCAGTCGCTGTTGTTCCTTCAGGTAAATCACCGGTAAGACGCACACCGATAACTTCAGGCACTGGGAAGTATGACGGCTGACCGAGCATGCCTGCCTCGGCTTCAATACCGCCGACACCCCAGCCTAAAACGCCAAGGCCATTAATCATTGTGGTATGTGAGTCAGTTCCCACCAAAGTATCCGGGAACGCTAAAAGTTCACCGTTATCTTCTTCAAGTCCATGTACAACGGACGCTAAGTATTCAAGGTTAACTTGGTGGACGATCCCTGTTGCTGGCGGAACCGCACGGTAATTTTCAAATGATGTTTGCGCCCATTTCAAGAATTTGTAGCGTTCAATGTTTCTTTCAAATTCTTTTTCCATGTTAAACTTCAGGGCATCATTCGTTGCGAAGCGGTCAACCTGTACCGAGTGGTCGACAACGAGGTCAACTGGTTTTTCAGGATTGATTTTTTCTGGATCGCCACCCATATCAGCCATTGCTTTACGCAAAGATGCAAGGTCGACAACAGCCGGCACACCAGTGAAATCCTGCAAAATGATCCGTGACGGATTGAAAGGCACATCAATTTCTTTGTTCAGCTCTTCAGTACCCCATTTTGCCAAATTTTCAATGTGTTCTTTTTTTATGACTTTACCGTCATATTGGCGTAATACAGATTCTAGCAATACCTTAATAGAGTATGGCAGCCTTTCGATATCGCCAAAATTTTTCAATGCATCCAACTTGTAATAGTTATACGTCTTGCCGTTAGAAGCAAACGTATCGCGAGCTTGATATACATCTTGCTTCGAATTGTCTTGTACAGAAGTCGGCATGTCTTTCACTCCTTCATTACATGTAACATCATCGTATAAAAACTTACATTCTTATAATAAAACAAAAATGGTTATAAGTAAAATTCAAGAAGGTTATGAATCGTCATAAGTACTTCTTATCTTAAAGAACAGCCATCACTTGGGAAACATCATCGCATTCCGCTTTTGTCATAGTACGCAAATCCAAAATCATCAACCCGTCTTGGATTCTGCCGACGATGGCGGGCGTTCCGCATCTAAGCTTTGCTGCTAATTGATCTGCAGAATAATAACGATGTTTTATCGCAACAGCATAGCTGTCGATAGAAACATCGGGCATTGTCCCTCCGCCTACCTTGGCAGTTGCCTCAATTATTTTTACAGTCATGTTGTCATATGTTTTGAGACAACCGCAAAGATCCTCTGCCCGCTTCCCCACTGACTCCAACCCTTCAAGCATATGATGAACGGTCGGTATCTCCTGAACTAGCCGTTCGTTGCTAAAATAGGATTGAATCGTAGCGGACAAGGCAGCCAAAGTGAACTTGTCCACCCTTAGAGTCCTGGCGAGCTGATGTTTTTTCAATCGATCAATCAATGTTTTTTTCCCTAATATAATACCTGCCTGAGGCCCTCCAAAAAGTTTGTCGCCACTGCAGGAAATTAAGTCAGGACCCTCTTGTAATATATCTTTTACAACCGGTTCATGTCCAATACCATACTTTTGAAAATTAAAAAAAGCGCCGCTGCCTAGATCTTCATAAAAAATAATCTTATTATTCCGGGCTATTTCCGCTAGCCTTTTCCTTGAAACTGAGGATGTAAAACCGACCATGTTAAAGTTGCTTTGGTGGACCTTCATGACCATTGCGGTTCGTTCGCCCATTGCCTCCAAAAAATCCTTTCCATGTGTCTTATTTGTTGTTCCTACCTCAATCAAACGCGCATCGCTTTCCTCCATTATAGAAGACACGCGGAATGAACCGCCTATTTCTACAAGTTCGCCCCGTGATACAATGACTTCCCGCTGTTTGGCAAACGCTCTTAAGATAAAAAAGACAGCCGCAGCATTATTATTTACAACCATTGCTGATTCGGCACCTGTCAGTTTGGTCAGCTGCTCCTCAATATGATCGTAGCGTAATCCTCTTTCACCAGTTTCCAAATCAAATTCCAAATTGGTGTAGTTCATCGCGGCGCCGTAGACGGCTTCAGCCGCTTTTCGGCTTAGCCGGGCGCGGCCAAGATTCGTATGTAAAATAACCCCGGTCCCATTTATGACTCTGCGAAGCCCTGGTTTAAGCAAGTCCCCAGCCTTTAAACTGAATAGGTCATAAATTTGTTTGTGGACGTCATCTTGATTGACGGCAGAAAGAATGGTTCCCTTAAGCATAATCCTAGCTTCCTCAACAGTTTCCCGGGCAAGGATTGTTAAGTAGTCAGCCGAAATACCTTGTTTCGTATAAAACTGAAAAATATCACTGTTTTGGATCGCTTTAATTGACGGCAAATATGAAAGCGGATTAACCATAATCCCTCACCTTTTTCTTAATATTGTAGTATACTCTTTTTTAAAGCGCAAAATAAGCCAAGCTTAAAGAAAACTCGCCGATTGGCGAAGACAGAGACGTAGTTGCGACGCACAGGACGGGCTAGTACTGGCGTTGTAACAGGATGTTACGCCTTTAGCCAATGCACTTATGTGCGTCAGAAAGGCTACTGCTTGAATCCGCTTCTTTGCTGCCTTGCGACAAAACGAAGTGGAGGAGCATAACTATACTCTCTGATTAACTAAGAAAGGGGGGATCAAGATGACTGACCTTAATAGATTAACAAAAATGTCATCAAAAGCCGGCTGAGGCTGCAAACTCGGTCCTGAGGACCTGTCGCAAGTTTTGCGGCAGCTGCCAAAGCAAGAAAAAGATCCAAACCTTCTTGTCGGAACGGAAACGTCTGATGACGGCGGTGTCTATAAATTAACAGATGAACTCGCCCTCATTCAGACTATTGATTACTTTACACCGATTGTTGATGATCCATATATGTTCGGCCAGATCGCAGCAGCCAATGCTTTAAGTGATGTCTATGCGATGGGCGGTGTCCCAAAAACAGTATTAAATATTGTCGGCTACCCAATGAGTGTTCTTGGACCGGATGTCTTAGCGGAGATTCTTAAAGGGGCGGCTGAAAAGGTCAAGGAGGCAGGTGCTGTCACAGTTGGCGGCCACTCCATTGATGACCAAGAGCCTAAATTCGGTCTCGCTGTTACAGGCCTTGTTCATCCTGACCGGTATTACAAAAATGTCGGCGCAAAGCCGGGAGACGTCCTCATTCTTACCAAGCCGATTGGTGTTGGAATCCAAACGACCGCCATTAAGCAGGATAAGTTATCCGGACAACAGATTGAAACCGTCAGCGCGGTGATGGCCCAGTTAAACAAGAAAGCGGCAGAAGCGCTAACCGGATTGCATCCGCATGCGGTCACAGATGTCACCGGCTTTGGTTTGCTGGGACATGCCTATGAAATGGCCTCTGGAAGCGATGTTTCATTTGTCATTCAATCAAGTCAGGTGCCGGTCCTGGAAGGTACAGAGTCACTGGCAAAAGCCGGTATTATTCCCGGCGGTACCAAGAAAAACCTTCGATGGCTTGAACAAAATATTACTTTTAACAACATTCCCGAACATATACAGTTCATTTTGGCTGATGCCATCACATCGGGCGGTCTTCTCATTAGTCTGCCAAATGAAGAAGCTAAGCAATACCTTGCAAACCTTCATAATAATGGGGCTTATGAAGCGGCAATTATAGGTGAAGTTGTATCTAAAGCAAATAAGGCAATTGCAGTTACCTAAAGAAAACTCGCCGATTGGCGAGCCTTTGGCGAAGACAGAGGCGTAGTTGCGACGCACAGGACGTGTTAGTACTGGCGTTGTAACAGGATGTTACGTCTTTAGCCAGTGCACTTATGTGCGTCAGAAAGGCTACTGCTTGAATCCGCTTCTTTGCTGCCTTGCGACAAAACGAAGTGGAGGAGCATAACTATACTTTCTGATTAACTAAAAAAGCACCTTGGCACATTCATGCCAAGGTATCTTTTTATTTCCAGCGCCGCTTATTGTTTTCCCGAACGGTATATCCCTCTCTGTCACAGCACTCTAGAAAAGGTATAAGATACTTTCGTGAAAGATCGAGAACCGCTTTGGCATCTTGAATAGTAAAGGCTTCATTGGATTTCTGCCTTAAGCGTTTGACAGCATCACAAAAGGCTTGGTGATGCATGAGCAAATCCTCTTCTAAAAGCATTGTTTTTCCAACTGAAAGAAGATAGTCCTTAAGATCTTTTTGTAATCCAGCAGGAATGCCGGACTCATCCGCTAATTCAGACCAGCTAACCGGCTTTAGACCTTGTTTGGCTAAGTCATTGACGACTCCTGTCATGCGCCTTGCCCACTGATCTGGAAAATGGGGAGTAAAATCAGACAGTTTCACCATGTGGTCGTGGCTTTCTAATTCATTACTCTCCTTTAACCGTTCATACACTTTACTCTGAAGCGCTTCGCCAAATGGCAAAGATCGGAGCAAATCAGCTTTCGAAAGGCCTTGCCTCATAGGATAGTCTTGGTGGTATGCTTTTAAATTTTCCAATAAAAGCCCCTGTGCTTGATTGAGACGATCATTAAGGACATAAGTATTATGGCTTAGGCGAGCAATAACGCGTCGTTCCAGTGTATCATTCAATATCTGGATTAATAAATCATTGGGCAGCCCTGTTGAACGAAGCAGGTCCCGTTCGGTTGCTTCTTCAAATTCAACTAAATACTGATAAACCAGATCTGCCGGTGCACCTTGAGCCTTCCTTTCAAGAAGCTTAATCGTACCTTCCCCAAACCTGTGTTTGACAGCTTCTACATCAATGACTTGACCGCCACCAATGGTCTCAGCGGGTGTCGGCCTGCGAACAATGAACCTATCCCCTTTTTTGGCAGTAAGAGGTGCTGCCAGTTCAATCTGACAATAAAGATCGTCACCAGCCTCACATTTATTTCTGTCAAACATGATAAGCTTTCCCATTACAGCAGCGGTTCCCAAATGGCAAATCACAGGTGACCTTTGTTTAAATGGGCGATCGATATTATTTAATATTTTCAGCTGAACATCCAGCCTTGAAGAAGGCATGTATATGGTGCCGTCAGATACAAGAACGTCGCCCCTTTTAACATCATCGCGTGACAGTCCGCCGATGTTCATCGCTGCCCGCTGGCCACTTGATGCAATAGAAGTATCCTTATGATGGATTTGCAAGCTTTTTACCTTCACTTTTTGCCCTTTGGGGAGAAGCATCAAGTTGTCATCTTTATGAACCTGTCCGTTAAAAATCGTGCCTCTGACGATCGTACCGAGACCATGTAAGGTGAAAACATCATCAATCGGCATTCTGAAGGGCTCATTTGGATTTTTTGCCCTTATTTCGTGGCTTGCCGCGTTAATGGCGTCCTTTAATAAAGCAATACCCTTTCCTGATACACTGTCAACTTTATATATAGGGGCGTCTGCAAAACTTGTCTTTTTCAAATATGAGCTAACATCCTCCTCGACCATAGCGAGCCATTCGTCATCAACAACTCCTATCTTGGTTAATACGATTAATGCCTGCTTAATACCAAGCAGCGTAAGGATGTCGATATGCTCCTCAGTTTGCGGCATCACCCCTTCATCGGCCGCAATAACTAAAATGACCAAGTCAATTCCTGCAACACCGGCAATCATTTGTCTTATGAACCTTTCATGTCCCGGAACATCAATGATAGCGGCACGCCTTTGATCTTCTAAATCAAGGTAAGCAAAACCATTTTCTATGGAAATGTTCCTTGTCTGCTCTTCTTTCAGCCGATCTGTTTCAATGTCAGTTAATGCCTTGGTCAGTGATGTCTTGCCATGGTCAATGTGCCCTGCTAATCCAATTGTCATGTCATGCTTCAACATATCAATCTCTCCAATGGTATTTGCCACTTTTTTTGCTAGCCGCCTTAACTTCTTTCACTTTATCAGAAAAGCTGATTGGAAAAGCAACGACATAAATTAGAATGACGGCGTGATAATTTTCTTTAATTCTTTATAAATCACAATAATGTCCTCCATCTTGATTCTTACTAGCCCGCTTGATGAAGGTGCTACGAAATCGATTGTTCCTTTTACAACAGCTTCCGGTTGAATGCCCCAGGAAACCTGTTGTTTTTTGGCATATTGTTGGTAGACACCTTTTCCTACAAAACAAACAACTTCAGGTGAGAGACTCAAAATTTTTTCCCTGAGCCTGTCTCTTCCTTCTTCGTATTCTTTCTTGGAAATATCCTTAGCTTCCTTTGTGGGTCTGGCAACAATATTGGTTAAACCGAAATGGTAGTTAAGGAGTTTATCGTCTTCCTCCGGTGCTAATTTCACCGGTGTCAACCCTGACCGATAGAGGATTGTCCAAAAACGGTTATTGGGATTCGCATAATGATGCCCGGTCTCTGCGGAACGAAGGCTTGGGTTAAAGCCGACAAATAGGATCTTCAAGTTCTTTTTGATATGATCCGGTATCGGTCCGATAGTAACACCTCCAAAAAAGAATAAAAGAGCAGCCGAAAGCCGCTCCCCCCATTGTATATTCATACATACTTTTTTGTAAATTGTGCCTTGCGATCCCCGAGCACCGCAGCTTGTGTTTTCACTTGTTCGTTGTCGTAGATATCCAAAAATGGTGTGGCTTCATAAAACCAGCTGTCGGGGACATTGTGGCCCCAGAACGTCCCTCTCTGGGGGTCGTCTAAATCCCAGCGAATCGGCTTAAAGTCCGGATCAGTCGTCAAATAATCGCCGGTATACAACTCAACACGATTGCCGTCCGGATCTCTTAAATAGAGGAAGAAGGCATTGGACAAGCCATGACGGCCCGGACCACGCTCAATAGCATCCCCGTATCCAAGTGAACCAAGCACATCGCAAACATGAAGAATGCTTGATGAGTCATTTAGAGTAAATCCGACATGGTGAAGCTTCGGACCTTCCCCATTCATAAAGGCCTGATCATGGACGGTTGGTTTACGATGGATCCACGAAGCCCAAATGTGCCCATCTGCTTCGGTATATTCTGATGAAACAAAGCCAAGTTTATTAATATAGAAATTGTGTGCTGCTTCAACATCCGGCACAAGACAATTGAAGTGATCAATTCTTTGCATCCTTGACCCTTTATACACGTCATAGCGCTGCAAGCTGCGTTCTACAGTATCCATTTCAGCAAAAAATTCTAATGGCATCCCCAATGAATCATACGTGCGCAGCGTTCTTCCCATCGCGTGCTGCGTGCCTTTTTCCAGCCATTTGGTTTCCAATCCCTTTGATTCAAACAAATAAGAAAGCGCTTCCAAATCAGCTTCAGAGTAAACTTTATAGCCAAGGGCATGAACACCCGGTTTATCCGCCTTTTTTAGAACATAACAATGGTGATTGTGTTCTTCAAGGCCCCTCAGGTAGATGTGTTCACCGTCCGATTCCGTTTCAACAAACCCTAAAGCGCTGACATAAAAGTCGCGCGCGGCATCAAGATCGGTCACATTAACTACTGCTCTCGCAGCGCGAAGAATATTAAAAGCCATTATTTTGATCCCCCGTCTCTTTTATGCTTTGACAGATTTAGGCAAGGAAGAGGCTGTTCCGCCTAAGAAATCTGTTATCATTTCTTTAAAAGGCTCTTTATCGTATCCATCAAAATAAGTCATATGCATCTTTACAGGGTCACCGAAGAAATAATATTCATAGTGCACTTGCCTTGAAGCAAAAGCACTCATCGTTAAATCCCAGCAGAGACGGAATAATTGCACGCGTTCATAGCCTTCCATGTTCTTCCCTTGTGCAGCCCGATGCAGAATTGGCCCAATTTCTTCATTTGCAAAATCCGCTTCGGTCGGAATGCCCATCATGCCAGATGCTCCAAGCACCCGCAGAATTTCTACAAGCCTTGGATAGACTTGAGGGAACCAGTTCCTTGCGGCATTAAGCGGGGCAAAGTCCGGCGTCATGATGCCCCACTTATCGATTTTGGCGTTATGTTCCGCACGATACAAGTGGGACTTCATCGTCTCAAGCGTCAGCATGATTTCTGTTCCTTTATTCTTTACGTGCTGGAACTGGTCGATGCCGATCGCATCCATTAAGCTTAAGACCGCTCCAAGCACAAATTCCGTTTTGACAACATTTTTGGCAATGACCTGATGTGATGAATGAACAACTGCGTTCGTTTCACCAAAAGTCCGGTTACAAATAGATGAGTCCTCAAGGACAAAGATGCGGTCCCATGGCACAAGCACGTTGTCAAAATAGACAATGGTATCGCCTTCTTCAAAACGTGATCCAAGCGGGTGGTCCCACTCGCTTTTTCCGTAATCAAAGGATTCTCTGCTCATAAGCTTTAGGCCAGGCGTGTTATTAGGAATGGCAAAGGCGATCGAATAGGGATCATCCTTCTCACCTGATTTTTTAACCGTTGAAGGAAACACCATGATCTCATCGGTGATTGCCCCTTGGGTAGCCAAAAGCCGCACACCTTCCACAACCACACCGTCCTGATTTTTTTCTACAACATGAAGGGCAACATTAGCGTCCTTTTGTTCATGGAGTGCTTTAGCCCGGTTCACTTGTGGATGGATCAAGGTGTGTGTCAGAGCAATGTCATTTTCTCGGCAATATTCATAATACTTTTTGATATTTTCGCCATACATGGGGTCACTTTCGGCAAAGAACTCATGTGCGGTGCCAAACGCCATCAGATCGGTATTAAGATAATCTGGAGAGCGTCCCATCATCCCGCCTGAATAACGGGCCCATTCGGTGATCATCTCACGGCGGCGGATCAAATCGTCAATCGTTTTTGGTTGTATGAAGGATAATCCAACTTTTTCTTTAGATGTTGGTGAGGTATACAGCATTTTATCCTGATTTTTATATTGGAGATCGAATAAACCTGCCATTGATTGAATGACATTTTTGAATGCCTGATGTTCCGTCACATCGTCGACCCTTTCCCCATGGATATAGACATTGTTTTTCGCTTTCTTCAGTCCTTCAACGTACTCTTGTCCCCTTCTTGCAGGCATGACTATTCCCCCCAATTAAAAATTATTATTCCTTTTTGCCAAACTGTGGAATATGATGATCACCAAGTGCGACGTGAATCACTTGTGTTTCCGTATAAAATTCAAAGGCGTAATGGCCGCCTTCCCGGCCAATACCGCTATGCTTAGAACCGCCGAACGGAATCCTCAGATCCCTGACATTCTGAGAATTGATCCACAGCATGCCGGAGTCAACGGCCTGTGCGACACGGTGGCCGCGCTGCAAATCCTTTGTCCATACATAACCTGCAAGGCCGTATGTCACATCATTGGCAAGTGCAATCGCTTCAGTTTCATCCTTAAAAGAGATCACCGCCATCACCGGTCCAAAAATTTCTTCCTGTGCCACTCTCATCCCATTCGTTACATTTAGCAGTAGTGTTGGAGCAACATAGTTTCCTTTGCTTAAATCTGCAGGAATATCTGCACTGATCACATCTGCGCCTTCTTCCGCAGCGATTTTAATATAGCTTTTTACTTTCTCATAATGTTCTGCAGAGATCAAGGGGCCAACTTCGGTCTGTTGGTCAAGGGGATCCCCAATGATGATATTGCCGATTCTTTCTTTTAAAGCGGCAACAAACTTGTCTTTGATCGTCTCTTGCACGAGCAGTCTGGAGTTCGCGGTACAGCGTTCACCATTAAAGGAAAATATGCCCCAGACAGCAGCATCCAATGCCCTGTCAAAGTCAGCGTCGTCAAACACGATAATCGGTGACTTTCCGCCAAGTTCCATTGAATATCGTTTTAATTGATCAGCACCATTTTTCATGATTTCCGAGCCTGTAACGGTTTCACCTGTAAAAGAAATCAGCTTGGCATCGGGATGTGCCACTAGTGCAGCCCCGGCTGTTTCGCCAAATCCGTGGACAACATTGAAAACACCGTTCGGCAGCTCAGCTTCATGAATAATTTCAGCCAGGCGCCCCGCCGACAAAGGTGATAATTCGGCAGGCTTCAGTACAACCGTGTTTCCGGTGGCGAGAGCCGGGGCAATTTTCCATGTTTCCAGCATGAATGGTGCATTCCAAGGGGTGATCAAGCCGGCGACACCAATCGGCTTATGAATCGTGTAATTCAAAAACTCGTTATCGACTTGATAAGCTTCTCCAGCCATACGTGTAGACACCGTTTCAGCATAAAAACGGAAATTTTGCGAGGCGCGGGCAGCTTGTTTTTTCGTTTGGCTGATCGGTAAACCGGTATCAACCGCCTCAAGGTAGGCAATCTCATCAGCATGTGCATCAATTATGTCAGCAATTTTGCGAATATAGTCAAGCCGTTCAGCAACCTTCATTTTCCCCCAAGGACCATTATCAAAAGCTTCTTTGGCAGCCGCAACAGCGGCATTGATTTCCGCCGATCCGCCTTCTGCCACTTCATTTATCATATTATTTGTGAACGGGCTAATGTTCCGAAATGATTTTCCAGATTGTGATGGGATAAATTCACCATTAATATACTGCATCACTTTTTTATCGGTATTGATTGGCAATGCTCATTCCTCCTAACATCTATATCTTTACTGTTCAGTTTTTGACTGTGTAGATCAGCTTATCACCTCATTTGGGATATCAACGTAATTGCTTAACACCGAACGGATTTCTTCCTGAAGTGCTTTCGACGGCAAATCCATTGGCAACCGCAGTGCCGGATGAATTTTACCCATCATCCCGAGAGCAGCTTTTAATGGCGCGGGATTAGTATCTTTGAACAGCACGTCATTTAACGGCATGAGGTCAAAATGCAGATTCTGCGCTTTCTGCAGATCGCCCTCAATCCAAGCATCATAAAGCTCTGCTACCTTTTTCGGTGCCACATTTGCCGTCGCGCTTATGTAGCCGGCACCGCCGATCGCAAGCATCGGGTAACACAATAGTTCAATGCCTGAATAGAGCAAGAAGTCTCTGCCGCAGTGCAATAGGACACGATTGACATGTTCAAAATCCTTATTGGATTCTTTGACGCCAATAATGTTGGGGCAGTCTTTATTCAGCTGTGCCAGTGTCTTAACTTCCATGTTAACCGCTGTTCTGCCGGGTATGTTATAGACAATAATAGGAAGGTCAACGCTATCCGTCACTGTTTTAAAATGTTTGTATAGTGCGTGCTGAGAAGGCTTGTTGTAGTATGGAACAATGACTAGAGCGGCATCCGCACCCAACTCCTGCGCTTTTTTCGTCAGAACCATTGTTTCCTGATGGTTCGTCGATCCGGTTCCTGGAACAACCGGAACACGGCCATCCGCCGTCGTTATCGCGATGTCCATCACCTTAATCCTTTCTTCCAATGTCAGCGAACTCGGCTCCCCAGTTGTACCTGTCACGGAGATGGCATGTGACCCGCTTTCGATATGCCAGTTAATTAAATTTTTGAGCGTCTGTTCATCAATCGTGCCATCTTCATGAAAAGGGGTAATAATAGGGGCGATGGATCCTCTTAATTTTGCACGCGCTTCCGTTAGATTGGCCAAACTTATCCTCTCCTTTTTGAATTATAGTAAAGTGATCATTTGAAACTGCTTGCAAAAAGCAGTTTCAAATGATGGTCAACTTGGGACTGTTATACGGTATGAAATTTAATCAATTGGTTATGACCATATTTCCCGCCAAAAAACGTCAGCGGATCGCCTTCGGACAGATGTAAATCCACCACTTCACCAATAAACAATGTATGATCTCCGACTTTATGAGAGTCGTATACATTGCAAATAATATTGGCCAGCGCATCCTTTATAACTGGGACACCGCCATGCCAATCAAACTCAACATCCTCTTTTTCCTTTTGTCCAGCAAAATGCATAGACATTTTCGTTTGTTTATCAGACAAAATACTGACAGCAAATTTTCCGGTTTGCTGCATTTTATCGTACATGTGCGCTTTCTCATCAATTGATACTGTAATTAGCTTAGGATCAAGCGAAACGGACATAAAAGCGTTTGCCGTCATGCCGTGAATGTGATCATCTATTACCGTTGTGATCACTGTAATGCCAGTCGCAAATTTACCCATCGCATCTCTGAAAGTCCGATCATCCAATATGATCACCCTCCTCAAGTGTCACTTAACCTTTTCCTCTTCAAGTGCGATTTCAATATTTCTTTCCATGTGCTCCAGTGTTATTTTTAAGAGCGCTATTTGCTCCTCGGAAATGCCATTGAAGACCTTCTGATAGACTTTTTCAATGGACGGCTCCAACACATGCCGAAGCCTTTCACCGGAATCCGTTAAATACACTAAAAAAGACCTTCGATCATTTGAATTGGCTTTTCGTTCAATCCATGTCTTCCGGTCCATATTATCTAAAATTCTCGTCAATGTTGCCTGATCTTTCCCAGACTTTTGCGACAATTCCTTTTGTGTAATGCCATCCTGCTCCCCTAGATATCTTAAAACTGTCCATTGTTCCGGTGTGATGTCATAACTTTTTAAATGAACAAAAAGTAAGTGAACAATTTTCCGTCCTGTTAATACCGTAGGGTAACCGACAGCTGCATCTATTGTGTTATGCATTGCCGCCACCTCTTTATTTATTTGTTACACCAATTATATGTATATCAAATTTAACTGTCAAATAAATTTCTATATTTTGATATGGCGTAATTTTCGGTATAAGGAAAACTCGCCGATTGGCGAGCCTTTGGCGAAGACAGAGACGTAGTTGCGACGCACAGGACGTGCTAGTACTGGCGTTGTAACAGGATGTTACGTCTTTAGCCAGTGCCCTTATGTGCGTCAGAAAGTTATACTTTCTGATTAACCAATGGAAATCCGGAGTCATATCGACTCCGGACCTATAAAGAATTAAATCGTTATAGTTTTACGAACCTCAAGGATGGCATCATGCAATGTCTGGACGAGGTCATTGACCTGTTCCCGGGTAATGATAAGCGGCGGGGCAAAGGCAATGATGTCAGTGCTGTCATAAGTGACTGCACGGCATATGACACCGCGGTCATGGAGCGCCTGAATTACTTTTGCTGCCACTTTTCTTTCCGGAGTAAAACGTTTATTAGTATCTGGATTTGCGACAAGCTCTACTGCCCCAAGAAGGCCTATGCTTCGCACATCACCGACAATATCAATTTGCTCCTTAATTTGCCTGAAACCTTTCAGCAATTCCTCTCCCATTTTTTGTGCATTTTCTACGAGGCCTTCATTCTCAATAATCTCAATATTTTTCAGTGCAACCGCCGACGCTGCCGGATGGCCGCTGTAGGTGAAGCCATGGAAGAGAGTGCCTGTCGAATGTTCTTTTAGCACATCATGTATGGAATCTGAGACGGCCACTCCGCCCAGCGGAAAATAACCGCTGGTCACACCTTTTGCAAATGTCATCATATCCGGAACAACATCCCAATGTTCAAGCCCAAACATTTTGCCGGTTCGTCCAAAACCGGTGATTACCTCATCGGCAATAAACAAAATGCCATACTCGTCACACAGCTTTCGAACCCCTCTGAAATAATCATCCGGCGGGATAATGACACCGCCTGCCCCTTGCACCGGCTCGGCTAAGAAGGCCGCTATCGTCTCAGGTCCTTCTTGCTCAATCATTTTACGGATGGAATTGATCGCTTCTTCTGTTCCAATTTCATATGGTGTTTCGACATGGAGAAAATCAGGGACGAGCATGCCGCCCATTTTCCAAAACTCCGGAATACCCGTGGCACTTGTCGCACCAGCGGAAACGCCGTGGTAGGCTTTTTTACGGGAAATAATTTTTCTGCGTTCAGGCTTGCCGGATATCATCCAATAATGCCGGGCTAATTTGAATGCCGAATCATTCGATTCCGATCCACCCGAGGTGAGAAACACAGCATTTAAATCCCCTGGCGTAAGGCCTGCTATTTTTTTTGCTAATCTGATGGCTGGTTCGTGGGAGAATGTAGAGAAGGCTGAACTGAATGCCAACTTTGACATCTGTTCTTCAGCAGCTTGAGCGAGTTCCTTTCTTCCATGACCAATATTGACATTCCAAAGCGAAGACATAGCATCAATATATTCCTTGCCGTCAATATCCTTCAAATAAATGCCGTTGCCTTCTTCGAAAATACATTTCGGGCCGGCCTCCTGCTGTTCTTTTATCGAGGATGTCGGATGAATAAAGTGGTTTTTATCCCATTCGATTAAGTTATCTTTTACTTGTGCAAGCATAAGGAATCCCTCCTGGTTTTTTGTATTTTATTAGTTTGCTTTAGTCTCGAATCGTTTGATCGCTGTAGCTTTGATTTAATAGATTTGTACCTGAGCCACTTGAATACTTCCCTTTTTTCATTTGTATAAAGAAAAAGGCTCCGATAATCCACCAAATGATCAGTATCATCCATTCAGCCGGCCAAACGAGTGAAGACGGCATATAAGGCATATATAACAACGCAATAGCCAATGCGAGGACAATCGCCGTCCAGCCAATCATATTCCCTTTTCCAGCTCTGTAGGGCCGTGGCATGTCAGGTTCTCTTTTCCGAAGGACGACGAACGAAATAGCTACCATTAACCACGAGACAACAATGGCAAGACCGCCGGCATCCGACAGCCAAACAAGCATAGGTCTTCCAAGAAGAGGGCATAGAGTCGCGAGAACACCTATCGCAAGAATGGCATTTGATGGTGTTTTGTATTTTGGATGTAATTTTCCGAACCATGACGGGAGCATCCCTGATTCCGCCATTGCATATAAGACCCGGCTGCCCCCGATAATAAAAGCATTCCAACTGGTCAAAATGCCCGCTACACCGCCAAGGATAAGGACCTTTGCGAAAATACCGGAATGGTATACGGCGGCCATGGAATCAGCAGTAGCCAGTTCGGATCTTGAAAGTGATGTATGATCCAGAGCCATGCCAACTCCGTAAATAATAGCCAAATAGAAAACAACAGCGGATATGACAGATATGACGAGTATTTTTCCAATAGACTTAAATGGGACATTCATTTCCTCAGAAGCTTGCGGAATGACATCAAAACCAACGAACATAAAGGGTGTCATAATAATGACACTCATGACGCCAGCCATTCCATCCTTAAATAGTGGTGATAAATTAGCCGATTCCCCGCCGATTGATGAACCAAAAATCAGCATGAGACCAATAAGAACAATGACGATCGTTAAAACCATTTGAACCATAGCAGCTGGTTTGACTCCAAGATAGTTGATAGCGGTTACAAAAATAGAGCCTATAACGCCTACAAGCACCCATGAAAGATAGACATCCCAGCCGGTAATCGTCCACATATAACCGACCTGGTAATTTGGAAAAAGGTAATCTATAACTGTTGGCAGCGCTACAGCTTCAAATGCCACAACCGAAAAATATCCAAGAACGATAAACCATGATGTGACATAAGATGCGGTGGTGCCCATTGCACGGAGTGTATATGCGTGCTCACCTCCCGCTTTTGGCATAGCGGAGACTAATTCAGCATAGGTTAGCCCGACAAAGACAACGAGAACACCGCCTACGGCAAAGGCAATCATAGCGCCAAGGAACCCCGCAGACGCAATCCATGTTCCTGATAAAACGACCCAGCCCCAGCCGATCATCGCACCAAAGGCCAGGATCAAGACATCCATGCGTGACAAAACCTTATCAAATTGTTGATTGGAATTGCCCATCTGCTTTCACCCCTTTAAATGGATTTAGTTTTCTGTCAAAAGGTTTTTTAGCTTACCATGTTTTGCATACTTTTTGATCTTCCTGACAACTGTTGATTGATTAACTTGCAGGGCCTCAGCACATTTATACGTATTTTTATACTTTAGATAAGCTTGTGTAACCAGTTGTCGCTCTAAATCTTCTACCGCCTGCTTTAAAGGGATAATATCCTTTACGACAATACCCTCCTGAATGTGACTTTTATAGTCGATAAGATAAGTTGGCAAACCCTCGATAGTCACCTTGCTTCCTTCACAAGTCACGACAAGCCTTTCAATAAGGTTCTCTAATTCACGGACATTTCCAGGCCAATGGTACCTCAGGAGATATTGGTAGACATCATCACTAATCCTTTTATTCATTTGATATTTCAGATTTAGTTGTGTCAGGAAATGATCCACCAAAACAGCAATATCATCCTTACGATGGCGCAAAGGAGGGATCATCATCGGGACGACATTCAACCGATAAAAAAGATCCTCGCGAAATTTCTTTTCTTTAACAAGTTGCGGCAAATCTTGGTTCGTTGCCGCTATGATTCTGGTATTCACATGAATTGGCTCATTTCCCCCTACCCGGCGAAAACAGCTGTCCTGCAAGAATTGCAGTAATTTCACTTGAACATTAAGAGATAGATCAGCCACCTCATCCAAAAATAAAGTGCCGCCATCAGCCAGCTCTATGACACCTTTTTTCCCTGCCTTATTCGCTCCAGTAAATGCGCCTTTTTCATAACCAAACAGCTCGGATTCAATCAAATTTTCAGGGATGGCACCGCAATTAATTTCAATGATTTTATTATTATTTCTGTTGCCTTCTTGATGGATATAACGCGCCATCACCCCTTTTCCGACACCTGTTTCACCTGCAATTAATACCGTGGAATCCACAGGTGCAACCTTGGCTGCCAACTGAAAGACCTCCTTCATTTCATTAGATTGGTAGACCACCTCTTTCTCACCTGATACCAATTGCCTTAATTGACGGAGTTCTGTTCGATATTGATTAAGCAGATTTTCCGTTTGTTGGAGACGGCTTTCAAGCATTTCAATTTCGGAAACTTCACGTGAATTAAAGACGATCCGATAAATCTCACCATCATCATCGAAGATAGGATTGCCTATGACATAAAGTCTTTTCCCTGTTCTTGTCCCTTGAATACAAGATACCTTTTTCTTTTCTTTTTGTACGACTGGTGTTAACGATGGTGTAAAAACATGCCTGTTTGCAAGGTCTGCTGTTTTTTGTCCAATTAACACCTCCTCTGACAACCCGTACAGCTCCTCACATTTTTTACTGACTTTTGTAATAACACCATCACCATCGGTTACGAGAATTTCATCAAAAGATTGGTTTATAATTTGCTCAAGCTCGAAATAATGGGGGTCATTATAGACAATCAACAACACACGGTATTCCTTTTGTTTTTCTACACGTTGAAAATGCAATCTGACTGCACCAAAGGAGTGATCCGCCCCACCTTCCAATGAACATTTAAAAAAAGTATTTTGTACATCGTCCGGCATTTGGTTGATGTTTGTAAATGGCCCCTCCATAGAAAGCAAATCAGCTGCCGCATCATTGTGGCAAAGAACATGGCCTTCTTTCGAAAACACTGTTGACCCAAATGACGAATCATTCATTAACGAGTCCAAGTTATTTATCAAGCAACACACCTCTTTTGAATAATATCCTCCCCTCCTAGTCATCACTACTATTCAATGCAAATTCGATGCCAATCTTTTGTTCCGAAATATCAGTTAACTCAGGTGAGCGTTAATGCGAATTTGCATCAGCATGTTGCATCAAATTTCAGATTAACCATATGAGCGGAGGTGTTCGCGATAAAATGCATTATCGCATAATTAATGCAATTATACATTAAAAAAGCAAGAAGCCTGAATCTAGCATCAGAGCTTCTTGCTTTTCACATGTGAAATGCCTTTAACCGCGTTTCATATCAATAACAAATTTATAGCGGTCACCGCGATAAGTTGATTTAACTAATTCCAAAGGTGCGCCGTTCTCAAGAAAGGTGTGGCGCTGTATGAGTAATATGGGGGCATTTTTTTCAATACCAAGGTACTTTGCCTCTTCTGCTCTCGCTACCGATGATTCCAGCACCTGATTGGCATGACCGATTTTAAGTCCCAATGTCTTTTCAATGTAGGAATAGAGTGACTGATTCACAGTCTTTTCAGTCAGGCCTTTAACCAAATTTGCTGAAAGGTACATTATTTCTAGAGCCATTGGCATGTCATCGGCCAAACGAATCCGTTTAATTTCATAGATAGGGTCATGTTCATTGATATTAAGACGATGCGCTGTTCCAGCAGACGCCGGGATTAAGCCAAAGTGAACAAGCCGGCTCCCTGGTTTTAACCCTCTTTTCTGCATATCCTCAGTAAAACTCGTCAGGCCTTGCAGTGGCTGTTCAATTTTTTGATCTGAGATAAAGGTTCCTTTTCCTTTCAATCTGATTAAGGTGCCTTCATTCACTAAATTTGTAATGGCTTGCCTAACGGTCATGCGAGAAACCTGGAATGTTTCAGTGAATTCCCTTTCTGAGGGTATGGCGTCTCCAGGTTTTAATGCTTGATTTTCAATTAACTGCTTTATATATTCCTCAATTTGGAAATAAATAGGAACAGGCGATTGTCTATCGATCACAGCCTATGCCCTCCTTTCATTGTCATCAGCAATGGATAATGCATCGCGGTCTGCAATGATTATAACATTGGAATGCTTGTGTAAGGAGGAAGCAGGAAAATCTTGATCAATCTTTTGATTCCTAAGTAACCGGTCTATCGCTTCTGCCTTACTTTTTCCGGACGCCAGAAGCAGGATTTCTTTGCTATCCAAGATCGAGCGAATCCCCATTGTCAAGGCATGTGCAGGAACCTCGTTAATGCTGTTAAAAAAGCGGGCATTTGCTTTGCGTGTCGATCGGGTCAATGCCACAGTATGTGTCCTTTGATCAAAAGTCGTGCCGGGTTCGTTAAAACCGATGTGGCCGTTTTGCCCAATACCCAGAAGCTGGAGATCAACCCCGCCAAGGGATTGAATTAGACGATCATACCGCCTGCACTCATCCTCCAGATCTTCCGCATTCCCGTCGGGTAAAAATCTTTGATCTTCAGGGAGGTCCAAATGACGAAAGAGATTTTCGAACATGTACGTATGATAGCTATTGGGATGATCCTTGGATAAACCAACATATTCATCTAAATTAACTGAACGGACATATCTATAGGAAGTATGATGATCATTAAAATCACGGATAATTTCTTTGTATGTTCCTTCAGGCGTACTGCCCGTTGCTAAACCAAGGACTATATTTGACTTTTCCTTAACCTTTGCGATCACGTATTGGGCTGCCTTAAGACTAAGGTCGCCGTAATCTTGCGCTTCAATAATTTTCATCGCTTTTCACCTCTCTTCCTGTCGGTAGGTCACAACCCCTCGGCAAATGGTCATGACAAGTTGATTATTATCATCCAATATAATGAGATCGGCGTCCTTACCGCGGGTGATGCTGCCTTTTCGGTCATAGACGCCGCATTGCATTGCTGGGTTGACAGAACCCATTTCAACAATATCCTCTAATTTCGCGGCAGTAAAAGCCATCATATTTTGCATAGCTTGATCCATTTTCAGGACACTGCCGGCGAGGCTTCCCGAAGCTAATACCGCCTTGCCATCTGTTACAGTTACCTCTTGTCCACCGAGGTCGTACGTCCCATTCTTCATGCACTTAGCCCGCATGGCATCAGTTATTAAAATTGTTTTCCCGGGGCCTTTTTGCCGATAGGCAAGATCAACTGTCTCAGGGCAAATATGGATGCCGTCAACGATCATTTCTGCATATAGCTCATCATGTAAGAGTGCTCCGCCAACGACCCCAGGCTCCCGATGATGCAGACCGCTCATTCCGTTAAAAAGGTGGGTGACATGCGTCGCACCAGCCTCTACAGCATTTGCCACATCCCTGAATCCGCCATTAGAATGGCCGATCGAAGCCACCACACCGTGC
Organism: Scopulibacillus darangshiensis; assembly: GCF_004341035.1. GTDB lineage: Bacteria > Bacillota > Bacilli > Bacillales > Sporolactobacillaceae > Scopulibacillus > Scopulibacillus darangshiensis. The sequence goes on from NZ_SLXK01000006.1 coordinate 25,093, forward strand.
ACGCTTAGATAGTTAATCAGCTTTAGACCGTTTTTAATTTCAGGTGCCACCGTCACTAATTTTATATTGTCTCCTGACAACTTCTGCCAAGCTTCAAACAGGTCAAGATCTCCGTCAAGAATGTATTCCGGCGGCTGCGCACCTGCTTTTTCCTGATTTAAAAATGGGCCTTCCAAGTGAATGCCTAAAATCTCAGCTTGCCCACTGGGTTGGTTTTTAATATAGTCTCCAGCATTTTTTATAGCCTTCTCTATAGCCGCCGGTTCTTGTGTAATTGTTGTCGCCAGGAAGCCTGTTGTAGCCTCCTTTGGTAAGGTTTGGGCAATGTTGCTTAAAGCTTCAGGCGATGCATCCATTGTGTCCGAACCGCCAGCACCATGTATGTGAACATCAATCATTCCAGGAAGGCACTTATAATCTGATGGAAAGTCGAATAGATCTTCGCCATCCTTATTAATAATCATCTCATCCATAGCTGAAATTTTCTCGTTTGTTATTTTAACCGAACCATTTTCAATCCATCCATTTTCTGTGTATATCGCAGGTCCTGTTATTCGCAATTGTCTGGTCCCTTCTTTTCACTTTTTTATTTTTATCGTAGCATGTTCCTAACACGCTGTCTAGACATCTATATTCCAGAGCAAAACATGTCGGATCAATGGTATAGACATCTATATTCCAATTGTGCTATGATAATGGCGAAAGAAAGCGATGTCATACTGTTGCAATGACTAATTTTATTTAAATGGTTTGTTCTAATGAATGACAACATTTAGAAAGGAGGAAACATGCTTTCTGAGTATTTTTCCCGTATTGAGACAATAATTAACCAAGTCAAAGGTAATGAACAAAGACTTAAAGATGCAGCTTCTATACTATCTGACGCCATTAAGAACGATGGTCTTATTCATATCTTTGGCTGCGGCCATTCCCATATGATATCTGAGGAAATATTTTACAGAGCAGGTGGTTTGGCTCCTATTCATCCGATTTTTATTGAAGAATTAATGCTTCACAAAGGGGCAGCGCGTTCATCAGAGCTTGAGCGAAAGAACAACTTTATTCAGCCATATCTCGACGAATGCCGCTTTAGTGACAAAGATGTCCTTATTGTCACTTCAACCTCTGGGATTAACGGTGTGCCCATTGATGCTGCGCTTTATGCAAAGGAAAAAGGTGTCTTCGTCATCGCCATCACTTCAGAGGCCTATTCGAAATCACTCGATTCCAGACATTGTTCAGGGAAACGCCTGTGTGATGTTGCCGACCTTATTATCGATAATTATTCAGTCAAGGGGGATGCTATCATGAGGGATGACCGGTTGAAGCAGCCGTTTGGACCGACATCTACCGTGATTGGCATGCTGATTATTAATAGTATTATTGTAGAAACCGTCCATCTGTTGGCCCAAGAAGGCATCACGCCGCCGCTGTTTTTGAGCGGTAATATCCAAGATGCAGATGACCACAATCAAGCATTAATCGAAAAATATAAAGACAGAATTCCTGTTCTGTCGAAAATTTAGGGGGTAGAAAAATGTTAGGGTTCTTACAAAGAATCGGTAAATCACTGATGCTGCCGATCGCAACTTTACCGGCTGCAGCGTTGCTGTTGCGTTTTGGCCAACCCGATTTATTGGATATCAAATTCCTTGCAGACTCGGGTAATGCTATTTTTGCGAATTTGCCGATCATCTTTGCAATTGGTATTGCGATTGGTTTTGCCAAAGATAACAACGGCGCCGCGGCACTTGCCGGTGCTATCGGATACTTAGTATTAAACAACGGCGCAGTTGCACTTGATAAAGACATAAATTTAGGCGTCTTAGGCGGTATTATTGCAGGTATTATTGCAGGTTTATTATATAACCGTTTTCATAATATAAAACTGCCGGATTGGCTTGCATTCTTTGGAGGCAGACGGTTCGTACCAATCGTCACATCTGGGGCAATGATTGTTTTAGCATTTATATTTGGTTTTGTCTGGCCCTATGTTCAAGATGCCATCAATGCGGCCGGCCAATGGATTTTCGATGCAGGAGCGCTTGGTGCCGCTGTTTATGGTTTGCTCAACCGATTATTAATCCCACTTGGATTGCACCATGTTATCAACACATTAATCTGGTTTGAATTTGGTAATTACCATGGTGTACACGGAGAAATTACACGCTTCCTAACGACTGATGATCCAAATGCAGGTTTGTTCTTAGCAGGATTTTTCCCAGTTATCATGTTTGGTTTACCCGCAGCTTGTATCGCTATGATTGCTGCGGCTAAGCCGGAACGACGCAAAGCGGTTACAGGGATGCTAATTGGTATTGCTCTTACAGCCTTTTTAACGGGGGTTACTGAACCGATTGAATTCTCATTCATGTTCTTATCACCTGTTCTATATCTTGTACACGCACTCCTGATGGCCAGTTCAATGGCTGTCACGTATTTACTAGGTATACGCGACGGTTTTGGATTTTCAGCAGGTGCTATAGACTATCTTTTGAACTTTAGAATTGCTACAAAACCACTTCTTTTGTTAGTCGTCGGCCTCGTCTATGCGGTCATTTATTTTATTGTTTTCTACTTCCTCATCAAGTGGCTGAATTTGAAAACGCCTGGACGTGAGGATGAAGAAGATATTGAAGAAGAAAATCCGGAGATGGCAGGCGTTAATGCTGAGGATAAGTTCGAAGTCATGGCTGCACATTTTCTTCTTGACTTAGGCGGTAAGGAAAACTTAACAAACATCGATAATTGCGCGACACGGCTGCGTCTGAATGTTAATGACTCCTCTAGTGTTGACGAAGGCGCATTGAAACGCCACGGTGCCCGCGGTGTGATGAAGATAAATAAGAAGAATGTACAGGTTATTGTGGGAACTAATGTGGAATTTGTGGCAGACGCATTAAAGCGTTTGGTACATTCTAGCGTTAACCCGGTGAATATTGTAAAGGATGAACATGAAAACCATCAAGCTGACTTGGAGAGTGAAGCTGGCATCGATGATGGGTCCAAGGTTGCTTCGCCTGTTAAAGGTAAAATCATGCCAATCACCGACGTGTCCGACCAAGTCTTCTCCCAAAAAATGATGGGTGACGGGTTTGCAGTTGATCCTGAAGATGGGATGGTTGTCTCTCCCATTGATGGTACAGTCAAAACTGTCTTCCCGACAAAGCATGCTATTGGCCTTGAATCTGATACCGGCTTGGAAGTGCTGATCCATGTCGGATTAGACACCGTTAATCTTCAAGGTGAGGGCTTCGATGTTTATGCCAAAGAAGGCGAAGAGGTTAAACAAGGGCAAAAGCTATTAACTTTCGACCTTCAAACAATCAAAGGTAAAGTGCCGTCAGTGGTCACACCGGTTGTCTTCACAAACCTGAAGGATGGCCAGGAAGTAGCCGTAAGGAAGACAGGTCTAGTCGGCCTTGGCGAAAAAAATATTATTGAAATTAAATAAAAACTTATTTTATAAGGGAACCCAAATCAATGGGTTCCTTTTTTATTGGGGATGAAAATGATTTGCTGATGGCCTTTTTATCTCGAGCTACTTAAGGGCATCCGTAAGAATCGCATGTTCATCCGTAAGAATTTCGATTTTTCCGTAACTTTCGGGGCATTATCCGTAACTTATGGCTTTTACCCGAAAAGGGAATGACTGCGATATACAAATTGTAATAAAATGGTGACACGACCATCCGCTTCTATTATTTTGATTATTATCGGACTGGGGTTTATTCTGAGTCCTATATTAAAATGAGTGAAGCTTTTTTCTCAGTTTATAAGGCGGACCGCGCTCTTTTCCATACGCTATGACAAGAATTTTCCTGTTTTTTATTTTACTAAAATGGTTAACCTCACCCTTCTTGGCAAACATTAATATAAATCACATGAAGGATGGAAAATAATGAGTTACCTCGAGATCATATTGCGCACGGTCATCATTTTTATCACCATCTTTATTTGGTCAAGAATCTTAGGAAAAAAACTTGTTTCACACATGACCTTTTTCGATTTTGTTGCTGGTATTTCACTTGGGTCATTAGTTGCCAGCAGTATTATGACTCCCGATATCCATCTCCTCCAAAGTGTCATCTCCATTTCACTTTTTGCTTTCCTTTCCTTATTACTTGGAATCATATCATTTAACAGCCTATCCTTGCGTAAAATCATCAATTCAGGTCCAGCTGTTGTCATCAAAGATGGTGAGGTTCAAGATGACGAATTAAAAAAGGCACGTTTAACAATCCATGATTTAATGATGTTATTGCGGAAAAAGGATGTTTTTTATATTGATCAAATTGAAGCTGCCATGCTTGAAACCGACGGCACGCTATCGGTGCTGATAAAACCGGAGGCGATGCCACCTACAAAATCTGATTTAAATACCGTCACTCCTACGCGGGGTTTGCCTTATAACCTTGTTGTTGATGGACAACCTGTAAAAGCAAATCTTCAAGGAATAAAGAAAGATGAAAACTGGCTGCGAACAATGCTGCAATCGCATGGTATAGATGACATCGAGGTCGTTTCGCTCTGCCAGATTGACCGCAAAAACCAGGTATATATCCACAAAAAATCCCATCGTTAATTTTGTTACGTTTCTTTTACAGTCCTTTTAAATAGGGTTTGAATCGGTTTTTTACGGGCAAATAATGTAAAGGCTCACCGATAACTTTAAAGCAACTCTGTTTAGGAGGAGAAAAAATATGGGAAAGCGTGACTATTATTTTGACAACGCAAAATTCATTTTGATTTTGCTTGTTGTCTTCGGTCATAGTATCAGCCCCTTAAAAGATGGCAACGGCGTGTTATTTTCACTCTATAAATTTATTTATTTGTTCCACATGCCTGCCTTTATTCTAATTGCTGGATACTTTACAAAAGGATTCGACAAACCAGGGTATGTTAAAAAGGTTTTTAAAAAGACATTGATACCCTATTTCATATTTCAAGTGATCTATAACTTCTATTACTTTTTCACAGGCTATGATGAGCATTTCACCTTCAGCCTGCTTGATCCGCATTGGTCACTATGGTTCCTGATCAGCCTGTTCTCTTGGCATCTCATGATCATACCCTTTTCCAAGATGGGGAAATATGGCTTTCCGGCTGCGCTTGTATTAGGGATTGCCGTTGGTTATTTTAGTGATTTCGGATCTTATTTAAGTATCGAACGTACCTTTATCTTTTTCCCTCTCTTTTATTTAGGCTATTTGCTAAAGGGAGAACACTTTGCGGCAATCAGGCAGAAAGCAAGCAAATTTGCAGCCATCCCCCTTTTGATCACGATTTTCGCAGGGTGTTATTTTATCTTTCCCGATGCATGGAAAGATTGGCTGTTAGGCTCATCATCTTACGCCGCTATGGGTGTTGACAGTTGGGAAGGCGGATTATATCGTCTGATCTACTATGCTGTTATTTTCGTAACAACATTCGCTGTTTTGACGTTAATTCCGGAAAAGCAGATGGCATTTACGAACCTTGGCGGCAAAACGCTTTATATTTACTTGCTGCACGGCTTTTTCGTCAAGACAATCGACCTCTTTCCGTCATATGAGAACATTCAGCACTTTGCTGGGTACCTTGTCTTGTTTGCCGCGTGCATCGCCTTGTGTTTCTTCCTGGCAAGCAGACCGGTTCGAACCTTTTCCAAACCATTGATTGAGTTAAAACTGCCGAAATTGAAGCAAAACAGCCATAGTGTGCCAAGATAAAAAACGCTTAGGAGAATATATTCTCCCAAGCGTTTTTTTTGATTTTTAAAATAAGCCAAGCTGCTTTGGCGCCAGACCCTCATATTTAATGTCAAGAAGCGTGAGCAGTGTGTTCGCATTGTCCGCAGCATCGCCTCCGGAATTATTGTTAAAAAGGACATAAATATCCTTGGTATCCTTTTGCAGCGCTTGAAGCTTCTCCTTCCATGCCTCGAGTTCGTTACGATTATACCTGTATAGGTAACGGACCTCACGCCAGTTCGGCTGGCCGCGGTTCACCCAGCCTTCCGTATTCCGGCCATGCATCCGTACAATCGTCTTATCTTCATTTGTAGGAACCAGGACGGTCGGTACGGAACCTACACCCGATTGCGGTTCATCGCAAACCGCGTGGATCCACATCTCACTTTTCATAAAAGCAAGTGTTTTTTCCTTCATGCCATCGGCAAACCATGATTGATTCCTAAATTCTAAGGCGAGCGGCACATCAGCCATGATTTCTTTTGTAAAACGGAGCAGATTTACATTTTCTTTGGTACATTCAAACCACGGCGGATACTGGAACAGCACAGCGCCAAGTTTGCCGGCTTCAATTAATGGACGAATGGATGACTTAAAAGCGGCAAACGTTTCTTTTAAGCCTTGATCAGGCGAATCACCTCTTCCGTGACCTGTTAATGTTTGATAAGCCTTGACAATAAATGAAAAAGAATCCGGCGTTTCTTTTATCCAGTTGACATAATTCTTTTCCGGTAAAATTGCATAAAAAGCACTGTCCAATTCAACAATCGGAAAATGACTGCTGTACATTTGCAGCTTAGTGCCCTTAGAAGGATGGTCATATACCGCCGGGTGGTCGCCCCACCCTGTTAAACCGACATATATCATTTTTAACACCCCAACAAGATTTTTTCCTTGTTACTTAAGAAGATCCTCTTTTTTCAGATAGTCCTTTGCGACTTCTTCCGGTGAAAAGCCTTTAACATTGACCTTGTAATTCATTTCACGCATCTCATCATCAGTAATTTTACCTGCGAGCTTATTCAATGCGTCTTTGATTTCAGGGTATTTCTCAATTGTTTCCTTCCTCAATAAAGGTGCACCCTGGTATGGCGGAAACAAGTTCTTATCATCTTTTAGAACAGTAAGATGGTATTGCTTGATCTCACTATCCGTCGAGTAAGCATCAATTAGATTAATATCACCGGTTTGGATGGCATGATAACGAAGCTTCGGTTCCATTGTTTTGACGTTAGGAAAATGCAAACCGTATAATTTCTGGATACCCTTATAGCCATCCTGACGATCGGCAAACTCAAGCGTAAATCCTGCCTTCATATGCTGTGCCACTGGCTTTAAGTCAGATATGGTTTCCAGCCCGAACCGCTTCGCCGTTTTGTCCGGTACAGCTAAAGCATATGTGTTGTTATAAGCCATCGGTTTTAGGTAGACCATATTGAATTTTTCGAGCAAGCCTTTTTTGGCTTGTTCGTAGACTTCCTTCCTGTCAGTGCTGACAGCTTTTTCTTTTAAAAATGTGGTAATAGCAGTCCCGGTAAATTCCGGATAAATATCGATGTCACCAGATTTCAGTGCATTAAACACGAAGGCAGTTTTGCCAAGATCTGTCTTCAGCTTAACGTCTAAATCAGTGTCTTGTTCAATCAATAATTTATACATATTGTCTAATATTGCGGGTTCAGCACCTAGCTTACCGGCAATGACGATATCCTTTTTGCCATTCCCCGACACAAGCGGAACGATAATGAGCAGAGCGACAACCAGGGCAGCGATGCCAACTGTTTTAAAGGAGCGCTTCAGGGATGTCCGCTCCACAAGTCGCAGAATCACATCGAACAAAATGGCCAGGGCAGCTGCTGGAACGGCACCTAATACAATTAAGTAATTGTCGTTGCGGTCAATCCCAAGAAGAATGAGGTCACCTAGTCCGCCTGCCCCGATTAATGCAGCTAAAGTCGCTGTTCCAATAATCAAAACCATCGCTGTCCTGATGCCAGCCATAATCACCGGCAAAGCAAGCGGCAACTCTACTTTAAATAACCGTTTTCTGCTATTCATCCCCATTGCTCTCGCAGCTTCGACAAGTGATGCATCAACCTCATTGATCCCCGTGTATGTATTTCGTAAAATCGGCAATAAGGCATAAATGACAAGTGCAATAATAGCTGGAACCTTCCCTATCCCGACTAAAGGAATGAGCAACCCGAGCAAGGCAAGTGAAGGAATGGTTTGCAGCACAGCTGAAATACCGATAACGCCTTCTGATATTTTGACATGCCTTGTTAAGTAGATTCCAAGAGGAATGGCGATGATGACAGCAAACAGAAGGGCGGTAAATGAAATTTGAATATGCTCAATTAATGCTTGCCAAAGCTCGCCCTTTCTTTCCTGAAAGACATCTAGAAATGCAGCCATAATCTAACCCCTTTCTCCCATTTTTTCAGCAAAATGCTTCAGGGCCGATTGTCTTGATATGGTTCCGATCATGACGCCATCCTTTTCGACTGGTATCGTATCTTCATCGATTAGGCGCCTAAGGGCTTCTTCAATCTTCGTGTCAGCTGAAAGAGGATGCTTTTGATCAAGTTCGGATTGATCCGTATGGCTACCATGAACAATTCCTTCAATGGTTCCCCCGCCATCGAATTGACGGGCAGGTGTGCGGGAGCCGATAAATTCCTTAACAAAATCATTGGCCGGATTTTGGATAATCGCCTCCGGTTTATCAACCTGGACGATTTCACCATGCTGCATGATACAGATCCGGTCACCAAGTGCCAGAGCCTCCTGCATATCATGGGTGACAAAGATAATCGTCTTCCTAATCCGCTGCTGCAAGTCCAAAATATCCTTCTGCAGCTTCTCTCGGCTGATCGGGTCTAATGCACTAAAGGGTTCATCCATTAAAATAATTTCAGGATCTGCCGCTAATGCCCGAATAACGCCGATCCGCTGCTGCTGGCCTCCAGATAACTCGCTTGGTTTTCTGTCCCTATAGGTCTCAGGGTCGAGCCCAACCATGTCTAAAAGCTCGTCCACCCGCTTTTTTATCTCCCCATGCTTCCATTTTTTCAATTCCGGCACCACTGAAATGTTCTCCTCAATTGTCATATGAGGAAATAAGGCGATTTGCTGAAGCACATAGCCTATGTTCCAACGCAGTTCATGAATATCATATTCACTGATTTTTTTATCATTGATGAAGATCGTGCCTTCGGTTAATTCAATTAATCGGTTGATCATTTTCAGCGTCGTTGTCTTTCCGCATCCGCTCGGACCTATAAAGACGAAGAACTCTCCCTTGTTAATCTCCAAATTGAGAGAATCGACCGCCTTCGTACCATCTTGATATTGCTTTGTCACATTTTCAAACCTGATCATCATCTTTCCCCCCTTTACCGGGTCTTTTTAGCTAAGTCATTTTTTTAGTTAATAAGAAAGTATAAACTTTCTTACGCACATAAGTGCAACTAGGCCTCTGGCTGCACCTTTTTAAGGCTTGCCAATCGGCAAGTTTTCTTTAGTTAATAAGAAAGTATAAACTTTCTTACGCACATAAGGGCAACTAGGCCTCTGGCTGCACCTTTTTAAGGCTTGCCAATCGGCAAGTTTTCTTTACGAAAAACAGGCAGGGAATTCTCGAATTTTGTAAGAATTTGCCCTGCCTTGTCAAAAAGTATAACGATTTAGAACATCCTAATCAAGTGAAAGGCTGTGTGACAGCGCATTGAAAATTGGAGAGTGATAGACAATTTGTATTTGATCAAAACGGTCCATACTTGTTAAAATATCCGCAGGGGTTTTAATCCCATTTTTCTTAACAAAGACATCACCTGAAAAGGTGCAAGCATTTTTACAATTACCATCAGCCGAGATCACGGTTGATCTAGATATTTTAATCGGTAATAAGAAAATAAAGTAATACAAAAAAACACACGTTTGATAATACCTTTTATCGAAACGTGTGTTTTTTATTAATTCCGGACATTTATTTCTTTTAATCTTTCATCAAGCTTGCGAAAGATATTTTGCAAATTCTCTTTTGGTATAAGGGCATACTGATCGCCAATCGCTGCTTCGTAAGTGCACCCGTTTTCTGTTTCGTTGATATAACCTGTTAAACCGATCCCCGTTTCCTCATAAATGGCTATAAGATTGGACTCAAGCTGCTCTTTTGGTGCATTAAAATGGACATGGAACATGTTTGAAACTGGTTCCATTGGCTTGGTTGAAACAGCGTGACACGAGTTGAAAAGCTGCGCAAGCTCCTTCGCTCCTTCATAATACTGCCCCATTTTATCCAATCTCTGTGTCAAAAAATAATCAGCACTGATAATATAAGGATAAAGGCTGATTAAATCACCGCCGTGCCGCCTTTTCCATACCTTTGATTCTTTTATAAATGCTTCGTCCCCTGCTAGAATTGCCCCGGCAATTCCGCCAATCCCTTTATAAAAGGAGACATAGACACTGTCAAATAACCGGCAAACCTCAGCAGCGGACCTTTTATAAAAGGGGAGAATTTCAAAAAGTCTAGCGCCATCTAAATGCAGCTTGATCCCTTTTTCACGGCAATACGCGGATATCGCTTCAAGGGTTTCATAGTCCGGCAGCTGACCGCCAATTTCACGTTGAGGCAATTCCAACAGCAAACAGGAAATATCCTCTTTCATGTTCACAATATCATCCAATTGAATCACACTGTCTTTATCCGCCAGCAATATCGGTTCTATATGGTGCAATTCTTTTAGCCCGTCTTCTTCATGGATTTCCAAATGGCACAATGGATGATAGGCCACTCTTTTCAGCCCTTTATGATCACACCATATTCTTAATGCGATCTGCTGGGCCATCGTTCCGCTTGGAAAGAAAACTGCAGCTTCCTTTCCTAAGTATTCCGAAAGTTTGTTTTGAAAGTCTTCTATGATGTTACCCGCTCCATAAATATCACTTTCTTCGTCCCCATCGAATTCTTTCAAAGCTTCTTTCAGCATCCGGATCTCCCTGTTGCCGTGACCCACAACACGATAATTGGTTTGTCTAAATGCTTCTAATAATGTATTCTTTTCACCCATTTAACGCTTCCCCTTTCAAACGCATTCTCCGGCAATTACATATTTCTATAAAACTTCTTATATTACCTTCAAAAACCGGGATTATACGTCATTTATTCAAAATATAAAGCTTGGCGCTCACATAATTCATTTAGATTATTGGCATTATATCCCTGAGGTGATTAAATGTGAAGAAGGCGTATAGTGCTCTAATTGCGGTACTTTTCCTTTTAACCTGTACTGCTGGTGTCCAAGCAAAAGGAAATACCGAACGGCAGCTTTATGCAACACCCAAAGATATACTTTTGGATATTATTGACCATCCGGTAGAGGAAATGGTTCAAAAAGAATATGGAAGGAGAATGCCATGGCGTTTTGGAAGTATTACGGAGGTAAGTCATGTTATAGACAAAACACGCATTGACAATAATAAGCCATTCAGCTGGTACGATGTTAAAGTAGATATTTATATTAAAAACTTTAAAAATAAAGTGACCGGCTTTGATGTTGACACACTAACTCTTAGGTTCACCCCAGATGTGTATACGAATGGCCATGCAGACATGGATGATTTAGGTGATACCAAATTTAAATTAATGGATTATCAGCGTCATTCAAATAAATGAGACAAACAACACGGAGAGACCGGCACCAGCAGTCTCCTTTTGTACGCCTGCACCTTTAATTGATTTTTTCAATCCTGCATATCCATTTATAATACAATACCAGGGTTATTAGCAGTATTGGGTCAGTCATTGCAGCATAACCTAAATGCCACCATCCCCAGTGAAAGTACCCCCAAGGCTTAGGGAGCAATGTTAGTAATTCATACATTAAAAGAACGAGTGTCCAACAAATGAAATAAAAAATATGCTTGATAATCGGGCTATTAAAGGGATACCAATTTAGAAACATAATATTCACAGGTGGGATAAGCATTGTAAGCGCGGGTAGAGATGCCCAATCATGCTCTTCTGTAAAATACCAGTAACCATGATATTTAAGATCTATAAATGAATCAAAAAGTGTTTGAAAGGCTATTGTGTATACCCATATATGAACAATTTGATTCTTTGAAAGCCTTTTATTTGTTAAGAAGGCGATGAAATTAAAAAGTATAACGGCAATAATGAGACCAAATATGTAAACCATCCCCATTGTTTATATCAACGATATTTTTTTCATTATTGTCTATTTATAACAGTCTTATTATACTAATTGCCTAAAAGTCCTACCAACAAAGACAAATAAGCCGGTAAATAAAAATTATTCTTAGTTCTAGACACCTTGAAACGCTTGTTATACCGGGGTTTATTCACTATAATAAATCTTGTGGGGAAATCGGAAAAATACTCTTGGTACCCTTAATATATGGGGCTGGTTGCGTAGCTGGTGCTTGCCTGGGTCTTCAAAACCCAACTGAGGTTTTACCCCTATCTAAACAGCAAGAATCCCATAGCTAAGGGATTTTTACTCTTATACTACCAAAGGGTTTCAGGGCTAACAAGTGGAGTCTTTTACAGTCCTTTTAGGTTAGACCCAGTGGTACTAAGATAACAATTCAGTGACTTTTTTGACACCTCGCTATAACAATGTTATTATAGGGGGTTTTTATTGTGGCTAAGAAGGTTATGAGAAAGTTAGGTAGGGGTAAGGGAGCAGGAGCTACACAAAAGAATAATCAAAAGCCTGTGAATATGTCTCTCAATGACATGTTTGAGAGGTTCATGCTGTATAAGAAAACTGAGGGATTAGCAAAGGACACTATTGAAAGTTATTACACTACTTATAGATGGTTTAGGGAGTATTTAGGCAGTGACTTAGAAAGAGATGAAATAACATTAGATGTTTTTAGGGACTACATAGACTTTATGCTAAATGAAAAAGGTATCTCGCCTGTTACCGCAAATGTCAGGATTAGAACAATGAGGACTTTCATTAGGTACTGTTATTTAGAAAATTACATTGATTTTCCTATACATGAAAGATTTAAACCACTGAAAACAAAGCAGGATACATTAGAATCATTTACCCCTCAAGAAGTCAAGAAACTGCTCAGTCTAGTGGATGAATCAACCTATACTGGCTTTAGAGACAAAGTTATTATCTACATTCTGTTGGACACTTTGGTAAGATGCAGAGAATTGATTAATATGAAAAGGGAAAATGTTGATCTACAAACAGGGGCTATTAAACTTGAGGCATCTGATACAAAGACAAAAAAGTCAAGGATTGTACCTCTTTCAGCCAGGACAATTAGAGTTTTAAAAGAGTATATGGATGAGACTGAGGACTTTGGTTCTGAATGGCTACTTGTTACCTATGAGGGCGAACAAATGGCTAATAACACTATAAGATATAGATTGACTGAATTAGGAGAAAAGGCAGGTCTAACCAATAAAAGAGTATCCCCCCACACATTTAGGCATACAGGGTCTTTATTCTACATAATGAATGGCGGCGATCCCTTCTCCTTACAAAAAATATTAGGACATTCTGATATGTCTATGGTAAGAAAATACATTCAAATGACTGATGATACTGTCAAAAGACAGCATAATACATTTTCCCCTTTAAAGAGTGTTTTCAACTAAGGGGATTGAGGGGTAAGTCTTAAATGGACTTGCTCCTCTTATATTTATATGCCTACTAAGCCTCAGCCATAACAGCGACAATAACAGCTTAATGTTTATACAACATTTGTTGCATAGCTTACACAGGGCTTATACAGGCTCTTACAGCCATTCTGACAGCTATATAATTCCCCTTACCCACTACAGCATGTTAATAGCTTTGTATAAGCCTCCTGCGTCCTTGCACAGTGTGTTAAAGGGAAAGCCTTTCCTGCCTATTCTACAGCCTAGGAAACTGCCTCAGCCCTTGCTACAGCTACAATAGCCCCGCCCTTTTCCTGCTATATCCCGCCTATCTCTGCTGTATAGGAAGGGTAGGGCAAGGGGTTTGTTTCTTGGGTGTCTTTGATGACATCTTGTCAGTACAGACTTTAGCACCCTAAGCATTGTCTAGCTTTAGCTATGGGCTTTCTGCTTTGCATCAGTACCTCATACAACCCCATCCTCAGTTAAGAACATGGCACTATAACCATTAGTTAGAGTGCTAACATTTAACTTAATCTTTTCATCCTCATCTACAGCGACAAAAAAAGAGAGCCTATTCAGCTCCCCACCCCTCAGTTTTCTTAGCCTTAACAGTATTTACTTTTTTCCCATTACTATCAATCTGATTTATACCTCCGCCAAAATGCCACCCATTGGACTCAATAAATTCAATAAATTTATCCATAAACTCATCATTATTAATGTCTGCATCAATAGCAAAAACACAGCCATCAATATCTACCCCTAGCTGTTTTTTCTTTTCCATATGTATCAGCCCCCGCTATTTCAGTAAAACAATTTTACCACAGCATAAAAAGAAAGAGGATAGCCAAAGCATAAGCCTCAGCCATCCTAACAAGAATATATTTAAAGTATTTATAGCTTTTGGGACATTGCTATGGGTTTAGGTCTGACTAAATAAACCTTGCCATTACAGAATTACTTTCCTGCTGTAGCTTTTACAGCATTACTATGCACTTGACTGCCTTGTACAGTTTTAACTGTAGGCTTGTTTACAGTTTTAGTTACCTTGAATGTACTAGCTTTTGCCAATGTCCTCACCTCCTTTAAATAGCGCCAATTCCTACTTATCTAATTTATATCTGTTTACCTGATACATCTTTTCAAGCATCTCAGGCTCATGCTCTATCATATACATTGCAAGAGTGTAAGCCTCTAAAGCCTCTGCTCCTGCCTCTCTACCAAAGCCTCTAAGGATGCCTTTAATCATGTTAGTGTGTAAGCCAAATCCTTCTGCTTTTTTAATCTCAAGAGCGGACATTCCTTTTATATGATGTAAGTACAAAACTTGCCCAATCCTAAAACCGCTAATTTTAGCTGTCATATTCTTAGAAACTAGCCTGTAAGCCATTGGAGACCATTCCTCAGCTTTCTCTCCTAATACTCTAAACTCATTAAATCCATAGTCTATGCTCATTGCATCGCCTCTCCCCTTTATTTCGCTTTATAAATAGAAAAGGCAGGAGCTTAACCCGCTCCCCCTCTTATTTGTAAGTCCAATCAGTACCTTGATATAGGACTGCTAAGCCCTGTACAAAAGGCTACCGCTATCTCTCTTGTTACCCCTGTTTAGCCAATTCTTGAGTACATAAATGGGCTGTCATTAGGTATATAAAGATGTACATTATTATGCTTAATCTTGCTTACTCCAAGGCTCTGAGCTGTAGAGTTATACAATCTAACCTGACCTGAAATCTCAGCATCTATAGTAGAAATAGCTTTCTTTATCGCCTCTTTATTCAAGGCATTAACCATAGGTTTAGCTGTCTCTACAACTTGCCCGCACTCAACAGCTACTTTCATTCTGTAGGTATTGAAACAATCTGCTAAAATGTCCATTTGCTCAGCCTTTCCTCTCATGCTTAGCGCCATCTGAGTAGAGTCTAGAGCCTTAATCCTCTCCTGCTTTCCCTCAATTTGCTTATTAATCTGCAAAACCTGCACCACAACATTAGATGCAATGTTTAGCCTATTAATAGACTGTCTAAGCCCTACAATGTCCTTCTCAAGCTGTTTCTTTTCCTCTGTCATCTGATTAGATAGCTCCTGATACTGTTTCTTACTTGCCCTTAGCTTAGCTGTATTAGCCTCCATTTCAGGCAATGTAGGGATGAGCTTTTTCATTTCTGCTACTAGGCTTTTTTCCGCCTTGTCCTCTAATCCCACCTTAGCCAACAATGTTATAAATTGTAATTTAGTTTTATTCATTTCTATTCCCCTTTTCAGTAGTAGTAAGGAAAACAGGCATTTATACCCTTATTTTCCTTTGCTACTAGTTCACCTGTGAATCCTTAAATTAAGGTATCATAAGGAAATTTCGCCTTTTTTGATGTAATACTTACTTATCCATACTCTCAGTTAACTAAGTAGTACCAAAACAGGGGGAGGGGATTAAATGCTTTTAAGAAAAGACATTGAGAAAATCAAAAGAATGACAACATATGAGCAGTACATTAAGCACTATAAACAATGGAAAAAAGCTAAGGCAGAACATAAGGGGGCTACAAAATGAGTGTACATGACTTAATGAATAAGGCAGATCAGAGGATTAAAGCTAAAGAGGTATTTACTGTAATAGATGCTAATGGCGAGGAAAGATTTGATGTAAAAGTCATTTCTCCACAGATGCAGGAGAAAGCACAAAAAAAGAAAGAGCTACAGACATATAAAAATAAATCTGATAATCCTTTTACCTTGGTTAATATGGAGGCATCAAGGGATGTAAAAGAATTGGATGAGCTGAATACTAAAGAGCTAGGATACTTTCTAATTCTGCAATCATATGTAGGCTATGATAATATGCTAAAAAGGTCAGCAGATGCTAAGCTCCCAATGACAGCTAAGGAGCTAGGAGAGGCTCTTAAAATTAAGAAAAGAACATATGATAAAGTGATTGAAAAATTCATAAAGATAGGACTGATGTATCAGGAGTCTGTTACTTTGTTTAGAAAAGGGGGGTATCAGGCCTTTTATATTGACAAAAAATACTGCACCAGAGGCTCAAGCAGGTCTGATAAAGTAGTTAAGATATTTATAGGCTCACTACAGGAGCTTTACAGTCATAATGACATCAAACCTGCTGACATTGGTTTTCTTTTCATGTTATTGCCATTTATGCACTTTCAAACAAATCATCTTGTAAGGCATCCATATGAGAGGGACTTTGCCAAAGCTGAGGCATTATCAAGAAAAGATATTGTAGCCATTACTGGTTTAGATGAAAAAAATGTAAAAATTCATCTCAGAATGAAACTATCAGGAGTTAATGTTTTTGGTACATTCAGAGCAGGTAGAAACTCAATCTATAAAATCAATCCTTCCTTATTCTTTAGAGGATTAGCACCTGATGAAAAATTAAAAGCAGACTTTACACTAACAGGGCAGAGCTTGTAATTGGCTCCGCTCCTTTTTTATGTCCAAAGAGTAGCTTTTTAGTCTAATTTTCCAATAATCCTCTTGGAGTTAATTGGGGGGTAAAAAAGCACAAAAAAGGCATGATTGGGGGGTAAAAAGGCACATCATAAAAGTGGCTCAACCCATTGGGAGAGTAGGGTTTAACCCCATTTTGCAAAAGGAGTATCTCTCTTATCTTACATCAAAGAACCTAACTGATTATTGACTGCTAACACAGTATTAAGAGCAAAGAGCATAAGGCTCCGCCTAGAGTCCTGAGACAGGCTCAGTCCTCTGCAACAATAACTTAAATGATTAGGGCATTAAATATTGTAGCTACAACATGGAATATATACAGTGGTAGGTACTTTTAGTATTGAGGATGGCTGATAAGCCAGACTCTAGGCGGAGCCTATAATAACTGCTATAGCTGCTAGTAACCTTTATAATCAAGGTAGCAGATAGCTGTAATAATGTAGGGAGGCATTGACCTCTCTAACTGTCTCCTATCTCAGTAGTAGAAGGAAAGCAAGAGGATAAGAGTATAGAGTATCTCTGCCCTGAGGTTCTACTCTTTGCCCTCATCAAGTATTTAATAACTGTAAACCAATATATAGGCAGTCTAGGTGTAGCTTTTCGCTATGCTTAGGCTGTCTTTTTTTTTTGTATCTGGACAGGAAGTACTTTCCCCTCAACAGTAACAAAAGGAATGGGAGAGCTTTCTTTACGCAACTTTCTTGCATACAGATCACCCTGGAATAGGAACGCACATTCCCCTGATCTTGGATTATTTAGATATTGTAAGAATGGCTGTATTGCTTGTGGCTGTAGGTGTTAAAGACTGCTGAAACATCCAAGAAATACAAGTTATGCCCAGTATAAAAAATATTTTTTTCTGCTATGAAATCATTTCAGAGGCAACAAAAAAGCACCCCCTAGAGGATGCCCTTGTCTTTAGCTATTGCGTATAATGATGATCTTGTAACTCCTGTGATCTGGCAGATGTCTTTAACAGTCATTTTGTTAGTTGATCTATTCGCCAAAAGGTCTAGAGCATGGAGCAAAGCGGGATTTTTATCAGTATACTTCTTAGGCTTAGTTTTGTATTTGCCATTTGCCTTGGCTATTGCAATGCCCTCTCTCTGCCTCTCAAGTATCATCTCTCTTTCCCATTCAGCCACAGAGAGCAGAATGTTTCTAATGAGCTTTGATGTAGTGTCAGAGTCTCCTATCATTGGTATGTTAAGAACTTTTAGGCTAATGCCTCTTTCTAGTAGCTCCTCAATTAAATGTATTCCATCTTTTAAATTTCTAGCAATTCTATCTAGCTTTGTAACAATGAGAGTATCCCCCTCCTGTAACAGGGATACAGCCTCTAGGATGCCCTGCCTGTTCAAGTCCTTACCTGATTTTTTCTCCTGTATGATATGCTCAGCCCCCGCTTGTTTGAGAGCCTCTATCTGCGGAACTAACTCCTGCCCTGCTGTGCTTACCCTTGCATATCCTATCTTCCTACTCATTACCACTTACCTCAATTAAATTCTCCTCCATTATTTCAGTAAGGATTTTATCTACAGTTTCCTGATCAAGTTTATGTAAGACTGCATCTAAAGTAATGTATGCTCCTAAGATGTCTGTTAGTTTGTCTACTTTCAGCATTATGTTCACCCTGTCCATTCCCCCTTAATTATCTGTCCTAAATATAGCAATAGTTTTTGGACATGTCAAATGGACATAACAAACATAGATATATCAAGGGTTAAGAAACTTGTCCAAGATGTTATACCCTTTAGGACACTGAAAAAATGCGAACAGTGAACAGTAAGAGTTAAGGGATGTGTCAGCCCCCCCCATAGGGGAATAGGGGGTAGGAGGAGTGCGGGAGAAGTGCCTTAAAAATACAAGTAAAAAAAAATAATCTTAATGGTAAATTATGTAATTAACAATCTCTGTTCTATACTGGTTTTACTGCGAAATAAACTTATGTAACACTATAAATTTCCACTGCTCTAAGTACTTGTTCAAACAGCGGGAAAACAGTATAATGTGACCTAGTGATGTATCAGGGAGTCTCTGTGGTACTTAGCTGTTTAGACCCAGTGGTACACCTTAAGAATGCTGTAACAGCAGGGTTTTCTGGGGCTGGTCGCGTAGCTGGTGCTTGCCTGGGTCTTCAAAACCTTTTGGGAGGCGCGTGCCGTCTCTGGTGGGTTCGATTCCCACACAGTCCCGCCATTTTCTTTTTAACAAGAATGATTGCCATTGTTACAGTTAGTTGAAGCGTAAAACTATTCTGAAGGTTGATAATTCATAGGGGCAAATATTAAAGAAAATTAGCATTATTCATTGTATAGTTTAATAAAGTCGTCTGATGTCAAGATTGTAACCCCATCAATAAAAACGGAGTGTAGTCCTGATTTTTTATCATCCGATATTAAATAATCAGCTTTCCCATAATATGCACAATCCAAAAACATATCATCTCTTGGATCTTTGCATCTCACTTCAAGCCGATTATCTTGGTCTATGGTATTAACTGACTTAGAATGATAAAAGATATACATTATTAAACTTAAGAATTCTATTCTTTTATCTATATCTCTAATTGCCTTTCTAGATATAATCTTTGCAACATAAGCAAGTTCCCCTATAGTATCTTGGGAAAAGAGAAGAGTTATTTTAACATTATTGAATAGATCCATTATTTGTTGGCTGCTATCTTTACCAGCAATGAGACCATCTATAAATACATTTGTATCTACAACTACTTTAGGTTTACTTACCATGTTTTTTTTCCAATAATTCCTTTCTAATATCTGCTGCAGTGATACCTTGTGCTTTCATCTCAGAGGTTATAATGTCTTTCATTTTAGCAAAAGCATTGATTTTCATAGGTGCTCCGACTGAACTCATATTATCTTCCTCCTCGTTGCACACAACTAACACCACCTTCAAGATAATGGTAATTAGTATATGCTAATATTGATTAAACTATACCATGAGAATGCCAAATAGTACAGAAAGTACTGTGCTCATGGTGACATCTATATTTCAGTCAACTCAATGAATAGGCTGAGGATTAGAACGGGTGGAAAGTGATACGATTCAGCGGCCGGAGCATTTACTGCAATATGTCGGGGGTATTAGGCAGAATAGTGAAACAGCTTTAGTAATTACGGGTTCCTTTTGCATCAAAAGCCGGACTCTTTCCATATGTACTCGCTTTGGTCAGCGTACATTTATGATAGAGTGCCTTCTTTATTTTTGCCAATATATAGGCTCGAGAACTATTTTACACATAGATTTTTTATCCGCCGATTATTACATCGTAGTAATCCTCAGCCTTCCTTTTGACAAAGGACCATCCATTCATCTATTTGAACTGTTTCAACTTTTTCATTGGCGGATGTTACATTGAAGTAGGTGTGAATCTCCTTACTCGCACTCAAAATATATTCCTCAACCTTTTCTATTTGGCCGGAGCTGGTTGCTGTACGTTTGACCCAATCTTGAAATTGATAAGGTTTTTTCCGGCTTCTAGACCTTGTTTCTAATAAACCCGCATCAGCAAACTGTTTTCGCCATTCTTCAATTGACAAACATTTCACATGACTCTCATCCCTCAACTTTTCCATCTCGTTCATAAACTCGGCCAGATTTCTTTCTTCAGGTACCACATTATCTATCATCAAAAAAGAACCGTTCGGTTTTAGCACTCTTGCAACCTCCTTGATAAATCTCTCTGGGTTCGGGAAGTGATGAGGTGCGATTCGGCATGTCACAATGTCGAAGGTGCGATCGAGAAACGGCAAGCTTTCAGCGTCAGCAATCACATACCAAATGTTCTGATAGGACTGATTTAAATGCTTGGCTGTATTAGCTAACATTTCTTTCGTTAAATCTGTTGCGAATACATGTTCCACAAAAGGCGAAAGGGCTTTCGCAACATGGCCGCCGCCCGTTGCTATATCAAGCGCAGTCCAATGGGATTCAGGGTTAAGCCATTCGATCAATAGGGTCAGGTCGGCTCCTTTGGCGTGTGATTCACTTGTGACGTATTTTTCAGCGTTTTTCGCAAACTGTGACCTCACCTTTTGCTTTGGATCTTGAGACATTGTCTTACCTCCATAAATCAGATATTTTGAAGAAAAAGAAAGCCAACAACTATTTGGCCTTCTTTTTCTAAACACGACTATTTCTTTGCCTAATATTTAAAGTCATCCCTTGGATTCATTACTAATGCCGCGTGTTTTATATATGATTTTACGGATGCTGTCCATTGACAAGTTGTATTTCTCCTCTAACTTTTCAATAGACAAACCCTCCATGTATAATCGATAAATCTCTTCGTTCCTTCGAGCAATTATCTGACGCGATCCGTTAATTTCTCCCCAGCCTGCTCGCTGATTTTTTTCCTTGGGGATATAGATGAGCTCGCCCTGGATATATTTCTGCAGTTCCTTCAGCAAACTAGGGGGAAACACCTCTTTCCCATTTTTGTATTGCAAAATTTACGTCCTCCTTATTAAGGTGTACGCGTATAGACATTTTCATATCATTCATCGGTTAAAATCTCCCTTCGTTTGATTTTTAGAGTAAAGCCTTTCTCATATTTATATTATAAGTGAATTTTCCAAATATAAAAAGAAATTTTAAATGGGGCCGCACATGCAGCCCCATGTCCTGAGATTTCCGCCTAAGCGGAAATCACCTCATTCTGCTTAATAATAATAATCAGCCTCCTTTCGCAACATTCTGTCGGTCCGACAACTCCATTAACTCATATAATCCGCCATGCGAACAAGTGAAAAAACATTTATATTTATTTTTTACCAAATTATATTAAGTTATCTAATCTGACCTGAACCCGTCATACAATACTTTGAGGTTGTTAATGCTGATAAACCCATTGGACCGCGGGCATGAAGCTTTTGTGTTGAAATGCCGATTTCAGCTCCGAAACCGAGGGCTCCGCCATCCGTAAAACGGGTTGAGGCGTTATGATAAACAGCCGCTGCATCGACTAAACTCATAAACTTACGGGCGGACGATTGATCTTCAGTAATAATCGCTTCAGAGTGCTTTGTGCCATAGTCTTCGATATGTTGGATCGCTTCATCGATATCATCAACTGTTTTGATTGCTATTTCCAAGCCTAAATATTCCTTCTCCCAATCCATTTCTTCTGCGAGGACGGCTCCAGGAATAGCGTCGACAATCATGCTGTCACCGTGAACAGCAATATTATGAGCTTTCAATGCATCGGTGAGGCCCTGCTTATTTTCATTTAACCATCTTTGATGAACGATGAGCGTTTCTGCCGCATTACACACAGCGGGGCGGTCTGTCTTGGCATTGATTAAGATGGATAAAGCCTTATCTGCATCTGCCTCCTGATCAATATAAATGTGGCAGTTCCCAACCCCTGTTTCTAGTACAGGAATCGTAGCGTTATCAACTACTGCTTTGATAAGGGAGCCGCCGCCCCTCGGAATAAGAACATCAATATGCTCTTTTTTTGTAAATAGCTGCTGTGTCGTTTTCCGATCTGTCGAATTAATAAATTGTACAGCCTCTTTCGGAATTGTTGTTTTTTCAAGGGCCTCATGCATGACATCTACGATTGCTTTATTTGAGTGTATGGCAGAGGATCCCCCTTTTAAAACGATAGCATTGCCTGACTTTAATGCCAGTCCTGTGGCATCAACCGTGACATTCGGTCTCGCCTCATAAATCATACCGATCACACCCAAGGGAACCCGGACGTTCGATACTTTAAGGCCATTGTCTAATGTCCAGCTGGATATTTCTTCACCAATGGGGTCTTCCAGAGCAGCGACTTCACGCAACCCGTTGGCAAATTCGATGATCCGTTCTTTCGAAAGTGCCAACCGGTCCATAAATGCCGCTTCATATTCCTTATCACGCCCCGCTTCAATGTCCTTGTTGTTTGCTTCTAAAATCCGCTTATATTCCTTTTCTAAATGATTCGCAAGCACATGAAGGGCATCATTTTTTTCTTTTGTTGATAAAATACCTAATATTTTTGCAGCCTTCTTTGCTGCAAGCGTTTGGGCTTCCAAATGTGTGTGATGTTTCGTTAATAAACTCACGACATTCCTCCTTAATTGATGAATAAGTCACTTTGCCTTATATGCCAACCGGAATCGATGTTTCCAGGTGACAAACTAAATCATTACAATGAACAGCTTCTTTTCCAGTTGTTACATCAACAACCTCTTTTTCAAACAGACATAATTGGCTTAATTGATCTGACGAATATTTGACGGCGCCGAGACCAATTTCCTTACCTTCCATATCGATCAGCCTGACGACAGAACCGCTCTTAAATTGGCCTTTAACATCATAGATCCCTGTTAGGTATAAACTGCCTTTTTCTTTAAAAATCGAATTCTTGGCATCGTCATCAATAATAATTTCACCCTCGGGTCCGGAATTAAAAGCAATCCATTGCTTCTTCAAATCCAGATTTGCGCTTTTTTCTTTTGACTCGAAATAGGTGCCCTTGGCCTTATTGTTAATGGCATCATATATGATATTTTTTTGGTTGGCTTTGCCCAGAAAGGCCGGGATGCCAAGAGCCATTGCGATCTTGAATGCATCAATCTTGGAGCGCATCCCGCCAGTCCCGACATGGCTGCCGCTGTCTCCCGCAGAGGCTTCAATGTCATTCGTTATTTCATCAACGTGTTTGACTAATGAGGCATTTTTATTTTCACGGGGATCCGCATCATACAGACCGTCAATATCTGAGAGAATAATCAGTTGATCGGCTTCAACGAGACCAGCTACCTTTGCTGATAGGGAATCATTATCACCGAATTTCAAGCGGTCGATTGTTACCGTGTCATTTTCGTTTACAATAGGTACAATTCCCCGCTCCAATAAAACATTAATTGTGTTTCTTGCATTGTTGTATCGGTTCTCATCAGAAAAGTCGCTTCTTGTTATTAAAATTTGTGAAGATACATAGCCATGGGAAAGAAACCGTTCCGAGTATGTTTCCATTAAAAGGCCTTGGCCAATTGAGGCTGCCGCTTGCTTTTCCGGCAATGTATTTGGTCGGTTTATACATCCGAGCTTCCGGTATCCTGCTGCCACCGCACCTGACGATACGAGAAGCACCTCATGTCCTTCATCCTTTAAACGGACAATTTCATCAACTAGCCGCTCAAGTTTCTTTTTGCTGATTTCTCCATACATACTTGTTATAGAACTGCTTCCTATTTTTATGACAATCCGTTTTTTATTCATTTTCATCTCCTAATCACTCCAGTTAGTAAAAAAATAAGCGGTCTAACATGCTTTATGGTGTCAGACAGCTTATCTTTGGTTTTCATCTATCCGCTTAGTTAGGAATGGGGGTTTTTTGCAGCTCAGCACTGATTTCTTTAGAACGTTCGGCTGCGCCTTTAATCGCTTCAGCTATGGCAACGCCCCCGCCGTTTTTCTCTAAAGCCTCGAGCCCAGCTGCCGTTGTTCCATTTGGTGATGTGACATTTTCCCTTAAATCGGTCGGTGACGTATCCGTCTCCATCAGCATCTTACTAGCACCAAAGATTGTCTGGACGGCTATCTCCCTTGCCAGCGCCTTGTCTAACCCTGCAGCCATCCCAGTTTTTTCAATATGCTCAACTAAATAATAGATATAAGCCGGACCGCTGCCTGCAATACCGGTAAAAACGTCCATTTTGTCTTCATCAATAATGGACACGCCGCCGATCCCTTGTAATAACATCTTAGCGTCCTGCACTTTATCCATGGCCGCATGCTTTCCAGGGGTAATGGCTGTAGCCGATTCTCCGATCATGCTTGAAGTATTCGGCATAACACGTATAACCTGCTGTCCCGCGTTTAACCGCTCTTCTATGAAGGATGTTGATATCCCCGCTAAAACGGAGAGAATAAGCTGATCAGGGCGCAGCCTGTCCTTTATTTCGGAAAGGGCATCCTCGGCATGCTTAGGTTTCATTGCAAGAATAAAAATATCTATGTTTCCATAATCCAGTGCATCCCGTTTGACGGCAGTAATGCCGTATGTTGCAGAAAGCTCCTGCAACCGATCATGACTAGACTTATTTGTAGCGATAACCTGCTTGGCAGGGATTTTTCCATCGTGGACAATGCCCGAAATCATCGCTTCCGCCATTGAACCCGCACCTAAAAACGCCACTGTCTTATTTTGTAACATCCAACGCCTCCTAAAATCATTACTTTTTTTAGTTGTTCGTATTTTTCTTTGTTTGTTCGCTTTTTTCTTTCAACAGTTTCTTATGATAGCACGTTTAAAATGATTATCAAGGATTGAGTAGGGTACAATCAGCCTGTGTAAGCGGAACCATTGGGACATAAATGACAGTCAAGGAGGCAGATCGAATGATTTCGTGCTTATAACCGGAATTTGCAAAGTAAGAGCCTGCTTTTCTATGAATCTTATCTTGATTCAACCATAGAAACCCAGATATAATGGAAATGGAAGGTTTTAAAAGGGGTGTGCGTGATGTCTGGATGGTTTATGACACTCATCATTACATGGTCCGTCATTTTTTTTGGCTTGATGGTCATCGGCGGTTTCTTTATGTTTCGCAAGTTTCTCAAAAGTTTGCCGAAAGATGACGGGAAATCAATACTTGATTGGCAAACGGATTACATAAAACAGACCAGATCTCTATGGTCTGACGAGCAGCTCGCCTTTCTTGAAGAATTAGTGGCACCGGTGCCCCAGTTATTTAGAGACGTTGCGAAGGAGAAAATCGCCGGGAAAATCGGTCAGCTTGCGCTCAAAAATAAAGCACGACAAATTACTGAAGCTTTGATTATCGAGGGCTATATCAAAGCAACACCAAAGCGTGATCACAAGTTTTTAAGGAAAACATTAACGAAACATGAGATTGATATACAACCTTATGAACATTTTTTTTAAACATTTTAAAGAGGGTCCCTTAAATTCCAAGGGACCCTCTTTTTTTATACTTTAAGAATGTTTAAGTTCGCTAAAGCGAAAATGCAGAATAAAGTATAAGGGCAACTAAGGCTTTCGCCATTAAAGCTTGGCGATAAGCCAAGTTTTCTTTATACTTTAAGAATGTTTAAGTTCGCTAAAGCGAAAATGCGGAATAAAGTATAAGGGCAACTAAGGCTTTCGCCATTAAAGCTTGGCGATAAGCCAAGTTTTCTTTATCAGTCTTTCACGTTGTTGTCGGGACGTCTCCGATCTCCATTCTGCGGACTAAGCGGCGGTACATGACATACATTGCGATCCGCCAAGGTAAAATCATGCCAAAGGCTAATGTAAAAAAGAGCCCGCTTGTCTGCGGCAAATTGATGCTTTTCTCCAAATAAATCTTCATGACGGTTCGAATGACAAGCAATCCAATGAGTATGAAAATGAAGGCCTTTGACCTTTTCAAATAAATCTCGTCATTTTTAACGTGAAATTTCGATGTTTTTATTAGAAAAATCGAGAACAAAACCCCAACTAAAAAGGCTTCGATCAGCTCGCTCCATGGTACCCTGACTTCCGGTACAACAAACATCAGAAAACCGGTAGACATAAATACAGGAGGCAATAAAATTTTCTTTGCATTCGTCGGCCGGTTGGATGCTTTCATTCTGACCACGATGATCGATACCGCGAACAGAACGCCGATCAATAGACTGCCAATTTTTATAAGCATTTAGATCAACCTTCTCACCAATTTAGAAAATACAATTGTCTCATCCACATTATAACGTTTTTCTATTCAACTTAAAAGGCTAAAGAAGGCACTTTAGCCCTTTTGCTTTGCTATATATTCTTCTAGCGTAATGTGATGTGTTTGAATGTATGATGCAGCTTTCTTTCCTACATAACGCAAATGCCATGGTTCATATTCATAACCGGTGATGCTTTCTTTACCTTTAGGGTATCTGATGATGAAGCCATAATCTGCGCAATGATCCTTGACCCAGCGGCCTTCCTCAGTATCGCCGAAGTCTTGAATGAGCTGATAGCCAACATCACTGCTAGAGATATCCATCGCAAGCCCTGTTTGGTGCTCACTTGTTCCCGGATGAGCACTGACAGCGCTCGCCTTCTTCTCACCTTGGGTTTTTACATTGTTGTTAAAGATGGTTACCTGTCTCTCATATGAACGGTAGCCCGATTGAGCATAAAGAATGATGCCATCTTTTTGAGCAGCCCGGAAGAGATTTTCCAAAGCATCTGCCGCTACTTTCCGAAGGTGCATCTTTTCATATGTTCCATCATAAGGGAATGGCACGTCAGGAATCGTCAAATCGGGAGGAGTGTACCCGTCAGGCAGCTTATGTGTTTTATTTACTAAAACTAAATGACTTTTTGGGTTTGATACAACCACTATGCCATCCTTAGACGTTGAGGCGGTTTTTGTATCCTTTTTGTTTTTATTATGATTTGATTGCGTTTGATCCCCTTTTTGCGGGTCTTTCTTATCGTTTGTTGTATCGTTATTGGTCTTCTGGCTGGATTGATTTGTATGATTGGATTGTTCTGCATTGTCTCCATTCGCACACGCGCTTAATGGTAGAAAAAGAGCGCCTGCGACGAATCCATACAAGATTTTTTTATTCATGATGACCCCTGTCTCCCTTGCCAAGTCTTTAAATCCTTTATAAGCTTATCATTTTTAGGACAGAATGAAAATAACTAAACCATCGGTGAAATTCTGATTAACCAAGATAAAAAGGGTACACCGAGGTGCACCCCTAATCTGCGACTATTTTTGCTTTCATGTTCTCATGGCCTGAACCGCATGGTACACTGCAATGAACCATATAAGTGCCCGGCTTTAGCGTGATCGTCTTAGTGCCTTTGCCTTGGATGTTAACATCTTGTCCTTCAATTTCGAAGCCATGGTAGCCTTCCTTACTCTTGAAGTTAATGGTAATCTCTTTATTAGCTGGGACCTTATACGTCTTTTTGTTAAATTTAAAATTGGTTGCTGTCACATTTAATGTTGCCGCTTGGTCATCTCCTGAAGCGCTGCCGGCGCCGTTATTATCATCTGAAGATTTCTTATCAGAGTTGCCGCATGCTGCCAATGCAAGAACAAGAACCATAATAACTGATAATGTCAAAAGCCACTTTTTTCTCAAGTTTAACAACCTCCTAGATTTGAAGTAATATAACCATAATAACCGATCTGAAATGCTGTTAAACAGCGACTTTATGAACGTTTTATCACATCTTTCCAGTTTTACTCCTTTGGGACCATGACCATTTTTCCTAATTCTTCTTCTAACCGGGCCACACCTTCAACCACAGATGAGACTGTGAGCGAGATAGCATCTGACTTATAGTCCTTAAATTTATGAGAGTACTTCGGATCATAGTAGTGTTCCAGAAAGAGTGAAATGATTTTATAATAGTCTTTCTGTTGATAAGCATCTTCCACTTCTTCAGCAAAAGCTGGATTTAAGTGTTTCCTTAATTTTATAAACGCCTCATAGACGGCGCCCTCATTGCGTGTCGGTTCGTAGGCTTCATAAATCGCCTGAACTCTTTTCTGAAACGGATAATGAATATGGAACCTTGTTCCGTTTTCTTTGCCGTTAATTATAAATTCAGGCAATACGACCCTCCCAATCCGTTTACTTTCAGCCTCAATCATATAATAAGAGGCATCACTAAGCTCCCTTAGCCTTAGCCAAAGCATGCATTCAAACCCCTTTTGACTGTTTGGTTCGAGCCCGACAGATCCGAAAATCGAACCACGATGCCCTGCCATCCCTTCCAGGTCTAAAACCGGGTAGCCTTTTTCCTTTAGGCTAAGAAGGATATCAGTCTTTCGGCTGCCTGTTAATCCTTCGACAACAACATAGGGCTTTTCCTCTTGTGCAAAGGCTTCGAGATCACCTACAATTCGCTTTCGAAATGATCTGATGCCGCCATCTAATTGTAATGTATAACAGCCCATAAGATTCATAATGGATGCGACACTTAAGCTTCGCATCCCCCCGCGCCAACAATAGATAACAGTTTGATCATAGGCTTTAGCATGTTTCCTAATTGTTTCAAACATGTGAGGGAGTTTTGGGGAGACGATTTTTAATCCTTCATCTTTGGCAATATGCGGTCCCTTTTGTTTGTACAATGTGCCGATCCTTGCCCTTTCATCGTTCGAAAAGAGCGGGACATTGATTGCCCCGGGAATATGAAATGCTTTAAATTCACCAGGAGAACGAACATCAATCAGACCAATCTGATCACTTTTATCAATGACTTCATCAATTGATATTTTTTTGACAACATCCATTTAGCTTCATCCTTCTCTTAGAACATCCTCATTCAATCATAACATCTCCATTATATCCACTTTAACTTAAAGTATAAAAAAAGATACCCATGAAGCATGAGCATCTCTCCTGATATCTATTTCGATTGATTATTGATGGCTTTCATCATTTGATTAATCTTCTTCTGCGACGGATTTTGCCCCATTTGCATCATCATCACACGAAGCATCTTTTCGTTAATCGGCGGGTTTTTCTTGATGTAATCCATCATATATTTGCGGGCGATGAAAAATCCAAGTAAAAGACCTACGATTAAAGCGACGACGCCCACAAGAATATATAGCCACATTCGATTGTCGTCCTCCTTTTTCTTTTCTTCCATTCCTTAGTTTACTATAAAGAAGAGCGATTGTACAACCCAATATCCATTAGATAAGATGGGCATTTCTGATCGGTTTTAACCAGCCGAAATTCGTTAAATGAAAATCGATCGCCAAAAAGCTTGAATCGATTTGTCTAAGCACTTCAAAGAAGGTTGCCTCTGCAGTATAATCCCCAATGCCCTGAAGCGTTAACCCTGAAGGCTGCACTTCAAGCTTCGCACGGCTGCCCCCTTTTGTACATTGAAAAATATGTATGTATCCCCGGCAATCGTATCCCGGATAGTGCCGGCAAGACATGCTGATCCTTTGTTGGATAGCATTGACCGGCATAGGCTTTGTTATATAATCAATTTGTTTATCAATTTCTTTCTTTATTCGCAGGTTATCGATGGTCCTTGCTTCTAAAAAAAGCTGATACAGCTTGACCTCTTGTCCAAAGTAAAAGCGGGCGACATCATCTTCTATAAGAAAGATATCATAATATCTCATATTTATCCTCCTTTTCGAAAAGTCTGTTTCACCCAGTATAGTACAGCTTTAACGAATACTCTGTCTAAATCGGTCGCGATGATTCACTACTTTTGTCGAAAGGCCTAAAAGAGCTAAATAGAATAAAAACCCTGTCCTTCTATAAGGAAAAGACAGGGTTTTCGATGATTTAACACGTTATTTTATCAGTTTCTTCATCATTTCAGCAACATTTTCGGGTGTGAAGCCATACTCCTCCATGACCTTTTCACCCTTAGCCGATGCGCCGAAACGGTCAATTGTTAAAAGCGCGCCTTCCGTTCCTACATATTTATGCCAGCCAAGAGATGCTCCCACTTCTACGCCAAGTCGTTTTGTCAAGGATGGCGGCAGGATTTGATCTTTATAAGCTTGATCCTGCTGTTCGAAGCGATCCCATGAAGGCATGCTGATAACGCTGACATGAGTGCCTTCAGACGCCAGCATCTCCTGTGCTCTAACAGCGAGTCCAACCTCAGATCCAGTCGCAAGAATGAGACCCTCTGCGGCTTCTTTCGCCTCGGAAACGACATAAGCCCCTTTCTCCACACCTTCCGATGCATGACGGACGGTGCCTTCCATTGTTGGCAGCCCTTGACGTGTCAGCACAAGCGCAGTTGGGTGATCCTGGCTCTCCACCGCCAGCTTCCATGCCTCCCTCGTTTCATTGCCATCCGCTGGACGAATGACAGACAAGTTAGGAATTGCCCGCAGTGATGCCAGTTGTTCAATTGGCTCATGTGTCGGACCATCCTCGCCAACGGCAATACTATCATGAGTGAAGACATACGTTACCGGAAGAGACATTAAAGCTGACAAACGAAGGGCCGGCCTTAAATAATCCGAGAAGACAAAGAAAGTTGAACCATAAGGAATCACTCCGCCGTGCAATCCCATCCCGTTAACAGCTGCCGCCATGGCGAATTCACGAACACCGAACCAGATGTTGCGGCCTTCATAGGTTGCTGATGTAAAGTTTTCATTGTCTTTCATGAGCGTCTTCGTTGATGAGGCAAGGTCCGCAGCGCCGCCGAACAATTGCGGCACGGATCCGGCCAAAGCGTTAATGACTTCATTGGACGTAGCACGAGTTGCTTTGTCATCACCAACTTGATAGTGAGGCAACTCAGCATCATAATTATCAGGGAGCTTACCTGCGATGGCATTTTCAAGCTCTTTTGCCAATTCAGGATGCGCGTTTTTGTAATCCGAGAACAAATTGTGCCATTCTTCTTCAGCGGATACGCCCTTATCAGTCTGGGCAGCGAAATGATCCCGAACGTCTTCTGGAACGAAAAACGGTTCATGATCCCATCCATAATTCGCTTTAGCTGCAATCACTTCTTCCTCACCTAATGGACTGCCGTGAACGCTGCTCGTTCCGCACTTATTTGGTGCACCGTACCCGATTGTCGTCTTGACTTCAATCATGGTTGGTTTATTTTGTTCTGCATTCGCTTCTTTAAGCGCTTTATGAATGGCGTCAATATCATTTCCGTCCTCGACACGAAGCGTTTGCCAGCCATAAGCCTCGAAGCGCTTTAGTACATCCTCAGAAAAAGCCATGTTAAGATCCCCGTCGAGCGATATATCATTAGAATCATATAAAACGACTAAGCGCCCTAAGTTAAGGTGACCCGCAAGCGACGCCGCCTCACCGGAAACTCCTTCCATTAAATCCCCGTCACCGCATATGGCATATGTATGATGGTCAACGATTGAATAATCCTGGCGATTGTATTTACCTGCCAAATGCCTTTCGGCCATTGCCATGCCGACCGCCATCGCAATCCCCTGACCAAGTGGACCTGTGGTGGCATCTACTCCCGGTGTATGATGGACTTCAGGGTGCCCTGGGGTTTTGCTTCCCCATTGTCTAAAGTTTTTCAAATCTTCGATGGTAACGTCATAATTGAATAGATGAAGCAAGCTGTATAAAAGCATGGAACCGTGACCCGCGGATAAGACAAAGCGGTCGCGATTGAACCATTCCGGATTTCTTGGATTGTGTTTCATGAATTGTGTCCAAAGCGTGTAAGCCATTGGCGCTGCGCCCATTGGCATACCAGGATGCCCCGAATTAGCATTCTCAATCGCGTCAATGGACAGTGTTCGAATGGTGTTTATCGATAACTGTTCGATTTTTTGAGTCAAAGCTTATCATCCCTTCATGATTTGTAACAGACATGTTCAGTTTAACACAAAAGCCTCTTATTCATCACAATATAACATCTAAAACCGTATATAAAAATGGCAGTATTTTAGCTGTTATATATCACCTTTATAGAAAAAGGACCCTGAACCCAGGATTTCACCTGCAGTTTAGGATCCTTTAGTATTTCATAGCCATTGGTTTCATGCAGTATAGCTTAGTTTTAAATCAGAACATTCATCATCAAAGTCTAATACGATATTGCTTGTAAACCACAAATCATCGGGACAGGAAAAGAAGGTAATACCTTCAATATTTGTCTTAGTGTCTAGTTCTGTTGGAAGGGCCTTCTCTACTCCCAACGCGAAGCCACCTTCATCATAACCACCGTATCTTACATATAATTTTAATCCATCACCGTCTTGTAAAGCCATCTCATCCTTATAAAACCGTGCTGCTTGCTTAGATATCTGTAACATATGGGATCACCCTTCCGAAGTTTGTTATATAACAGTATATCACAAAAAAAAGGTGATGCAACACAGAAAAAAGCCCAATTTCTCAAATTTCGAAAAATCAGGCTTTCGTACTAATGTAAATGACGTTTTGCTTTACTTTGTTTTAACTTTTTAGGCGTAACATCCTTGCCTTTTGGATCGACGACTTTAACGTTATGCAGATGTTCTTTAAAATTCCCGCGGAAGGCTTTTAAATATTCTTCCCTTAAAGATTTCTGTTCTTCCTTTTCTTCAGAAGTCAACGATTCTTTCTTCGACTTATTGGCAAGCTCTGAGATACGCTGTAATTTTTCATTGGAAAGCATATCAAAACCCCTTTAAAAAACGAAACTTTTGCTAAACAGCTATTAGCTTAACCTAAGTTATTCTGATATGCAAGAAGCGTGCTTATTTGTTTTCAACAGGAATGATCAGCTTTTGTCCAGGTTCAATGTGGTGGCGCTCGATATGATTGACCCGCTCTACCCATTCGATAAAACCATTCACTGATCTATTGGCATTTTCCTTATTTGAATTTGCAAGTGCCCACAATGTATCCCCTTTTTCGACAGTGACCGTCTTATATTGCTCGTAGCTTTCCGCCTTAAATCCTTTAGCCATGACTAGAAAGATCATTAATACTAATAAAAGGAATAAAATAACATATGATTTCCCGTTAATATGATGACGAATGGTTTGTTCCATTAAAACCGCTCCTTAAAGAATGTTTGTTCGTATTTTTATAGTAAAACGAACAGTTGTTTGTGTCAAGCTTTTTTTCGAACGAGTGTTTGTATTTATAACCATCACATGCTATACTATTGGTAAGAAATTCTTCCGTAAGAGGGGAGTTAATAGAATGAAATTATCCAAGCGTCAGCAAGATATCATTGATTTTATTAGAACAGAGGTTAATACGAAGGGCTATCCACCGTCAGTAAGGGAAATTGGAGATGCGGTTGGCCTTGCATCGAGTTCCACCGTTCACGGTCACCTTTCCCGCCTTGAAAAGAAAGGAATGATCCGCAGGGATCCCACTAAGCCGCGTGCCATTGAATTATTAAGCCTTGACGAACCAAGAATGGCAAAACAAGACACTGTGCACATACCGATTATTGGTAAGGTTACAGCCGGTCAACCAATTACTGCTTTTGAAAACATCGAAGAATATTTTCCTGTACCAGCTGCCATGGTTGGGGCTGACGAAGTCTTTATCCTTAATGTTATTGGCGAAAGTATGATTGACGCCGGGATCATGGATGGCGATAAGGTCATCGTCCGGCAACAAAGGACAGCGGATAACGGAGATATTATAGTTGCTATGACGGAAGAGGATGAAGCCACTGTCAAGCGCTTCTTCAAAGAAAAGGACCATATTCGACTGCAGCCTGAAAATTCAACGATGGCACCGATCATTCTTGAGAACTGTATTATTTTGGGCAAAGTCATCGGTGTATTTAGAACACTTCATTAATTGAATTATGCGTAACAAAAAAAGCAGACATGATATTGTCGGCTTTTTTTATACGCTCATATCTATCTCAGTCTTTAACTCTTTAAAAGCATAGTTTTTCATCACGGGCTTTGCGTCCTGCTGGGCTTCCTTATTCTCCAAACTGTTCAACGCTTTTTTAGTATAATCAAACGGTGCTAATCCTTTATATTCATCGTTAATATACAGATCGCAAAGATTGTTTCCTTTATAAACGATCTTTACTTTGCTGTCCATTAGGTGAGACAGGTAAACGCCTCGGCTTAGATGTATCATTATTTCATTTCCTCTTCCTTGTCTATTTGCTGCCAGTTCTTAAAATCGAGAAACAACTTAACCTCGTCTTTGGAAACGCCTAGCTCCTTCGCCTGCTGGATGAGATGCACCCAATCGTGATCCAATTCATCCTTTTTCCCCTTAAGTATCATTTCTACCGGCACATTCAATACCTCCGATAACTGTTGAATAATGTGAGCAGATGGATTTGCCTTCTGTCTTTCTATCTTACTTAGGTATCCTTTTGATATACCCGAGAGAGCGGCAAGCCGGGATATTGAAAGTCCCTTGTCTAAACGCTTATTTTTAATTTGTATACCAAGCATACACCTCAATTCCCTTAGATTCGTCTAAAATGATAGTGACTCTTTATTTTGTGCTTTCTTTTTCTCCGCTTGTATGATGAGCCGTTTCGTCGGATTTTTCATAGGCTCACAAGTTATGAGAGTAATTATACTTTTGTTGTCTCTGCTTTTTAAAATTGACAAATCATCTGGGTTAATAATTGTCTTATTAAATACAACGTAGGTAATTATTTGGCTCTTTGTTTCGATTAAAACCTCATCCCCGATTCCAACCTCAGGCAGGCGATTGAACTGTTTGCCATAAGTGTAGCTGCGATGAGCTGCGATGGCTGCATTTCCAACAGAGCCGATAGGTGCTGTCCCTTTAAGATGACCTCCTGCAATCTTAAGATGTTCCAGACTAGCCCCTTCTACAATTGGAAGGCGCAGGTTAATTTTCTTAATTTGCAGTATAGCAAGTATGTTACCAGATCTGTCACGGTTATTCTTACTTCCCTCGTTCTGTGATAAGACCTCAAATGTTTTATTTAGCTGAAGCATACTTTGTTGCGCTTTCCCGCCCTCCCATTTCACAAGCAGTTCTTGTTCTTGCCAAGCATGATAGGTACTGATCGCTTTTGGATAGCACATGGTTATGACACCGGCTAATATCAACAAATAAGCGAGCCATTTCATACTACCCTCGTTTGAACGGATGGGGAATGATCGATTTTTTGATTAATAATAGGATAATCCCAGCTGCCGTCAAAATGACTCCTGGAATAATGATTAATAATGGATTGGATTCACCGGTCTGTGGGAGCATACCTTTCCAACCCGCCCCGTCTGTGTTAGATGTTACATGAGTACTGACAGGTGTCAGACCCCCGCCATCGTTATGAGTTCCTCCGCCTTGAGTTGAAGGCGCCATATCACTGTCCACAAAAAAATTAAAAGCCACATCTGTCACTAAACCTTGGTATTCATTTCCTGACTTTTTAGGGAATTTAACCGTGAAAGTGAGGTCTTCCGAATCAAAGTCTTGGAGAGACCTTGATTCAAATCCTTTAAAATCCTTTAATCCCCCTTGATATAAGACACCTGATTGATCTTCTATTTTTACAATCAATTGATCAAAGAGCTTTTCAGACCCAGATTTGCGCCCGACGTCTAAATTATAGTTAAAGCTTTTATTTCCTTTATTATGAATGGTTAATGTCCTAGTCGCCCAATCCCCCGGCTTCATGTTATTAACATTAAACAAATAATCCTGTGGTGTTGTGGCCAGATCTATCTCTGCTGCGGTTTTGCTCGCACTTGTATTACCGAGCGGCAAAAATACAATCGCTGTCAGTGCCAAAAAACAGTACACCATGATTAACTTAAAAACGATCGATTTTAATTTCATAGTCTCTACCTCTCAATTTGGATTTGTAGAGGTTTCGTAAAATAAGGCGGGAAGATCCCGCCTTATTTGTAAGTTATCTTTCTGTACCAGCTGTTTGATGAGCATCAAAATTCCAAGTCAAATTTAAAGCATCACCTTGAAATTTATTCTGGTCTTTACCATTGTCTTTGAATTCAAAGTAGACGTACAGATTATCCGAATCTCCAGGTTGGAGCGGTCCATGTTCTCCAAAGATTGGACTCCATATTTCGTCCTTTATTGCATTTGGTGTCATACTTTGTAAATGAGATAAGGATGTTTCAAAAACCGGAATACTACCCCTATCGGCGTTGAATAAGAATTTCACAATAATATGATCTCCGAAATCCTCACCACCGTTGTTACCCTTTGCATCATCTACTGTATAACTTGTGCTCATAGCGACATCTTTGATCGGTAATGTACCACTGTTAGATAGTTTGAAGTGGCGGAACATTGTATCTCCCGGTTTGAGATTGTCGACGTTAATGATCGTAGACGGATCGACTCCTAAATCCAAAGTTCCTGCTGCGAAGGTGTTGTTTGTGACTTCTTGGTCGCTGAAATACGCGTAAGTTCCTCCTCCTACTAGCGACAGACCCAATGCCGCTGTGGCAATACCCATACCTAACTTCTTTTTAATACCCATCCTTTTCCTCCTCTTACCCGTTTTCGGGTATGTAAAGTTATATATGAACCCGCAAATTTGCGGAGGTTCATCCATTAAGGCTTCTTTCTCTCTTTTTGCATCACCTATGGCTTGGATCTGACATATCTTGAAGGAGGTTAGGTGATTGATTGATTAATAGATTTTTTATCTTTCTTCACCAGCAGTTTGCGTTGCATCAAAAGTCCACTTAAGATTGACCTTATCGCCTTGGAATTCATTTTGGTCCTTATCATTGTCAACAAACTCAAATTCAACGTACATTTTATTCATTTTACCGGCCTTTAGCTTTCCGCCGCTGCCGTCTATGATGTTCTTTTGTATGACATCAAGCGGCTTGCTTTTTAGCTCCGCTAATGTCGCTGAGTACACAATGCCTTGGTTATTAGTATCATTAACCAAAAAGTTAACCATGATATGCTTGCCAAAATCATCTTTGTTATTACCTTTAGCATCAGTGACTGTATAGTCTGTATTTAAAGTGATGTCCCCGATATCAAGTGAACCATTGTTCTTAAGCTTGAACTCCCGATACATTGTATCCCCAGGTTTGATGTTATCCACATTGATAATCTTGGTTGGATTTGTGGTCAGATCCAAAGTCCCCGCCGCAAACGTGTTATTCGTTACTTCCTGATCGCTAAAATAAGCATAAGTTCCGCCGCCCACCAAAGATAAACCAAGTGCTGCTGAAGCAATTCCCATACCCAATTTCTTTTTAAGACCCATTATAAGCATCCTTTCATTTACCTATTTCCCAATAGATATGTACAATTTATTTTGAACCCGGGGATGGGCATGCCCTTTCCGGGAATCAAGCTTATTGACTTACTGTTGACGTATCCTTTTCCTTTGGATCCTCTAAATCTTTTATAGCCCTCCAAATCGTGATAACTGAGTAGATGATTAATAGAATCCCTGGAAGAACTAGAAGAATCGCTGTCCCCTCTTTTGATTGGGCATAATTCATAAAATAACCGACGTAGGGAATGGTGAACCCGGTATATACCGCCATGACATTTTTTGCTAGTACAGGCTCTCTATCAGCTTCCTCATTGTTGTCACCCTTAGTAATATATTGCGTGTGACTACCCGTTCCTTTCACCTCATGGATGCGGTGAGTGACGACCGTATGTTGATCCTTCAAAAAAGTAATGACTTTACCCTTCTTGAGGTTGGTTTTATTTTCGATCGGTTTTACTGCAATGATCGATCCGGTTAGAAAAGTAGGTTCCATTGAGCCGGATAACACCGACTTCAACTGATAACCAAAAAAGTTCGGTTCACCGCCTGATGCCTTTGATGAAATGACGACAAACCCCATAAAAAGTAATGTTATAAACAAAATTGTCGTCACGAATCTGCTGACCCATTTTTTGAATGTGTGAAATGTCATGTTATCCTCCCGTTATGTGTTTAACTTTCCCTTTACTTTTTCGTTGTATCCTGCTGAATAGACTGATTATCGTCTTGTTTCACTTCTCCTTCTGGTGCTTTGGATTGTTCCTCTTTATTCAGCTTCTTAACTTCCTGATTCTTATCACCAGAACCATCTTTACTCTCCGTCACTTGTTTTTCGTCACTGCTTTTTTCCGCAGTCTGTGTCTTGTCAGGAGCAGACCTTGATTTATTGGATTCTGATTTAACATTGTTCTCCGCTGCTTTCGCCTTTTTACTATCATTAGATTTCGCTTCTTCTTGCTGCTTACCCGACTTTTCCTTCTCAGTTTCCGCCGGTGCCTTGCAAGATATCGTTATGGCTTCACTCCACAGCTCACCCTTGCCAGGATGATCTGGGCGTTGGTATGCTTTAAACATATAGTTACCAGACTTTTCCGGTTTGTAAGTCAGCGTGTGTTTTCCCCCTGATTGCAATGCTGGAATTTGCCCGGACGCTAAGTTTGAGCCATTTTTAGGATTTCCTTTCGAAATCCAGTAAACCTCATATTTTACCGGCCCTTTCATCGCCTTTGCATCTTTACCGTTTTGGATGATGGCAGCGAGTTCATCACATGTTCCTTTTTGGCTGATAAATTTAAGGGAGCTCTTATCCCATTTATCATCCTCACCCGTGTCCCATGACCCAACAGGGATCGTCATCGCAACCTTTTCTGAATCATTGAAATAGGCGTTTGTAGGTGATGTTAACGTCATCCCGCCGACGACCATCCCTAGGAAAATCAGTCCAATTTGCATAGACAATATGTAAGCCCAGTGTTGCTTTCTATACCTTCTTAGTCTAGTCAGCCTAATGATGACTCCTCCCCCCATGGGAAACTATGACGATCGTTCGTTATAAAGAACAATCAAGTAAAAAAAATAGTCATAAATAACTACCCATAATGGTGTTCTTTTTACCGAACGTTTATATTGCTAGTATAAAAGCTTCATCGTAAAATAAAAAATTCCATATTTATACGTTTTGTTCGTTTTAACGAACAAAACGTGCGCTTTCCTTTAAATTTCTCGATTTTCCTTACATTATCAAATTTTTCTAAAGAATTTTCGTCTTTGGATCAAACTTTTGTTGTGTTTTATATAAAGAACAGCCATCCAATTAATTACATGTATCTTTAATATATATATTAAAATTCCTCCATCCAATGTATAATAAACAAGACAAAAGATGATCGACCACAAGCTTTCATCTCAACATCAGAGGTGGTTCAACATGCTGGGCAGTTATATAAAAGAGCTAAGAATACAAAAGAATTTATCATTAACAGAACTGGCTGAGCGGGCCGGTGTTTCTAAATCATATCTGAGCACTATTGAACGAGATCTTCAGAAAAACCCCTCAATACAATTCTTAGAAAAAATCGCCTCTGTACTTGACACCACTGTTGAATCAATAGTCCAGAGCGAACCTTCTATGTCAAAGGACCAAGAGTTACCTAACCTTGATAACGAATGGATATCAATTGTAAAAGAAGCGATGGAATCTGGAATTGATAAGAAGGATTTTAAAGAATTTCTTGACTATCAAAGATGGCGCCGAAATAAAGAATAAACGTCTTAACCAATCATCCGCTTATTGATGATTGGTTATTTTTTATGTAAGCCATAACTTCCCCTTTAGATAAACCCAAGCTCTTAGCAAGTAAAATTAATTCAATCCATTCAGTGTCCAATCTTTCTTTAAGCATTAAACTTCCTCCTCTAAATTTAAAAACCAGCCCTAAGACAATCATCTTTAGGGCTGGTTCACTATTAGTAAAACCAGCTTTTCCAATTATTATAAATTAATAGCGCGTATGATCTTGTCACAATCTGTTTGCTAATTACAACTTTTATTCGACGATTTCTTCTATAAATTTCTCGTAATCAACAATATTCCTTATACTAATCTTAATACCTTACCGTTTTTTAAGTATACTTGGCTAAATAACAAAAAACCCCGACACCGATAGTGTCAGGGGCTTCAAGTCTTAATACAGGCTCATATATTGTTCGCGTTCCCAAGGATGGACTTGCGTGCGGAACATATCCCATTCGATCTCTTTGGCTTCAACAAAGTGCTCTAGGGCATGGGCGCCAATCGCTTTGGTCATAACCTCGTCTTTCTTCAAGACCTCAAGCGCCTCTTTCAATGTTGCCGGCAGATCCATGATGCCTTCTTCTTCTCTTTCTTCTTTATTCATGACGTAAATATTCCGATCAGTTGGTGCCGGCGGTGTCATATTATTTTTGACCCCGTCAAGACCGGCTGCAAGCATCGCAGCCATCGCAAGATAAGGATTTGCGGATGGATCGGCGCTTCTAACCTCAATACGTGTGCTGATGCCACGTGATGCAGGAATCCGCACCAGCGGACTGCGGTTTCTCATTGACCATGCCACATAGCTTGGCGCTTCATAGCCTGGGACCAAGCGTTTATAAGAATTGACCGTCGGATTGGTAATGGCGGTAAATGAGCGGGCATGTTTAATAATGCCGGCGATAAATTGCATAGTAGTTTGACTCAAACCATTTTCATTGGATTCGTCATAAAATGCGTTGTTATTATCTTTAAAGAGTGACATGTTGGCATGCATACCGGATCCATTGACACCAAACAGCGGCTTCGGCATAAATGTTGCATGCAAGCCATGCTTTCTCGCAATGGTTTTAACAACCAGCTTGAATGTTTGGATATTATCGCAAGTCGTTACCGCATCTGCGTATTTAAAATCGATCTCATGTTGCCCTGGTGCCACTTCGTGGTGGGAGGCCTCAATTTCAAAGCCCATATCTTCAAGCTCAAGCACAATATCACGGCGGCAGTTTTCACCAAGATCAGTCGGTGCAAGGTCAAAATATCCGCCTTTATCATTTAATTCAAGCGTTGGTTCACCTTTTTCGTCCATTTTGAACAGGAAGAATTCCGGTTCCGGACCAATGTTAAAGTGCGAAAAGCCTAACGCTTCCATTTCTTTTAATTGCTTCTTTAAAATAGCACGAGGGTCACCTTCAAAAGGCGTTCCGTCAGGATTATAAATGTCACAAATCAGACGGGCAACTTTGCCTTTTTCAGACGTCCATGGGAAGACAACCCACGTATCAAGATCTGGATACAAATACATATCCGATTCTTCGATACGGACAAACCCTTCAATGGAGGAGCCATCGAACATCATTTTATTGTCCAGAGCTTTTGTTAGTTGATCAACAGGTATCTCGACGTTTTTGATAATTCCAAGTAGATCGGTAAATTGCAAACGGATAAACCTGACATTTTCTTCATCCGCCATTCCCATAATATCTTCTCTAGTATACTTTCCCATAGCTTAGTGTGATCCTCCTCAAAATTTTTTGTGCTAATTAATGAAAAAATCGTGATAGCTCGCCTTGGATAAGGGAAGCCTTGCCGTGCCTGCCCGCCTGAATCAATTCCGATTTTAAATATTTCATCACATCGGCATTGGACATCTCGGGTTTTTTTGCAACTTTCTCCACGGGTGGTTGCATAGCTTCGATCGTTTTCATACCTAAGACATGCTTAATGCCGGCTAAATTAACGCCTTTATCCAGCAAAGACTTAATCTCAAGCAACTGTTCCACATCATTGAAAGAAAACACACGGCGGTTGCCTTCAGTTCTCTCAGGCTGCACGAGATGATGTTCTTCATAATAGCGAATTTGCCGGGCGGTCAAACCTGTCAGCTTTTGAACGATACTCATCGAAAATAACGGCATTGTTCTGCGAATCTGATCATCCACCGTCACAACCCCCTTTCACAATTATTATTATACTTAATGTTATTGTAGGTGTCAAGAGATGTTAGGTTTTCTAACATAAAAATAAACGGACAGAAACATTATATTGTTCCTGTCCATTCTGCCATTTTCTAATGCCATTCTTTATCCATAAGTTCATCAACTGCGATTAATATTGCTGCCTTGACATGTTCGAAGGTCAGTCCGCCTTGGACAAAAGCTGTATAAGGGGGCCGTAACGGACCATCGGCTGACAGTTCCAGGCTTCCTCCCTGAACGAATGTCCCTGCAGCCATAATGACATCACTTTCATAGCCAGGCATAGGACTTGGGT
Organism: Scopulibacillus darangshiensis; assembly: GCF_004341035.1. Lineage (GTDB taxonomy): Bacteria > Bacillota > Bacilli > Bacillales > Sporolactobacillaceae > Scopulibacillus > Scopulibacillus darangshiensis. The sequence goes on from NZ_SLXK01000006.1 coordinate 67,401, forward strand.
AAGGGGTCACATGCGAATTAATCGGCGAAGCCTTTTGAATAGCCTGGCAAAATGTGACCATTTTATCCGGGTCATTAAATGTGACTGACTGAATCAAGTCTGTTCGGTGTGCATCCCAATTCGGAGTGGTTTTCATGCCGAGCTTGTCCATTAAAGCTGCGGTGAAAACAGCACCCTTAAGCGCCTGCGCTGTGGTATGCGGCGCCAGGAAAAAGCCTTGATACATATCTGTCAAGCTGCCTGCGGTCGGTCCAACCTCTCTTCCCAAACCGGGAGCTGTAAGCCGTTCGGCACAACGGTCAACCAAATCTTCTTTGCCGACGATATATCCACCTGATTTAACAAGGCCGCCGCCTGGATTTTTAATTAATGAGCCCGCCATTAAATCCGCTCCAGCGTGGCATGGCTCTCTCTCTTCCACAAATTCACCATAACAATTATCTACAAAGATGGTAACTTCGGGATATTGCGTTTTAATCCGTTTAATCGTTTTTTCGATGTCATTAACGGAAAAGGAAGGGCGGGTGTCGTAACCGCATGAGCGCTGGATTGCAATAAGACGGGTATGGGATCCAACAGAAGCCAAAACCTGTTCGACATCGATCTGACCATCTTTTAACGGGATAATGCTGCAGCCGATGCCAAAAGATTTCAAAGAACTGATTGATTCACCGGATAAACCAATAACACCTCCTAAAGTATCATAAGGTCGCCCGGTAATATATAATAATTCATCTCCAGGTCTTAAAACCCCAAATAAAGCCGTGCTGATTGCATGTGTCCCAGATATGAGCTGCGGCCTTACAAGGCCCGCCTCCCCGCCAAATACATCAGCATAGACCGCTTCAATTCCTTCCCGGCCAAAATCATCATACCCATAACCCGTTGTGCCATGAAAGTGAGTATCACTGATACGGTGTTCCTGGAAGCTTTTCAATACGCTATACTGATTTGCCTCAGCTATTTTTTCAATGTGTTCGAACCTTTGCTTTATCTGTTCTTTAACTTGTGTAACAACCGTCTTGAGACGGCCGCCGTGCTTCAACTGGTTATACATATCTGTGCTTACTCCTCGCTGTTGCAGTGGGATGTTAATTTAAAATAAAGCGGGGAATCTTGTAAAACATAGCCATTGTATTCAAACTGATCTGTTTCTTCAATCCAACGCCTGTCAGTGACGATGGTACTCATTTTAACCGCAGCCATCAGCTTGCCATTCCCTGCATTAATTTTTTTCCTATAAGGCACCATCTGCTCAATAATCTTTGCCTCAATAACAGCACGGATCTGTCCGATATCCTCAGGGTTAAAAACGGTGACAAGAAGCGATCCCTTAGGGGGTATAAAGGCTTCCCTAAGCAAATCCCTCTTGTTATACAGCATCAGCTTGGGGATATTTCCCGCATTAAGGTCTTCCAGCAGTTCATTAACTGTCAACTCATGCTGCATATGATCCGGATGGGAAATGTCAACCACATGGATTATAAGATCCGCACCCGTCACCTCCTCAAGTGTTGACCGAAACGCTGCCACTAAGGTGGTTGGCAAATGCTGAATAAAACCCACGGTATCAGACATCAGCGCTTGAAAACCATTGGGACATTTAAATTTCCGCGTTAAGGGATCCAAGGTGGCAAACAATTGGTTTTCTTCAAAAGATTCCGCTTCAGTTAAGCGATTAAATAAGGTGGATTTCCCGGCATTCGTATAACCAACTAAAGCGATCTGGAATTGTTTGTTGTTTCGGCGCCGCTCGCGATAACGCTCTCTGTGCTGAACAATGGTGTTCAATTGTTTTTTTATATCTGTGATTCGCTTTCTTATGTAACGCCGGTCAGTTTCAAGCTTAGTTTCCCCGGGACCGCGTGTGCCGATGCCCCCGCCAAGACGGGATAACGCTGTCCCCATCCCGCTTAGCCTTGGGAGCATGTATTGCAGCTGGGCAAGCTCTACCTGAAGCTGACCCTCCCTGGAATTTGCCCTCATGGCAAAAATATCTAAGATTAGTTGTGTCCGGTCAATCACCTTTGCCTTTAAACGATCGGCTAACCGAGCTTGCTGGCTGGGGGTCAGCTCGTCATTGAAGATAATCGTATCCGCATCAACAGTGTTTTCCAAGTTGGCGAGTTCTTCAACCTTTCCTTTGCCTATATAGGTTGCCGCATCAATGCGCAGTCTTTTTTGGGCAATCGTCGCTTTCACTTCACCGCCGGCGGTTTCAGTTAATGCATTCAGTTCCTCCATCGATGATTCAAATGATTCATCACTCATTGTCGGTAATTGACATCCCGCCAATATCATTTTCTCCATGCTATTCCTGCCTCTTTTATATAGTCTTGCCTTCATCTACGGTAAGGTCGCAAGCTCTGAGCGTCAATAAGGCATCGCGATCATATTGGCCTTCCCTGAGGAGCCTGACTGCCTGCTGCCTAATCATCTTTTCAATCAGATTTCTGACGTACCGCCCGTTACTAAAGGATTTTTCATTCTCAGATACTTTTTGCTTTAAATGCCTTGTGAGCTTCTTCTTAGCCTCAATCGTCAGCTTATATTCCTGTTCTTCTAGCATTTGCTCTGATATTGTCATCAATTCACTGTCAGTATAATCGGGAAAGGAAATTATTATCGGAAATCTTGAAGGCAGTCCGGGATTTAGCTTTAAAAAACGGGCCATTTCACTGGAGTAGCCGGCAAGGATTAATACAAACTGATCCTTTTTATCTTCCATTTGTTTGACCAGCGTATCGACAGCTTCCTTGCCAAAATCCTTTTCTCCACCCCGAGCCAAGGAATAAGCTTCATCTATAAATAAGATACCACCCATCGCCTTTTTTACCAAGTCGCGCGTTTTTTGTGCTGTTTGGCCAATATATTCACCAACGAGATCTGCCCGTTCTGCTTCAATTAAGTGTCCTTTTGGGAGAATGCCCATATCTCGAAAAAGCTCCCCCAAGAGTCTAGCAACCGTCGTTTTGCCTGTGCCGGGACTTCCTTTAAAAAGCATGTGCAAGGATTGGTTTTGAACATTCAGGTGCTGTTCCTTTCTTTTTTGGCTGATATAAAGCCAGGCGTAAATTTCCTTAACCGTCCGTTTGACTTCTTCGAGCCCCACTAATTTATTTAATTTCATTTCGATATCATCTAAGGGGCGATGCTTCCCGCGCTCTTCTTTTTGCGGAGTAACCGGGGTCTCGGCATTCTTCGTTTGGCTAAGAATAACATTTATTTGACTTTTTTGCTTAAGAGTATAAGTATCCGACACGTGACTCACCTCACTGTTCCTTTGCTTCACTATACGCCCTCGCCTCTTTTTTGTGACAAACGCCCATTTCCTTTCAAAGGAACAGAATGCATCCTGATAATTCATAGATATGACAAAGGGTTATTCTTCAGAAGGCAAGATAATTGTAAAACACGTGCCGCGTCCTAACTTACTGTCAATATGTATTCTCCCGTCCATCGCTTTTATAATTTGATAGCACACCATGAGACCTAATCCTGTTCCAGTTTCTTTGGTTGTGTAAAACGGCAAGCCTGCTTTGGCAATTTGTTCACTCTCCATGCCGTGACCGTAATCCCGAATGGTAATGATAACGGACTCACCGCGCTTGACGGTTTCCAAATCAATAAAACTGTTATTATTCGAGGCTTCCACACCATTTTTAACAATATTTAAAAGAACCTGCTGAAACTTTTCTTTACTTCCTTTAATGTAGCAATCCATACGATCTTGGCAACGAATTTCTACCCCCTTTAATAGGGCATATGAGGTTAACGTCTGTATGACAAAATTAAGCTGATCTTTCACAAGAAACCGTTCAACTTTAATTTTCCCAGGCTTAGCAAAAGAGAGATAATCTGTAATGATCGCGGTCGCCCGTTCCAGCTCAAGCTCCATTGTAATGAGATAGTGCTGATACTTATCAGAAAGCTGCTTATCAGACCTCAGAAGCTGTAGAAAGCCTTTAATGACAGTCATCGGATTACGCACTTCGTGGGCTACGCTTGCAGCCAATTGACTGGCAATATGCGCCCTTTCCGACTTTGCCACTTCATGGCTAAGGACATCATTTTCATGCATCGTTTCGATGATAAAAACAACAAACCAATTTGTTAAAACAGGGTATACAATAAAACCGAAACTAAACCAAGGGCTTGTGATAAAAAAGGACAAATCCTTGAACATACGTACAAAAAAAATAACCAATAAGGAATGAAAGATAATAATCCCACTCGTAAACAACAATTTTGTCAAATACTTCTTATCCTTAAATTTATTATATGTAAAGAAAAGCATGATCACCGTGATGATATATGAAACCAGGAAGATATATACCCCTCCGCCTCCGAGCATGATCCTATAAAGCACCATGACAACGGTGGTTAATACCCCAACCCCTATGCCGCCATAAAGAAATGAAGCTAACCACGGGGCAATCCTTAAATCCATCAACACCCCTGATTCATGGGCTACCGGAAAGGACATACATAAAATGATCATTAAAGCTGAAAACAAAAAGATCAAAAAAGATTTTTGCTTTCTTAAGTTTCGGTGCATGGACCTTACTCCAAAATGGATGAGTGTTAACGCTAATATTAAAAAAACTTGTACGATAAACTTAACAAACACGATTCCTTATGCCCCCTGTCTCCTCATACAGCACATCCCTTCATGTTCATCATAATATAATATGAACTGAGATAATAGACTAAAACAGAAAACCTCCAATGGAGTATTGGAGGTTTTCTCGTATTATTCAGATTGATTATTCAAATTTACTGGCTTTGAGGGTGAAAAGGTCGAGATGGCATGCTTGAAAATTAATTGCTGTTTACCATCCGTTTCAAGCAGGACTGTAAAGTTATCGAAACCTTTAACTTGCCCTTTCAACTGGAAGCCGTTAAGCAAAAATATTGTAACAAATGTGCTTTCCTTGCGAAGCTGGTTCAAGAAAGTATCTTGAATATTAACTGTTTGTTTCATACCATGATCCTCCTTTTTCTCTATATCAGATTACTTCGACCTTATTTCCAACTTTCCTGCAACAAACCGAATGATTTCTTCAGCTTTTTTCTCAAAATGGTCCAGCGCCTCTGTCATATCAAACCACGTAACATCCATTTGATTGCGGAACCATGTGTATTGTCTTTTTGCAAAACGGCGTGAATTCCGTTTTAAAAGGCTCACGGCTTCCTGAAGTGTACATTCTCCTTCAAAATAACGGTATAGTTCCTTATAGCCAATCGCCTGGACCGCTTGAACATTGCGAATGCCACTATCATACAAAGCCTTCGCCTCATCGATCAGGCCGGCTTCAATCATATCATCAACTCGCTGATTGATGCGTTTGTAAAGCAACTCACGATCCATCGTCAGACCGATTAAAGCTATATCGAAGAGCGGTGCGGGCTCTTGATCTTGCTGATGCATGCTAAAAGGCAGTCCTGACAGATGATAAACTTCCAAAGCCCTAATGACACGGTTCACGTTATTTGGGTGGATGGCTCGTGCAGACACTGGGTCGATGTCGGCTAATTTCTGGTGAAGCACCATGTTTCCCTGCGATTCAGCAATACGTGCCATTTCCTTCCTGAAATCCGGATCATCTTCCACGTCGGTAAATTGATAATCATAGGCAGCAGCTTTGATGTAGAGACCTGTGCCACCTACAAGGACAGGACATTTATGTTGTTCGTTCAAGTCATGTATAAGTTGTCTGGCGTCAGATTGAAAAGCTGCCACAGTATATGGCTCAGATGGCGGCAGGAAATCAATGAGATGATGCGGGATACCTTGCATGTCTGTTTCAGGGATTTTTGCTGTTCCAATATTCAATCCCTGATAAACCTGCATCGCATCACCATTAATCACTTCGCCATTGAATACCCTGGCGATATCAAGGCTCAATTTTGTCTTCCCAACAGCTGTTGGACCAACGATAATAACTACTTTTTCTTTCATTTTCTATTCCTTTCATGCTTTGAAAGTGCCCGGGAAGTACCTTTTACATCACCCGTTTAAATAACTTTTCCATTTCGTACGTTGAAAAGTGCACGATCACCGGCCTGCCATGAGGACATGTAAAAGGGTCCTCAGCTTCTTTTAACTGTTTGAGCAAGGCGTCGATTTCATCTGCCCGCAGATAACGGTTCGCTTTAATTGACTTTTTGCATGACATCATGATCGCCAATTCCTCCCGCAGCTTCTTAATCGAGATATGACGATTTTCAAGAAGCTGACCCACGATATCTTCAATCGTTTCTTTTTCTTTCCCATTGGGAAACCATTGCGGATGTGATCTGATAATATAAGAGTGTTGACCAAAAGGCTCAAACGCCAAGCCTATTTGTTTTAGATAATCTTCGTACTCCCCAATAGTGGTGTACTCGGAAGGCGTAAATTCAAATGTCATAGGTACGAGCAGCTCTTGCACCTCTTTTGCTGTTTCGCCAACCTTTTCACGATAGAATTCGTACTTAATCCGCTCTTGAGCTGCATGCTGATCAATGATATATAGTCCATTTTCATTCTGGGCCAGAATATATGTGCCATGCATTTGACCGATGGGATAGACCCTTGGCATTCTCTCAGCCTTATCAACAGGGCTTGATGATTCTGGTGAGTGAAAAGCCTGCTCTATCGTTTCGTCCCATTCTTGGTCCGGTTGTTCTTGGTTGTCACGGTGTTGATCGTATTTGGCTGCTGGCTCTTCAATAACCGGCGGACTCACGGCAGTAGCATTTTTTTGCCGTTCGATTTTTCTCTCCTTTTTCTCAGGAAAGCCGGCATGCGATTGATCGAAGTCAAGCTGTTGCTGTTCCGGTTTCAATACACTTTCTTTTCTATCTCTTTTTTGCACTGACGGAATAAGCTGTTCTTGATGAAACGTCTCCCGAACGGCCTGTTCAATCAGCTGACACAACTCTTTTTCTTTGCTTATCCTCGCTTCAAGTTTCGCTGGATGAACATTGACATCAATCAATGTAGGATCCATCTCAATATGAAGGACAGCAATGGGGTACCTTCCGATTGGCAAGAGTGTATGATATCCGGCCATAATCGCATTGAAAATAGGATAATTTCTAATATAGCGGCCATTGATGAAAATATAAACATATTGTCTTCCCGCTCTTGTAACTTCTGGTTTCACCAAAAGGCCCCGCACTTGGAAGTCCAATGATTCATCCCGTACCTGTAGTGAGGCTTTTGCCGTTTGCATCCCATAAATAGCCGCCAGCACCTGTCGCAAATCACCTTTTCCATTTGTTTGGAATACCGGCTTTTCATTGTGTGTCAGTCCAAACCGGACTTCTGGGTAAGAAAGGGCAAGCTTATTCATAATATCAGAAATTTTACCAAGTTCAGTGTGGACCGTTTTTAAATGTTTTAGACGTGCTGGTGTATTAAAGAAAAGATTCGACACAGTAATTTCTGTTCCGCGCCGGCTCGCCGTATGGCCTGATTGAATGATATGACCGCCCTGCAGAACCAGATGCGTTCCCGCCTCCTCGCCAGTACACGTTTTCAATTCGAGATGGGAAACGGATGCAATACTTGGCAGGGCTTCACCTCTAAAACCCAAAGTCTTTATATGAAAAAGATCATTTTCCTCAGATATTTTACTTGTGGCATGACGTTCAAAAGCGATGTCACAGTCATCTTCAGCAAAGCCATGACCATTATCTGTTATTTTAATTTTTGTTAACCCGCCTTCTTCAACATCAACTTGAATGGCCGATGCCTCAGCGTCAAGGGCGTTTTCAACTAATTCTTTGACAATCGAAGCTGGGCGTTCAACCACTTCCCCAGCAGCGATTTTATTCGCAAGCGGCTCGTCCAGTTTTCTGATTATCCCCATTGTCACCTCAGCCTTTCTGCTTGCCCGTTGGCGTTTTTACTTTTTAAGCTTTGTTTGTAATGTGTACAGCTGATTCATTGCATCCATCGGCGTCATCGCCATTAAATCGATGGCTTTTAGAGCCTTAATGGCTTGCCTTTCTGCAGATGTGAGTTTCTCCTTCTCTTCCCCCGGCTTTTGCTCTGCAAAGAATGTCAGCTGTTCTATTTCGTCAGGTTGTGTTTCTTTTATTCCTGACACCATTGGGCCAGGTGTTTCCATTACTTTTGCCTGATCGGACTCAAGCACCGAAAGAATCGCCCCCGCACGCTCAATGAGCGCTTCAGGCAGTCCAGCTAACTGAGCAACATGAATGCCGTAACTTTTGTCAGCTTGTCCTTCCATTACTTTATGCAAGAAAACAACCTTGCCATCCTCCTCCATTGCCCCGACATGAACATTTCGCAGCCGCGGCAGCTCACCTTGGAGGTTCGTCAATTCGTGATAATGCGTTGAAAATAGCGTTTTAGCAGATATGTGATCATGGATGAATTCAACAATAGCTTGTGCCAGGGCTATACCGTCATACGTTGATGTTCCTCTTCCGATTTCATCTAATAAAATCAAACTGTTTTGAGTTGCGTGGGACAAGGCGTATTCTGCTTCAAGCATTTCCACCATGAATGTGCTTTGACCGGAAACTAGATCGTCCGCAGCACCGATTCTGGTGAAAATTTGGTCAAAGATCGGCAAGACAGCGGACTTGGCAGGTACAAAACAGCCGATTTGCGCCATGATAGCAGATAGTGCTGCTTGTCTCATATAGGTGCTTTTCCCGCCCATGTTCGGACCAGTGATCAATAGTGTCTCACAGTCATCGTCCATGTAAAGGTCATTGGCAACAAAGGTTTGATTCTTCATCACCTTTTCAATAACGGGATGGCGGCATGCTTTCATGCGAATGATCCGATCGGCTGAAAAAACAGGTTTTACATACTGCCCCTCTTCACTAACCACCGCAAAACTTTGAAGGACATCAATTTCGCTAATAAGTTTAGCTAAAGTTTGGAGCCGCACAGCGTGAGCTTTCACCTGCTCCCGTATCTGTTGAAAAAGCTCATATTCCAAATCAACCAGTTTTTCTTCAGCCTCAAGAATCAGCTTTTCTTTTTCCTTCAATTCAGGAGTGATGTAGCGTTCAGCATTCGCAAGCGTCTGCTTTCTCTCATATCTTCCCTCGGGAAGGGATGGGATGTTGGCTTTTGTTACTTCAATATAATAGCCAAATACTTTGTTGAAACCGACCTTCAGTGATTTAATCCCGGTCGCCTTTCTTTCCTGTTGCTCAAGTTCGGCAATCCATGCCTTCCCATTTCGGCTAATATGCCTGTATTTATCGAGTTTGTCATCATAACCGTCTTTTATGATCCCGCCTTCGGTCACTGATATCGGCGGATCTCCCCTCACACCTGCCTTGATCATTGCTTTGACATCGTCACAAGGGTCCATTTGCCGGCTCAACTCCCGAATGGTGTCATTCGTAATGACTTGCAAGGCCGTGATGACGTCCGGGATTTGCTCAAGGGAGCGCATTAATTGAATGAGCTCTCTTGCATTCACATTACCAAAAGCGACCCTGCCGACGAGCCGCTCAAGATCATAGACCTGACTAAGGGATGTTCTGACCGTTTCTCTTTCAAAAAAGCTGTCAATCATCGCCTCAACTGCAGAATGTCTTGCTTCAATACTGTCTTGATTCAACAACGGCTTTTCAATCCATTGTTTAAGCTTCCTGCCGCCCATGGCTGTCTTTGTCTGATCAAGCAGCCACAGCAAGGTTCCGTAAGTTTTCTTATCGCGCATCGTAGCCGCCAGCTCTAGATTGCGCCTGGAATTCGGATCAATCGCCATGAAATCCAACACAGTGTAAACCTCTGCCATCTGTAAATGATCAAGCGAGCGCTTTTGTGTTTTAATAAGGTAGCACAATAATCGGCCAAGTGTTTGGCGCAACTTTTCTTGATCAATTCGTGATGCGATCTGTTCAAGGGGTTCAGGAATATCTATGCCATCCTCATATGACACCGTTATATTAAGCCGTTCGTAAAGGCTGTCAACCTCGGATGACTCAAACGAAGGCGCGACAACCACTTCTTTTGTTTCAAACGCTGTGATTTCCTGGATGACGCTATCCCATGATGGCACTGATGCTACCTTCGTTTCACCCGTTGTCAAATCACTCACCGCGAAACCGTAAGTCCCGTCATCAAAACTAGTGATAGAAGTTAAATAATTATTTTGCTTAGGCTGAAGTGTTTGATCATCCATTACTGTACCCGGTGTGATCAACTGAATGACTTCTCTTTTAACCACACCTTTTGCTTGCTTTGGGTCTTCAACCTGTTCACAAATCGCAATTTTGAAACCCTTTTCGACCAGCACTTTTATGTATTGTTTTGCGGCATGATAAGGAATACCACACATCGGGATGCGTTCTTTGGCTCCCCCATCCCTTGATGTTAATGTGATTTCAAGTTCCCTCGCCGCTTTTTTGGCATCCTCAAAGAACATTTCATAAAAATCACCTAAACGGAAAAATAAAAAGGCATCTTCATATTGTGCCTTGATTGACAGATATTGCTGGATCATCGGAGTATATGTCATAAAGATTTCTCCACTCCTATTTTTTATCGTTCATTCGTTCTGTATTATACCATAAATCCAGCTGTTTTCGCCGAAAACAAAAAGAGAGAAGATCATCTCTTCTCCCTGACATTTCTATTCATCTTCATCTTCAACAATGAAATCTGAATCTATTTCTTCAAGGGCAGCCTCCAGTTCATCATCTTCCCATTCTTCCTCTTCATTGAAAAAGTCGTCATCATCAACCTGAACTTTCACTTTCGTTTCACCAATCACTTCGACAAGGAACTCCCTCTCAACCTGAGCAACAATTTTATTACCATTTGGCGAAATGTTCGCTTCTAAGGAATTTGGTTCCTGCAAGGTTGTTGCTACAACCTCCATCCGATCAGAAACGACATTCTTATCCTTTACGGTTAGCGGGACCTGATCACGATAAGCGACGTTCTCACTAACTACTTCGGTCTTTGTATTGTTGCTGTAGGAGTACCAAATATTCACATCATAGCTGCCTTCAACAATGACACAATCCCTTTGATAGTGGGTTTTATATTTATGATTGATGACCCAACATCCTAGGATACTAGAAGGTTTATGTGTTGGTGAAATAGAATGCGCTGTTTGACTGAATTTCTTGCCCTTACCACAGATGGCTTTTGTTATGATTTCCCGATAAGCATAGTCTTTAATACCAGACAAGGGTCCAAAACCTCCTTTACCTTCTTCTCTGTCATGTTATGCGGGACGAATAACTAGTGTGCCTTAAAATTGATTGTTTCGCCCTGTCACCATACTTTAATGTATGGAGAAGGTAATGAAGTGGTCACAAAGAAAAGGAAAAAGAGCCCCCTTAATGGGAAGCCCTTTGTCTTTTATTTACATCCAAGAGGATTGCCGGCGTTTAATCCGGAGCCTGTTTTACCCTCTAATTGGTCGCCGCCGGTTGATTGAATAATCTCATCTGTCACTTTATTGGAAATGGTTGTTGAGATCAGCTGAAGCAGATCATTGACATCCTCTTGCGATTGTTTGAACTCTTGTACAATAGGAATGCTGTCTAATTCTTTCATTAACTCATCGAGCTTAGCTTCATTTTTCTTTAAAGCTTCATGCTTTTGGAAATGTTGCAGATTAACAGATTCCTTTTGATAAAGTTTAATTTGTGCGATGATCTTCTGGACCTTCTCATTTTTATTGATCTTTTCTTCAGCCTGCTTAAAAAAGTCAACCTCATCAGTTGTAGCAATCATTTGCGCAATGTCTTTTGCTTTTTCAATGATTTCACTTCTTGTATATTCCGTCATTCGCTTTAGACCTCCGCCTTTTCTTCGATTAGCTCACCATCTAATGACCATGTCTTTACATTTTTCACCCGAACATTAACAAGGTTGCCGATAAGTGATTTTGGTCCGCGGAAATTGACGACTTTATTCGTTCTTGTGTGCCCTGATAAAACATCGGGATTTTTCTTGCTTGCCCCTTCAACGAGCACTTCAACAACTTGATCGGCGCACTTAGCATTGCTTTCGGCAGCAAGCTCATTCACAAGGGCATTCAAGCGCTGCAAACGTTCCTTCTTTACTTCCATGGAAATGTTATCTTCCATTCTCGCAGCCGGCGTACCTTCGCGCGGAGAGTAGATAAAAGTGTAGCAGCCATCAAACTGGCATTCACGCACTAGCGACATGGTATCCTCGAATTGTTCGTCAGTCTCATTCGGAAAGCCAACAATAATATCAGTTGTAAATGTTGCATGAGGTATCGCTGCTTTGATTTTATAAAAGAGTTCCAGATATCTTTCCCTTGTATATTTTCTGCCCATAATCTTAAGCATGTCGGAATTGCCAGATTGCACAGGCAGATGGATATGCTCAACTAGGTTACCGCCTTTTGCGAGCACCTCAATCAGATGATCATCAAAATCCCTGGGATGGCTTGTCGTAAAACGGATTCTTGGTATATCTATTTTCCTTATTTCATCCATCAAATCACCGAGACCATAGTTCTTAATGGATTCCAAGTCTTTGCCATAGGCGTTAACATTCTGACCTAATAAAGTGATTTCTTTGTAGCCTTGGCGAGCAAGCTCCCTAACCTCATCAATGATTTCCTGAGGGTGACGGCTTCGCTCCTTACCCCTCGTATATGGCACAATGCAATAGGTACAGAATTTATCACAACCGTACATAATATTGACCCAGCCGCGAATATTTCCTTTTCTTACCTTAGGGAGATTCTCAACGATGTCGCCCTCTTTGGACCAAACTTCCATGACGATCTCTTTGCTGAACAGGGCTTCTTTAACAAGCTGTGGCAATCGGTGTATATTATGTGTGCCGAAAATGAGATCAACTTGCTGGTGCTTCTGAAGAATCCGGTTAACGACCGATTCCTCTTGAGCCATACAGCCGCAAACACCTAAGATAAGTTCAGGCTTTTCACGTTTTAAATTCTTGAGATGTCCAATTTCACCAAACACTTTATTTTCTGCATTTTCTCTTATAGCGCAAGTGTTAAGCAGAATGATGTCGGCATTTTCCTCATTTTCTGTTGCTTCATAACCAATTTCTTCAAGGATGCCGGCCATGACTTCAGTATCATGTTCGTTCATCTGGCACCCGTAAGTGCGGATTAAATATTTTTTACCTTTACCAATTTCCTCTATATCATCAGGTATACTGAAATCATTTAAAAATTGTATCGTCTTTTTACGGCGTCTTCTAGCTTCTTTCAGAGACGGCGGTTTAAATGTCGTTTGAAAATATGTCGAATAATCCTTTTCCGTCTTATCTTGTTTCGCCTTAGTCATTATTGCAGCCTCCTTCCAATAGGCATCTTATACCATCTATAGATTATATCATTTTCTTTTATGTAGATAAAGCAGATGAAAAGCGTATGCGCCTTGGTCAGCCCCGAAAAGCACTGGAGGCCCCCGAGGAGGCTGTCGCCGCCGCAAGGGGGCCGAAGTGACTCGAGGGGCTAGGCCCTGAAGCTGGCCAATGCTATCACCCCCATACTTTCAATACAGATGAAAAGCCTGTTTGCTCATAAGAACAAACAGGCCGTTGTCTTCAATTTATTCTTATTATCTAGGTTCTACGATCAGCTTTATGGCTGTCCGTTCTTCACCATCAATCTGTATGTCTGTAAATGCCGGTATACAAATGAGATCAACCCCGCTCGGTGCTACAAATCCTCTGGCAATAGCTACAGCTTTCACCGCTTGATTCAACGCACCAGCTCCAATGGCTTGGATTTCGGCTGTGCCTCTTTCACGAAGGACACCTGCTAGTGCGCCAGCTACGGAATTAGGGTTGGATTTTGCTGAAACTTTTAATATATCCATTCTTGAACCTCCTCGGGTAGATTGTCATCCCATATTATTTATATTCCATATGGACACTGGTATTCCTTCTTTTATATACAATTTTCTAATTATTCGAAACTAGCCATAAAAAGGGTGATCATCATTGATTAGTTTTCTTTCAATCTTAACGGCCTTGCCTGTTTTGTCATTCACATCAATAACGGCACAGCCTAGTTGCGTGCGCCCCGTTTCGCTTTCAAAACGGACCGGAAGATGTGTTAAAAACCTTTTTATCACAGCGTCCCTCTGTACACCAAGGATGCCATCATAAGGCCCCGTCATTCCGACATCTGTTAAATAAGCAGTACCTTTAGGCAGAATCCTTTCATCGGCCGTTGGCACGTGTGTATGTGTACCAACAACAGCCGAAACCCTGCCATCCAAATACCAGCCCATTGCCAGCTTTTCACTCGTCGTTTCCGCGTGAAAGTCGACAAAAATAATAGGTGTCGTTTTCCTGGCCTCTTCAATAAGCCGGTCAGCCGTGCGAAAGGGATCGTCAATGGCCGGTAAAAACGTTCTGCCTTGCAAATTAATGACAGCTGCCTGCAACTGATTAATTTGCAAGAATTTCATCCCGTCACCGGGTGTTCCATCAGGAAAATTGGCTGGTCTGACAAGCCTTTTTGCATCGTCGATAAATTCAAAAATCTCTTTATTATCCCACGTATGGTTGCCCATTGTTACCATATCGGCGCCTGCTTCCATAAAAGAGCTATAAATCTTTTTGGTTATACCCTTCCCGTGGGCAGCATTTTCGCCATTGATAATGGTCACCGTTGGGCGATAATGATTTTTTAATTTAGGCAGGTAATCAGCCACCATTTGCCTGCCAAGCTTTCCATAGACATCTCCGATAAATAATATTCTCATAAGAATTCTCCTTCAATAGATCGCTATCGTTTATTATAACAAATAAAGAAAACTTGGCTTTCGCCAAACAATTAAATAATAAAAGCTACACTCATTCATTATAGGACTCAGACTCCGCTATTTGCGAAAAATTAACTCAAATGACCTCTTGAATGACCGAATAACGGAACGACAGTCCGATAAAAATCCTAACGATATAGGTTAATGTCTACATTAACTATAAATTTGTCTAAAAATCATCGTTATTTATACAAATAATTGATGATTTAGTCGAAAGTCACAATAAGTTATCCTCAAGACGACCATTTTATAGTTTCCTAAAAGAAAAAAAAGCGGC
Source organism: Scopulibacillus darangshiensis (assembly GCF_004341035.1). GTDB lineage: Bacteria > Bacillota > Bacilli > Bacillales > Sporolactobacillaceae > Scopulibacillus > Scopulibacillus darangshiensis. The sequence continues at coordinate 82,459 of NZ_SLXK01000006.1, forward strand.
AAAACATGCCGCTTTTTTTATTTCGCATATTCTACTGCTCTTGTCTCACGGATTACCGTTACTTTAATATGTCCAGGGTAATCGAGTTCATTTTCAATCTTCTTGGTAATATCGTGTGCCAACTGATATGATTTGGTATCATCTATGACATCCGGCTGCACCATGATCCTAATCTCACGCCCCGCTTGAATCGCAAAGGATTTCTCTACTCCTTCAAAAGACTCGGAGATTTCCTCAAGCTTTTCCAAACGGCGTATATAAGTTTCAAGCGTTTCCCGTCTTGCCCCGGGCCGGGCCGCTGACAATGCATCTGCAGCCGCAACCAATGTGGCGATAACGGATGTTGCCTCTGTGTCACCGTGGTGGGAAGCGATGCTGTTAACAACAACCGGATGTTCTTTGTATTTCGTTGCCAGTTCAACACCGATCTCAACGTGACTGCCTTCAACCTCATGGTCGATGGCTTTGCCGATATCATGCAATAAACCGGCACGGCGGGCTAGCGTCACATCCTCGCCCAATTCTGAAGCCATTAACCCTGTTAAGAACGCAACTTCCATCGAATGCTTTAATACATTTTGTCCGTAGCTTGTTCTAAACCTAAGTCGGCCAAGAATCTTAATGAGATCAGGATGTAAACCGTGTATACCAACCTCAAACGTTGTCTGTTCGCCATATTCTCGGATCATCTCGTCCACTTCACGGCGTGATTTGTCAACCATTTCTTCGATCCGCGCTGGGTGGATTCGACCATCCTGTACAAGCTTCTCTAAAGCTACACGGGCGATTTCACGCCTGATTGGATCAAATCCCGATAATATAACCGCTTCAGGTGTATCGTCAATGATAAGATCAATGCCAGTTAAAGTTTCAAGAGTCCGGATATTGCGCCCTTCACGCCCGATAATCCGGCCCTTCATCTCATCATTTGGAAGGTTGACCACAGAAACCGTTGTTTCAGCCACATGATCTGCTGCACAACGTTGGATGGCAAGCGAAAGAATATTCTTTGCTTTCTTGTCTGCCTCTTCTTTGGAGCGATTTTCGATCTCCTTAGCAAGCTGTGCCGCTTCGTGCGCCGTTTCCTGTCTAACTTGGCCCAGGATCAATTCCTTCGCCTCTTCATTGGTTAATCCGGAAATGCGTTCAAGCTCCGCTTGCTGTTCTTGCAGCAATTCCTCCACTTTGCTTTCCATCTCTTCAATTTGTCGTTGTTGTTTCCCTAGAGAATCCTCCCTTTTGTCTAATGAATCCTCTTTTTTATCAAGTGTTTCACTCTTGCGATCGAGCAAATCTTCTTTTTGAACAAGTCGATTTTCTTGTTTTTGAAGTTCGTTGCGACGCTCGCGAATCTCACCTTCAGCCTCAGTTCTCAAAGTATGAATGTTATCTTTGGCTTCTAGAAGTGCTTCTTTTTTGAGTGCTTCCGCTTCACGCTTGGCTTCTTCTACGATCTGCCTTGAAGCATTTTCAGCGGTTGCTATCTTGGCTTCAGCGATGGACTTTCGAATAAAATAACCAATAAAAAGACAAACTACAGAGATCAGCGCAATGGAGATGATAAACCATACTGTCGTCATCCAATTCACCTCCTTGCTATTAACAATTCTTTCGAGAAGCCATAGAAGGCTTCGTTTTTTAAACAAAATCAAACATGCATTTCAAATTTAAAGAAATTAGAATATACAATTCAATTGTATATATGGAAAAAAGGCTTGTCAATGTCTATATACAGAAGTGCAAAAAACTAGCGCTTTTTCCAGCACTAGTTTTCTGTAACCTGGGTATTTTTAACATATGTTATAATAACTCGCCTTGCTTGTTCGAGTCTTCAGTTTCCGATTCTTCAACTTTGTTGTCAAGTTGATAGTGTGTACGGATCTGTTCAACAACATGGTCACGAATATCACTGTTTTCTTTAAGGTATTGCTTAGCGTTTTCCCGTCCTTGACCAAGACGCTCCTCATTATAGGAATACCACGCACCGCTCTTTTGAACAATGTCCAATTCAGAACCAATATCAAGAATTTCACCTTCATGAGAAATGCCCTCGCCGTACATAATATCTACTTCCGCCTGCTTAAATGGCGGAGCAACCTTATTTTTGACGACTTTGATCCTCGTTTTGTTGCCGACCATTTCATTGCCTTGTTTTAAAGTTTCCGCCCGGCGAACCTCAAGCCGGACAGACGAATAAAACTTCAGCGCGCGGCCACCCGGTGTCGTCTCAGGGTTACCGAACATAACACCGACCTTTTCACGAATCTGGTTAATAAAGATCGCTGTTGTTTTGGATTTATTGATCGCTCCCGAAAGTTTTCTTAGAGCTTGAGACATTAACCGCGCCTGCAGACCAACATGGGAATCGCCCATCTCCCCTTCGATTTCTGCTTTCGGTACCAATGCCGCAACGGAGTCAATAACGATAATATCCACGGCACCGCTTCGCACCAGTGCCTCGGCAATTTCAAGCGCCTGTTCACCTGTGTCAGGCTGAGATAATAATAATTCATCGATGTTAACGCCAAGCTTCTCAGCATAAACCGGATCCAAAGCATGCTCGGCATCGATAAACGCTGCCTGGCCGCCGTTCCGTTGTGCCTCAGCTATGGCATGCAAGGCCACAGTTGTTTTACCTGAAGATTCAGGGCCATAGACTTCAATGATTCTTCCGCGCGGATAACCGCCGACACCCATCGCAATATCAAGAGCCAGTGAACCGCTTGAAACAGTTGAAATCCGCTGTTCAGCCTGTTCGCCAAGCTTCATAATCGAACCCTTGCCAAATTGCTTCTCTATTTGTCTTAACGCCATATCCAAGGCTGCTTTACGATCACTCATGAGATCACTCCTTAAATGAACTACTTCCATCATAGCTTTTTTTTTGGCATTTGCCAATACTTTTTGCGAACATTTATTCGATTAATTAAATGGAGATGTCTTTAATACATATCTCCGCAGCAAGTCGAAGCCTGATTTAGCTGTTCTGATTCTAATTGACGGTCTCGTCCCATTCATATGATATAAAAAGCTATAGGCTGTCATCGCGTCCGCGATTCCAATATAAACTGTTCCGACATCCTTATCTTCACTCTTCTCCGGACCGGCAACACCGGTAAAACTTACGCCAATGTCTGCCCCGCACTTCGCTCTGACGCTTTGTGCCATTGCTTTGGCACAGGCCTCACTGACAGCCCCGTCACTTGCCAATAATGAAGCAGGGATATCCAGCTGCCTTTCCTTCACATCATTTGAATAAGAAATAATTGATCCCTTAAAAACATCCGACGCCCCGGGTATATCCGTCAATTGTTTACTGAACAGCCCCCCCGTCAGACTTTCCGCAGCTGCTACCGTTAAGCTGTTTTCTTTTAACTGATAAAAAGCAGCCATGGGAAGCGTCATCGGATCGTAACCATAGAAATATTGTCCAACCCTTCCCTTAATAAGCTGTTCGGTTTGATCAATCATCTGTTCCGCATGAAGCCTGTCCGTATGTTTGGCAGTCAGTCTGAGTGTAACCTCACTCTCTTTGGCGAGCGGGGCAATGGTAGGATTTGATTGACCGTCAATAAGATCCATAATTTCAGTCTCAAGAGCCGATTCACCAATGCCGAAAAATTTCAACACCCTGGAGACGATCTGTTCTGAATGACGGCCAGATAAATGCGGTTTGACGTAATCCAAATACATTGGCCTCATCTCAAAGGGTGGCCCCGGGAGCAATATATACGTCCGTCCGGATGTCTCTGTCAGCATCCCCGGTGCCATGCCCTGACGGTTAGGCAGCACGTCACTTCCTTCAATGACCAGCGCTTGTTTTCGATTATTCTCTGTCATATGACGGCCGGTTTTTTTGTAATAATCAAGGATGCTTTGCAGCGCCTCTTGATCATAGACTAGCTGACGGCCAAGAATTTTAGAAATCGTTTCCTTTGTTAAATCATCTTTTGTTGGACCCAATCCCCCGGTAAAGATGATGAGATCAGCACGTTTCTCCGCCTGTTTGACTGCCATTTTCAGGCGGTCCGGATTATCCCCTACGACAGTATGAAAATAGACATTGATGCCAAGCATAGCAAGCTGTTCTGATAAAAATTGCGCATTCGTATTGGCTATTTGTCCTAATAATAATTCTGAACCTACAGCAATGATCTCCGCGTTCATGTCACACACCTACAATCATGTTATTTGGATCTAAGCAAGACTTCCCGGTTCTTATAAAAGTAATCCCATCCGGAAATAATGGTCATGATGACCGCAACCCACATAATAATTTGGGCAAGCGGAAATCCCCCCCAGCCAAACGGCACATTGTTAAACAGATACAAAATAATCCCCACCATTTGGAATAAGGTCTTCCATTTGGCTACACCACTTGCGGCAATAACGTCACCTTCACCAGCTGCTACTAGCCTAAGTCCTGTAACCGCGAATTCTCTTGCTAAAATAATGATCACCATCCATGAAGGTATAAGGTCAAGCCCTACGAGAGAAACGAATGCACTGGTAACAAGCAGTTTATCTGCTAACGGATCAAGGAATTTCCCGAAATTCGTGACGAGGTTCAGCTTCCTTGCATAATAACCATCAAGCCAGTCCGTACAAGATGCAACAATAAAGATGATGCCTGCAATAAATTGTGAGACGGATATTTCGGCACCGCCAATGGTTATCGTGCCGAGTGACATGGGGACAAGCAGAAAGATGAGAAAGATGGGAATGAGGATTACTCTTGATATTGTTATTTTATTAGCTATATTCATGTCAGATTCCTCCTTAAAATCGAAAAAACATTTATTTAATTTAATGATAAAAGAGTCACCAAGTTGTGACTCTCTTGTGTGACATTACTGCTTGTCAAAAGTAATGTAGATGTTCTGTGTAGTCGTGTCATTCGGGAAATCAAACGTCTCACCGTTAATAGTCATAACCGTGTTATGGGTGTTGCCAATCCTGATGCTGATTTGTTTGGCGTCAGATGCATCAAAATTAAAATCCTTGTCATCTTGCGCTAAACCAAACGCATATTTTTTTCCAGCTTTACTGTTCTCGGCGCCGATCCACGTTTGGGTTCCCGGCTTGGCGGAAATGTTAACCTTGAACTGATCAGTCTTAGCTAACGTGTAATAAGATGAGCTTCCCTCGGTCTTATCTAATGTCAGCGATGGCCTTTTATCGGTTTGTTTCTTCTGTTCATCCTTCTTTTTTGCCTCTTTTTTATTCTGATCTTTTTGGTCATTGGCAGCAGCTTTATGATTTCCATCTTTTTTGTACGAAATCTCGGATTTATTCTCAGGCTGATTTGCCGTAGATTCGGAACGGTTTGACGATATGTATATGGCTACCATATATATACCAACCAGAACAGCTATTAACGCAATGATGATTATAATTTTTGGTAAAAAGGAAACAAACATCGGGCCATTATGCTTCACAGGCTTTGGCGCCTTCCTTTTTCGTTCCTTGCTCCTCTGAATTCTGGTACCGCTTGCCAGGTCAACATCAACAGGCTCTTGCCGGGCTTTAGGGATTTCACGAGTGTACTCGGTAAACAATTCTTGTGGGTCAAGCCCAACGGATTCAGCATAATTTTTAATAAATGCCCTTGTATAAAACTCTCCGGGGAGCTGACTGAAATCTCCCGCTTCAATAGCAGAAAGGTAGCGCTTTTGAATTTTTGTTGCACCTTGGACATCCTGCAATGACATCCCCTTTTCATTCCGCGCATCCCTTAATGCTTGACCTAATTCGCTCAATTATTAACACCTGCCAATATTAATTAAAAATCAAAAGATGATAAATCGGGTTGGGTGACTTCATAGACGATTTCCTCATCATGGGTGTTTCGTAATTCAATGATGTAGTCAAAGTCCTCGAGACGGTATTCAGTGCCTTGTACAAAGACATCAGGGTGTTCAACAACCTTTGTTACCGGCATACGCATGACTCGGCGCAAGAGCTCCCAGTGGCGTTCCGATGACCGTCTAGTTGATACAATCCCATCAATAACAAAGATATGGTCATCAGAAAACTCTTCTTCAGCCAATTGGCTTCTGACCGTTTGCTTAAGAAGAGTTGAAGAAACAAACAGCCACCTTTTGTTGGCACAGACGCTAGAGGCTACTATGGATTCCGACTTGCCGACCCGAGGCATGCCGCGGATGCCAACCAGTTTGTGACCGTCTTGCTTAAAAAGCTCTGCCATGAAATCAACTAACAGTCCAAGCTCATCACGTATAAAACGAAAGGTTTTCTTATCATCGGCATCCCGCTCAATGTAACGTCCATGGCGGACAGCCAGCCTGTCACTTAGTTTGGGCTCCCGTAATTTGGTCAATGTAATGTTATCCATCGTTTTGACAATGGCTAATAACCGTTCAATCTGGGCGTCATCATCAGTTAATAAAAGCATCCCGCGTCTTTCATTGTCAACACCATTAATGGTCACAATATTTATCCCTAGCATCCCTAAAAGTGAGGCCACATCGCCCAACAATCCGGGACGGTTTCTATGTATTTCATACTCCAAATACCACTCTTTTTTATCCATAGCAAGACCCCTTCCCCTTTTTAAACATATCATTATAAATCTATAATAAATGATCTTACCTTTCAAGAAAAGACTTAACAGCCAATGGTCATGTTATATTCAATTGTTTTTAAAAAGGGAATGCCTATTGGCATTCCCCGGGTTTAACCTTGAGTTCCGTTGTTTTTAACCAGCTTTACCATCATATGGGCAATGGCGTGCTGTTCATCTTTATCGGCAACACTCCATAAATCCGACAGGATTCTTTGCTGTTCATTTTTTGGGTCGACTTTATCAGCAAGATGGCTGCCAATTTCAGTTGCGAAGTTAGAAATAGCTTCTTCGCTAATCCCTTTATCCTCCGCCTGATGTAACTTATCACCCAGAAAGTTCTTCCATGAATCCCAGTTATCTAATACAGACATTTATTTATACCTCCTTGAATTGGTCCTTCAAGGATAGGATGTCTGACATGGGAAAAAATATGCATGACATTTAGCAATGCCATGCACCATTAATCGAAACCACTTGACCATTAATATAATCTGCCTGAGGTGAAACGAGAAATCCGACTAAATCAGCCACCTCATCAGGGTGACCTAGCCGCCCCATGGGGATATCTTCTTTAATAAACTCAAGATCTTCCTCACTGAAGTCCGCCATCATCTGGGTGTCTACAGCCCCGGGAGCCACTGCATTAACCGATATACCGCTCGGGGCTACTTCTTTTGCCAGAGCCTTAATAAAGCTATTCTGGCCGCCTTTAACCATGGAATATAAAACTTCCATAGACGCACCTGTCAGTCCCCAGATCGATGATATGAAGACAATCTTGCCGCTTTGATTATTAATCATTGGCGGCAACAACTTCTGAATTAGAAGAAAAGGACTTGTTAAATGCAGTTGGACATTGTCGTCCAATTCATTTTCCGTGACTTCAGTCATCAGTGACACACTGCTCTTTCCGCTGTTATAAACGACACAGTCCAACGGATCACGAATTTGTTCAAGCAAATGGAAGACGCCGGATTTTTGGGTCAGATCTGCCTGAACAGCTTCAAAAATTTGTTTTGGATGGCGGTCCCTTAATTCACTAACCATCTTATTAATATTATCTTCCCCGGTGTTATAGTGAAGATATAGGGAATAGCCATCCGTTGCTAACCGGCGGGCGATGGCTTGACCGATGCCGCCGCTCGCTCCTGTAATAAGTGCAATATCCAATGTCATCACCTATTTTTTGATGACCGCGCACTTGGTAAACGCGTCATCATGAAAATGTTCTTGAAGGGTTTGGTTAAGCCCCTCGATTGTGAGCTCTTCAAGGGTTGGAATGAGATCAAACAAATCCATGCTGTTAAACTTATACCTTGTAAACTGATTCGCAATATATTCAGGTGAATTTAAGGCCCTGAGCATGCTGCCAATCCGTTTTTTCCTTGCCCTCTCAACAGCTTCCTCATCCAATATTCCGGTTTTGTAATCATCAATAATTTCCTTAAGACGCTGGGAAAGTTTCTCAGGATCCTCAGTGTTGCCTCCAATCGCTGAAAAACCAAACTGATACTCTTCACTATACTCAAAAGAGAAGCTTTCATCAATCAGACCTTCATCAATCAGCGCTTTATAATTTTCAGTACCCCTTCCGAACATAAGCTCCAAAAGCAGCTGGACGCTGAGTTCATGTTTCATCAAATCACTTCCCGACCGATGAATGTCCCGCTCTTTAAAACCAACCAGACACTTTGGTGTTTGTACACCCATTTTAACCGTTGATTCTTTTTTGGCAACACTCTTCGGTTCATCAGGATATTGTCTTTCAATTGGCTGTTGATCAGTATATTCCTTCTTAGACTGATTTTTCTCAACCAATGTTACAATGTCATCTGGGTCAACCGGGCCGACAATAAACAACAGCATATTGCTTGGATGATAAAAGGTCTTATAACAGTCTAATAATAACTCTTTTGTAATATGACTAATGGATTCAATTGTACCGGCAATGTCAATTTTGATCGGGTGTTGATGATACATATTCTCGATCAGGCCAAAATAAACCCGCCAATCAGGTGTATCACTGTACATTCTTATTTCCTGACCGATGATCCCTTTTTCTTTTTCCACACTTTCTTCGGTAAAAGCCGGTGTTTGAACAAAATCGATCAATGTTGACAGGTTTTCCATAACCTGTGATGTGCTCGAAAATAGATAGGCAGTTCGGGTGAAGGATGTAAAGGCGTTCGTTGATGCTCCCTGTTTCCCAAAATCCTGAAAGACATCACCGCCATCAGGCTTTTCAAACATTTTGTGCTCAAGAAAATGAGCGATTCCGTCGGGGACCTTTTTCCAGTCGCTTTGGTTCAAAGGGATAAAATGATTATCAATGGATCCGTAATTTGTTGTGAATGTTGCAAAGGTTTTGTTAAAATTCTTTTTTGGCAAAATGTAGACCTGAAGGCCATTTTTCAATTTATGATGATAAGCAGTTTCCTGAAGCTGATCAAAGACTTGTTTCTCCATGCTAGCGTCCCTCCTCACCTTGTAAAAAATAAATGGTATCTAGTGATGTTTGTTCTGCAACACGAACAATGTCATCCCTCGTTACACCGTCAATTTGCCGGAGCCAAGTTTCAACAGGATGTGTCTCTCCCGATAAAACATCTTGGTATAACAGATCAATCAAAGAAAAAGGACTGTCTAATGATTCCAAAATAGCATTTTTGAGCAATGCCTTGGTTTGGTCAATTTCATGTTCACTAAAATCACCCTTCTGTACGGCCGCAAGCTGTTCTTTAATAATATCCACCGCTTGATCATAATTTTCGAATTCAATTCCTGACATCACAATCAATAGTCCTTTATAGCTTTCATACCTTGAAGCAGCGTAATACGCAAGACTTGCTTTTTCCCTGACATTCATGAATAGCTTTGAATGAGGGAAACCGCCAAACAGACCGTTAAATACTTGTGAAGCGTGATACAGAGCATCACCAAAAATAATATTTGTTCGAAAGCCTAGATTAAGTTTACCCTGTTCAACATCCTGCTGTTCCTTCACGGTGTTAACCCTTTCAGGTACAATCGGTGAAAATCGCCTATCAGCCGCCGCAGGCGCCTGCCTCTCTTTAAAGAGTAATGAGGCTTTCACACGTTCCAAGACTTGGTTCGTTTCGAAATCGCCGACAATATAAAGGTCTAGTTGATCTTCCGCAAGCATTTTTTGGTAATAGCGGAAAAGCTCTTCGGCTGTAATTTTTTCCAATTCATCCTGATAACCATAAGTATGCAATCTGTAGCTTTCATTTGGGCACATTTCGTCGATCAGCCGTTGGTTGGCAAACCTCATTTTGTCATCTACAATACTTTCGAGCCTTTGTTTTAAAGCCCTTTTTTCTTTTTTGACCGTCTTTTCATCAAAATGGCCGGCTTCGGCATTAGGCTGAAACACAACTTCTGTCAAAAGACTGATAGCGTCATCCAAAAGGGATTCCGCACCTGAGATAAACCGCTCATTAGCCACCGTCACAAATAATGAGAGTAAATGATTATCCCCTTTTTTTGACAAAGCAGTTGACAGTGTTGCCCCATATAAGTCATCTAATCTGTGCTGCAAGGCTTGTGAAGATTGTGAAACAGCTGTTGAGCTTTTTAGAACATAAGACAATAGCGCCCGTTTTGTTATATCTTCCTTTTCCAAAGGACTCCTAAACTGAAGGAAAAGGGTCAATGTTTTAAATTTATCCGTCGGGATCATATGTACATTAAGACCGCCTAAGGTATGAATCTGTTCATTAATATACGACATTCAGATCACCTCTTTTAAATAATATGTCTTAAAAATTATTTTACCCTAATAACTTCATTGTTATCTATATTTATCAATCATTACTTAACCCCGCCCTATAAATTAGCGGGGTTATTTTAAGGATTTAAAATTGTTTACCTTTTCCCCTTAATATACGGAATGCCGCTTGCTTTAGGAGCGTCGGCACGGCCGACAAACCCTGTCAATGCCAAGATCGTTAAAACGTATGGCGCGATTAATAAATAGACATCCGGGATATCTTTCAGAAGCGGGACTTGTTCTCCTGTGATACTCAAGGATTGGGCCAAACCGAAAAATAAGGCGGCTCCCATAGCCCCGATTGGATTCCATTTTCCGAAGATCATTGCTGCGAGCGCGAGATACCCTTGGCCAGAAATGGTTGTGCCGCTAAAATTCGAGGAAATCGTGACAAGATATACAGCACCGCCGATTCCGGCGAAAGCACCGCTTAACATGACGCCGATATATCGCATTCTCGAAACATTAATTCCTAGTGTATCGGCTGCAGCCGGATGTTCGCCTACTGATCTTAACCTTAACCCAAAGGGTGTTTTATATATAATGTACCAAACAATAAACGCGATGATAATGGCAATATAGGATGTATAGGTCACATGGGAAAAAAATAACGGGCCAATAACCGGAATATCGTGCAAAAACGGAATATTTGTTTTATCAATTCGATGTTTGATATACGGTGTTTGGCCTTTCCCATTAAACATCAGTTTAACCAGGAAAACCGAAAGACCCAGAGCTAGAAAGTTAATAGCCACACCGCTGACAACCTGTTCAGCTCGGAACGTAATACTAGCCAAAGCATGCAGCAATGAAAAGACTGCCGATGCGATGGCTGCAACCAGGATAGCAAGCCACGGTGACGCCCCGCCCAGACCCCACCCTTCAAAGATGGTTGTCATAATAGCCGCGATAAAGGCACCGATGATCATGAGCCCCTCCAAACCAATATTAACAACGCCTGATCGCTCACTGAAAACACCGCCAAGAGCAGTAAAAATAAGGGGGGTAGCAGTCAAAATAGCCGTTGGAATGACAATTTCTAAAATATGCATGATATCCATATTATTTGCCCCCTTTCTTTAAGCGAACGAGCAGCCACCTAATCAAATAACTCGAAGCAACAAAAAAGATAATTAAAGCAATGATGATCTGTACGAGGTCTGTCGGAACGCCTGCGATGGATTGCATGCTGATCGACCCTATTTTCAGTCCTGCAAATAATGCCGCACCAAATATAACACCTATAGAAGTATTTAACCCTAATAAGGCAACGGCAATGCCGTCAAATCCAATGCCAATGAATGTCGAGTTAATCGTCATATACTGATATGTCCCGAGTCCTTCCATCGCACCTGCGACTCCGGCAAAAGCGCCGGAAATCGCCATGGAAAGGATAACGTTTCGATTCACATTCATTCCGGCATATTTGGAGGCATTAGGATTAAAGCCAACGGATCTCAATTCATATCCTTTGGTGGTTTTCCAAAGGATAAACCACATGATGACCGCCGCGATAAGTGCAACGATGAATCCCCAATGGAGCCGTGACCCCTGCGTCAAATCCATAAGAAACTTAGAGGACAATGACGCTGATTCAGGAACCGATGGTGTTCTTTCACCTTGTGTATAAAGGTATGTCCGAATCAAATAGTTTGTCACATGAAGAGCAATATAGTTCATCATAATCGTTGTAATAACTTCATGAACTTTAAAACGCGCTTTAAGAAAGCCCGGGACAAACCCCCAAATAGCGCCTGCTAACGCAGCGGCGATAATGGCAAGCGGCAATAGCACCGCTTTCGGCAGGTCGCCAAAGCCTATACCGACAGCAACAGCAGTAAACCAGCCGACAAGCAGCTGCCCCTCAACCCCAATATTGAACAGTCCTGTCCGAAAGGCAAAGGCAACCGCAAGTCCAGATAAAACCAATGGGATCATAGCCCTTATGGTTTCCCCGCTATAATATGGTTCAAAGAAAATAGAATGAATAATAGATTGATAAGCTAGCAACGGATTGTAGCCAGTAATCAGCATGATTATTGCACCGGCAAGAAGGCCAAGTATGACAGATATGACAGGGATCAGGAAACTGAATAGACGATTATTATTAAAAATTCTCTTCACGCTGCACCGCCGCCTTTTCCTTCTGGCCTGCCATTAACAGACCCAATTCATTTTCATTTGTTTCACTTGGTGTAACAATATCAATAATGCGGCCTTCATAAATAACCGCAATTCGGTCACTTAAATTCAAAATTTCATCCAACTCAAAAGAAACAAGCAAGACAGCCTTCCCTTGCTTACGTTCTTCAATCAGTTTGTTATGAATAAATTCAATCGCGCCGACATCCAGTCCCCGCGTCGGCTGTGCAGCTATTAGCAGATCAGGGCTGCGATCAATTTCTCTGGCAATGATCGCTTTTTGCTGGTTGCCTCCAGATAAAGCTCTGGCTGGGGTATAAGCATCGGGGGTTCGGACGTCATATTCTTTAATGAGACTTTTTGCCTTTTGATAAATGTTGTTATAATGCAGATACCCTGCCGTCGCTTGCGGCTTCTGATAATACGTTTGCAATACAATATTTTCACCGACGGAAAAATCAAGGACCAATCCATGTTTGTGGCGATCTTCAGGGATATGCCCGACGCCTTTCTCAGTGATTTTTCTTGGACTTAAATTTGTGATTTCCTTTTGATTTAATGTGATCGATCCCTTTTTAACCTTTCTTAACCCGGAGATGGCTTCAATCAGCTCAGTTTGACCATTGCCATCGACACCGGCAATCCCCAGGATCTCGCCGCCTTTAACTGTCAAATTCAACTGATCGACGACCGGGACTTTTCGCGAATCAACGACCGTCAAATTGTCAACAATCAATACATCACCATTTGGCTTGTATGGCTCATCATTCACTTTTGTATTAACTTGACGGCCCACCATCATACTGGCAAGTTGATCAGGATTGGTATCCTTTACCTCCACAGTGCCGATCCCTTTTCCGCGGCGAATGACTGTACAGCGGTCACAGATTTCCATAATTTCTTTTAATTTATGGGTAATCAGGATGATTGATTTGCCTTCTTTAACAAGCAGTTTCATAATTTTAGTGAGCTCTTTGACTTCAAGAGGAGTTAGAACCGCGGTTGGCTCATCAAAAATAAGAATGTCTGCTCCTCTATATAATGTCTTTAAAATTTCTACCCGCTGCTGCATGCCGACAGAGATATCCTCAATTTTTTTATTAGGTTTAACATCCAGCCCGTATTGTTCGGAAAGTTTCATAACTTGCTTTCCGGCATGCTTTAAATCCAGTTTTCCGCCCAGAGTCGGTTCACTGCCCAATATAATATTCTCGGTGACGGTAAATTTGTCAATTAACATAAAGTGCTGATGAACCATGCCAATGCCGAGGCTATTAGCAATATTAGGGTCAGTGATATTCACTTTCTTTCCTTTAACGCGGATGTCACCTTTTTCGGGTTGGTAAAGACCAAACAACACATTCATAAGTGTTGATTTGCCTGCTCCATTTTCACCCAAAAGAGCATGGATCTCACCTTTGTTAACCTGCAAAGTGATATCGTCGTTGGCAACAATTCCGGGAAACTCTTTCCGGATGTTCCGCATCTCAATCACATAAGACATTTTTCTCGACTCCCATCTATTTAAGGCCTTTATCCAAATAATGGACAAAGGTCGGGAGCGACCCTTGTCCATTCCTCATCAATACTATTTAAGCGAAGAAAGATAAGCATCATATTCTTTATCTGTCTTCGGTGCTTTAATCTCTCCGTTAATAATCTTGTTTTTATATTCTTCAACTTTCTTAAGCTCGTCAGCTGAAACATGCTCCATATGGTCTTTGTTAGTTGTAATTCCCACGCCATTATCTTTCAAACCAAACTCAAGCACTTTTCCACCTGGGAATTTGCCTTGCTGAGTTTCCTTAGAAACCTCAGTGACAGCATTGTCAACACGTTTAACCATTGAGGTCAAAGTCACATCTTCAGGAAGACCTTGTTCGTATTGGTCACGGTCAACTCCGATGACCCAAACATTTTCACCATTTTTCTTGCGTGTCTTAGCTTCAGTAAAGACGCCGTTACCAGTCGCGCCGGCAGAATGATAAATGATGTCTGCCCCTTTGCCATACATCGTAGCTGCAATAGCTTGCCCTTTATCAGGCGCATTGAAATCGCCAGCATATTGAACAAAAATTTTGGCGTCCGGGTTAACGGTTTTCACACCCGCCTTGAATCCGCTTTCAAATTTCTTGATCAGTTCAGATTTAATCCCGCCAATAAAGCCAATTTTTTTGGATTTTGTCGTCATTCCGGCAACTACCCCCACCAAAAATGAGCCTTGCTGTTCCTTAAAGGTAATGCTTGCAACGTTTTTCATTGGCTTTTTGTTATCATCCGTAACAACGCTGTCAACAATAGCAAGCTGTGCATCAGGATTTTGCTCAGCGGCTTTTTTAACATCGCTCTCCATCAGGTAACCGATCCCGTATACAAGATCATAGTTCTGGTGAATCAACTGATTAAGGTTTGGTGCATAATCGGCTTGTGATGTTGACTGGAGGTATTTAACATCCTTGCCAACCTTCATATCATTTTTCTTGCCAAAAGCCTTTAACCCTTCCCACGCTGACTGGTTAAATGACTTATCATCCACACCGCCGGTATCCGTAACCATGGCAACTGTGAAATTGTCATCCTTGCCGTCCTTGTTGCCTGAATTTCCGGAATCCTTGGAACCACAGGCAGAAAGCAGCATGCCAACAACAAGCATAACAGCTACTAGTGCTGCATATTTCTTTTTGAACACCCAAATGTCCTCCCTTTTTCCCCTTTAATATTGTAAAAGAACTGTAATACAATCTAACTATAACTTAATTCCATTGAAAAATGAATATCAAATGTTATAAAAATGCTAAAATTCGACATAATAATACACAAACCCGCCAATCGGCGGGTTTGTGTTATTGTGAGGAAACATCATCTTCAATTTTTGCCACTAAAACTTCTCTAGGTTTACTGCCTTCATACGGCCCTACGATCCCATGTGCTTCCATCGCATCAATTAGCCGGGCAGCACGGGTATAGCCAATTCGAAACCGTCTTTGCAGCATGGACACTGAAGCGGTTTGCATGTCAGTGACGAGCTGTACGGCATCATCATACAAATCGTCATCCACCTTTTCTACTGTCCCCTCGGGCTCATCGCTTGGGATCATATTTTCCTGATACTGTGCTTTTTGTTGGCTGATAGCAAAATCAACGATTTTTTCAACCTCATCATCCGTCAGGAAGGCCCCTTGTATACGCGTTGGTTTTGAGGCACCGATCGGCAAGAAGAGCATGTCACCCTTACCCAAAAGCTTTTCAGCCCCGCCGGAGTCGAGAATCGTTCTGGAATCCGTCTGTGATGAGACGCTAAATGCGATTCGGGAAGGAATATTTGCCTTAATGACGCCTGTGATGACGTCTACCGAAGGCCTTTGGGTCGCGATAATCAAATGAATCCCCGCAGCACGGGCCATTTGGGCCAGTCTTGTGATGGCATCCTCCACATCCTTTGATGCCACCATCATCAGATCAGCGAGCTCATCAATAATGACAACGATATACGGCATCAGCGGCTGCTGATCGCCATTCTCTTCATTATGACGGCGTATATAATTATTATACCCTTCCAAATTCCGTGTGCCGCTGTCAGAAAACAGTTCATAACGCCGTTCCATCTCGCCGACTACTTTCTTTAACGCTTGTGACGCTTTTTTGGGATCCGTTACAACTGGTGTCAGGAGATGGGGCACCCCATTGTACACATTCAATTCAACCATTTTAGGGTCTACCATTAACAACTTAACCTCATGAGGTTTGGTCCGCATTAAAACGCTTGTAATAATCCCATTAATACAAACACTTTTCCCGCTTCCTGTCGCTCCAGCGACAAGCAGATGGGGCATTTTGCTTAAATCAGCCAAGACAGGTTCACCCGATATATCACGGCCGAGTCCAATGGCGAGTCTTGACCCCTGTTTCTTTGCGTTATCGGACTCAAGAACTTCGCGAAGACTTACCATTGCGACATCTTGGTTAGGAACCTCAATTCCCACGGCAGATTTACCTGGAATCGGCGCTTCGATCCGAATTTCTTTTGCAGCCAAGGCCAAGGCCAAGTCATCATTAAGGCTGACGATGCGGCTGACCTTCACACCAACATCAGGGTAGACCTCGTATCTTGTAACGGCT
Source organism: Scopulibacillus darangshiensis (assembly GCF_004341035.1). GTDB lineage: Bacteria > Bacillota > Bacilli > Bacillales > Sporolactobacillaceae > Scopulibacillus > Scopulibacillus darangshiensis. The sequence goes on from NZ_SLXK01000006.1 coordinate 99,096, forward strand.
GGCCCCAAATGAACCTTCTTTACTTTTGCCCTGACCCCAAAGCTTTCAAACGTCTTTTCTAATTTACGGACATTGTCAGCAATGTGTTTGCGTTCATGATGCTGTGTGTTTGCTTTAGGGCGGTCCAGGAGGTTAACGGGCGGCAGTTTATACGCTGTATTTTCAACCTCTGCCATAGTAAAGGCAGGCACCTTGGTTTCATCTTCCTGTTCTTTTTCTTGCGGTTGTACAGGCTGTTGTTCATTTATTTTTGGTTCAGCCTCTTGAACGGATTGATGCTCACTGAAATCATGGATGATCGGTTCAGGATCTGACTCAGCCTGTTCATCCGTCTCTTTATCCCGGCTTTTATCACTTCGCTTGTCCTGCTTTTCCTTCCGTTTTTCCTTCATTTGCTCGATTTGATCCTTTTGCTTGGCAACGGCTGCTTGACCCGCCTTTTTCATCCGGCCAAGAAGTTTCTTAGCTGTGTCACGCAAAGATTTCCCTGTAATTAGGATGATAGCAACAAGAATTAGAAAAAATGACATAAACATCGTTCCGGTAGTATCAAACAAGGCATGGAAAAAGGCAAAACCGATTGCGCCAATCATGCCGCCGCCAAGCTGATCCCCCGCAATGTTTCCAGACAGCTGCCCTTTATAAAGATCCCAAGTGTTAAGAATGACTGATTTATTCCGCCACTTGCTATAAGCAGTCAGTGCACTAAAAAGCTTGATATGGCTTAGCAGCAACAAAGAAAATGTTAAAAGATAAATTCCCGTTAATCTTCTAGTAAAAAAATGGGGCTGCTGCTGTTTCCAAATGTAGTAGATTGATAGAATCAATGTCCCAATAAAGAGCAGCATGTACCAATTCCCTAAAAATAAACGGGCAGCTTCGACAAAGACGTTTCCCACCGGGCCTAGTTTGGCGATGGCGATGCATGTTAAAGCAAATATTAATAGACCTGATATCTCATAAATAATCGTATCTTTCCAACCTTTATTTTTTTGGCTTTTTCTCTTTTTTTTCTTAGCCACAATATACACCCCAAAACGATAGAATAGATAACAAGCAGCTTGGCTGCTTGTCATCTCCTTTGTTTATTTAACCTTATATTTAATGTACAGTAAAGTGTGGATTACAGTAAAGGCTTCAACAAAAGACAATAAAGCAATAACTTCAATTAGTTCTTATGAAGATATTGTAACACCTAATAAAATGAAAGAGTACATGCCTAAGAGTACATGCCCAACAATTTGGCGTCCCGCTTTGGTCTTTCCGTCTTAGGAGGTATTCGCGTCTCAATGAGCGTTGACTGCGTCCGACACTGCGTCTTGGATGGGATATTGCGTATGGCCCGGGTTTACTAATCAGATTAAGGACAGTGATTTGTTTAAATCACTGTCCATTTTTATCTTGGGAAATGTATTTTTTAAAGTAAGGGCTTCATTGTAACCATTTCGCCGGGCTGATAGCGCTGGTCAAGAAAGTGATTGGGATCTGAGCTGATCAACTGAAGGATTTTATAGTCGTCACCTTCCGTCTCCTCAACGATCAGCTTGACTCCGTTCATCTCCAATGTTTTTTGCTTCTTTTTTGCTTGGTCTTCTTCCTCATCAAAAATAACGTCGTGAGGATAAATCGTATAAAGGATCATTGGACCACCTGCTCATCTGGCTGCTTTCCCTTGTTTTCATCAATCAAGTTTTGCAATTTTCCAAGGGCATGACCCAAACCTCCGACCTCGTCAATAAGCCCATATTCTACGGCATCCGTTCCAACGACATTCGTTCCGATATCTCTCGTTAAATTGCCTTGGCTGTACATCAATTCTCTAAATTTATCCTCGGTTATATTAGAATGTGAAACAACAAACTGTGTAACCCTGTCCTGCATTTTATCCAAGTACTCGAATGTCTGCGGCACACCGATAACAAGTCCGTTCATTCGGACCGGATGGATGGTCATTGTCGCGCTCTCGGCTATAAAGGAGTAATCCGAAGCCACAGCAATTGGAACACCGATGGAGTGACCGCCGCCCATAACCAAAGTTACGGCCGGCTTGGAAATCGTCGAAATCATTTCAGCGATCGCGAGTCCCGCCTCGACATCACCGCCAACAGTATTAAGAATAACCATTAATCCCTCAATTTGATCATTTTGCTCGATCGCAACAAGCTGGGGAATCAGGTGTTCATATTTTGTCGTTTTATTTTTTGGCGGCAATGCCAGATGTCCCTCGATTTGACCAACGATCGTCAAGCAATGAATATTCGACTGTGCCTCTGGAGCCTGGGTTTGACCGAGCTTTTGAATTTGATTAAGTATAGCATTTTGTTCTTGTGCCTGCTCTTGCTCTTGTCCTCTTTCCGGTTGTTCTTCAGGCATGCTCACATCTCTCCTTTTCCTCATACTAAAGGTAGTATTTGATGGAGAAGATGCTTTTATGCCTAAAGCCTATGTTTCGTTTAATACCCAAATGTCGCCGTTTCTTCCGTTAATCTCTTTGAACGATCTCAACACCGTCTTTTTATCAATCTCGGGCGTTCATCACCGGCTGAAGACCATTTCTCCCTTTAATTTTACTGATTTTGGATTTTTGGTTTAATCCGATTGGAATTATAGTGGCAGGCACTCAATAAATATGGAATCCATGGCGAAGCAACAACGGTAGCTTGCTTTATTTAATACAACAATAGTTTTATTAAATCGAACGAACTACAATTGCGGCATAAATAGAGCCCTTATATCTTACCACGGTCTAATCCGCGCTCCTTGACAATATTACCAAACATTGCCCCACAAGCCGATATTTTGTATTTCCCCAAAAAGCAAAAACAACACTGCTGTCGCGAGTGTTGTTTTCTGGTTTTATATTTCCATGATAATTGGCAGTATCATTGGACGGCGTTTGGTTTTGTCGTACAGGTACTTGCCCAAAGAGTCTCTTATCCCATTTTTCAATGATGACCATTCAGAGACATTTTTGGTCAGTGCTTGCGATAAGACTTCTGCAACGATGTTATTCGCATCTTCAATCAATTTCTCCGATTCGCGGACATAGACAAATCCCCGTGTAATGATTTCAGGTCCAGACAGAATCTTCTTGGACTGTCTGCCCAGCGTCACAACGACGACGAGAGTGCCGTCCTGGGATAATAGCCGGCGGTCACGCAAAACAATATTTCCGACATCACCGACACCTAGGCCGTCAACCAAAAGCTGACCTGCCGGGACTTTCTCGATTTGCCTTGCCTGTCCTTTTGTAAATTCAACAACATCACCTTTATCCAAAAGGAAAATATGATGAAGCGGAATACCATTTGAAACGGCCAAGTCTTGATGAGCCTTTAACATTCTAAATTCACCGCGAATTGGTACGAGATACTTTGGCCTAATTAATTCCAGCATAAGCTTAAGTTCTTCTTGGGAAGCATGGCCAGATGTATGGACCCGGTCCCCGTAAATAACTTTAACTCCAATTCTCATCAATGAATCAATAGCCTTTGTTACGCTTTTCTCATTACCTGGTGTTGACGATGATGCAAAAATAAATAAATCGTTTTCTGTTAGCGATAACCGTTTGTGTGAATGACTAGCAATGCGAGTTAGGGGTGAAATCGGGTCGCCTTCAATACCTGATGTTAAGATGGCTATTTGATGATCTTTAAGTTTATTTATCCTGTCTAAATTGACTAATGTCCCTTTAGGTATGTCAAGATAACCGAGTTTAGTGGCCATGCCCACGATTCGTTCCAAATAACGCCCGTCGATGGCAATCTTCCGGTTATTTTGCACAGCTGCCTGAACCACTTGTTGTATTCTGTGAATATTCGTGGCATACAGTGATGTGATGACACGGCCTTTGGCAAAGTAAAAAATATCGTCCAAATTTTCGCCGACCACTGCATCAGACCGTGTTTTACCTGGGACTTCAGCGTTTTTGCTGTCGGATAAAAGGCATAAAACACCTCTGTCACCGATTCGGGAAATTTTACTGATATCGGGCTTTTGGCCGTCCACTGGTGTATAGTCAAATTTAAAATCCCCGGTATGTACAACTGCTCCTTGAGAAGTGTAAATAGCAAATCCTACAGAATCAGGAACGCTGTGATTCGTTCTGAAGAAGGCAATCGTACGACCAGCAATCCTTAAATCTTTGCCGGGTTCGATCGTGTTTAGTTTAGCCCTTTTCAGAGCATTAACATCCTTTAACTTTTCTTCAAGCAGAGCGATCGTCAGTTTTGTTCCGTAAACCGGTGCTTTCAAATCCTTAAGTAAATACGGCAAGCCGCCGATATGAGCCTGATGTCCATGAGTTAATAAAATAGCCTTAATACGGTCCTTATTTTCCACTAAATATGCCGCATCGGGAATCACGGTATCAACACCAAGCATATCATCGTTAGGGTGCATTAAACCCGCATCGATAATAAAAATATCTTTATTCACTTCAATGACTGTCATATTATTGCCAACTTCACCAACGCCGCCCATTGCATAAATCTTTACCTCGTCATCCTTATGCTTTGACAATGGGCATTCCTCCTATTAAGTTAAACAGCCATCTGGTTCACCCGTACTAATCATTTCTTTTATTATAACCGATTCCAAAATTAAAGTACAAGTTCAAAAATAATAAAATGTGCTGGGAAGATAATTTTAGGGATCAGCCGTCAGTGCTGATCCCTTATTTAATGCTATTTAACTTTTTGGAGGTAGATTTCATATACCTTATTTAGGCTAGCATGCTCATCTTCATTCAGAGGCAGCATAGGGAGTCTTACCCCGCCAGCTTCAACGCCATTTTGATTTAATAATGTTTTAACAGGAACAGGACTTGGGGCTGCAAATATCGCCCGCATTAATGGCAGCATAGTCAAGTGGTCTTTTGCTGCACCGCGGTGATCGCCCGCGAGGAACGCCTCTATCATTTTTGACATGTGCCCTCCAACAAGATGCGAAGCAACCGAGACAACGCCCTGTCCACCGATCGAGAGGGCGGGAAGTGTCAAGCCATCATCACCGCTGTATAATACAAAATCGTCTGCTGTTTGTGCAATAATTTCAGCCATCTGGTCGAGGCTGCCGCTTGCCTCCTTGACTGATGTAATGTTATCAATTTTGGATAACTCAATAATCGTATCGGGAGTGATATTCACTGAAGAACGTCCCGGGATGTTATAAATCATTATTGGCAGCTTGATATTTTCGGCAATCGTTTTAAAATGCTGATAAAGCCCTGATTGATTTGGTTTAGAATAATATGGCGCCACAATCATTATGCCGTCGACACCCAATGCTTCGGTCTCCTTGGAAAACTCAATCGTACTTTTCGTATTATTGCTGCCTGTCCCCGCGATCACTGGGACGCGGCCGTCCGTAATTTTTACAACCTGTTCAAATAATTTAAGCTTCTCAGCGTTTGAAAGTGTCGGTGATTCACCTGTTGTCCCGGCTACAACAAGGCCCTCGGTTTTATTTTCTATTAAATGCTCAACTATTGCTGTCGTCCGTTCGAAGCATACTTCCCCTTTGTCGTTAAAGGGGGTGACCATCGCTGTTAACAGTCTACCGTCATTCAAAACTTCCAGCTCCTTTAAGATTGATCAATCGCCACTTCATGATCCTCTTTTTCCAGTTCAAATGTTTTATGCAAGGCAATCACGGCCTGCTTCATTTGATCTTCATCCACCAGCACCCATATCGTCGTATGAGAGTCAGCTGATTGCAAAATACGAATGCCGCTCTTCGTAAGCGTGTTTACGATTTTGGCGGTAACACCGGGCGTACCGGCAATTCCCGCACCGACTAAGGACACCTTTGCACAGCCTCTGAGTACCTCTGGCTGATAACCTAGTGAGGCCAGCGTTTCAACGGCGAGATCCGCCAATGGCTCCATGACTGTATAAACAACACCTTGCGGGCTGATGTTGATCAGGTCAACACTAATTTGTTTTACCGCCATTGCTTTGAAGACCTTGGACTGCAGGTCAAAGTCATCTTTTTTGGCGTTGACACGAATTTGAACAACACCACCGAGGTTTGTTATGCCGGTAATAAGCCTTTCCTGAACATCTTGACCCCTTCCTCTTTTTTTAATCGTAGTCACTAATGTTCCAGGGTCGTCGTGGTGTGTCGAACGAATTCGCATTGGCACCTTCGCGTTCATAGCAATTTCGACTGCTCTAGGATGAATCACTTTCGCCCCTTGATAAGCCATATTGCTGACTTCATTGTAGGTGAGAACTGATAATTGACGGGCATCAGATACAATCCGAGGATCCGCTGTCATCACTCCCTTAACATCTGTAAAAATATCAATCCATTCGGCATTTAGAGAGGCACCAAGCGCTGCGGCAGACGTGTCGCTGCCCCCTCTGCCAATCGTTGTCGTCTCCCCAGCATTCGTTTGACCTTGGAAGCCTGCAACAACAACCACATCCAATGCTGCCAGCATTTTTTCAATCCGCTCAGTTTTCATTTCCATGATACGGGCCCTTGTAAACGTATCATTGGTTCGGAATCCCGCCTGACCACCTGTCAATGCCTCGGCCTTCAATCCGTTTTCTTTTAACATATTAGAAAATACAATGGATGAAATTGTTTCACCACAAGACATAAGCAAATCGGTTTCACGCGGCGAAGCAAAACGTGGATTGACCAGCCCAAGCAGAGTATCCGTCGCATAAGGCTCACCTACACGTCCCATTGCTGAAACAACTATGACAACCTTATAGCCTTCATCCACTGCCTTAATAACATGCTTTGCTGCCCGCTGACGGTCATCCTCTGATTTGACAGATGTCCCGCCAAATTTTTGAACAATGATATTCATATTGCTACGAACTCCTTCATTTAAGCTTTAATAATTCCGAGTTTAACTAAGCTTTCTGCAATTTGAACGGAATTCCAGGCAGCACCTTTCAAAAGATTATCTGAAACGATCCACATATGATAACCGCCCGCATAATCTGGATCTTTACGGATTCTGCCGACAAAGACCTCTTTTTTTCCTACTGCATCAACAGGCATCGGATAGACTTGTTGTTTAGGATCATCCTGAAGAACAACTCCCGGTGCTTCTGACAATAACCGCTTGATGTCAGGGGCTGACGCATCTCCTTCGTTATCAACTTCAATATATACTGATTCCGCATGACTAGTCGCGATCGGCAATCGGACACAGGTTGCTGTCACCTTCAACCCCGAATCACCCATGATTTTCTTCGTTTCATTGATCATTTTCATTTCTTCAAAGGTGAAGTCATTTTCCTGAAATTTATCAATTTGCGGGATAGCGTTAAAGGCAATTTGATAATGTTTGTCATCACCCTTAACCGGCAGAATATTAGGTTGAGTGTTTTTCCCGTCTAAAACATCTCTTGATTGTGTTTCCATTTCTTCGAGAGCAGACAAACCCGCACCTGATACAGCCTGATATGTGGATACAATAACCCTTTTAAGACCGTATGACTTGCGTATAGGTTCCAGTGCTGCAACCATCTGTATAGTTGAACAATTCGGGTTGGCGATAATCCCCTGATGATTAAATAACTCATTTTCGTTTACCTCAGGAACAACAAGCGGAACCCCATCATCCATTCGATAAGCGCTTGTATTGTCTATGACAATAGCACCTCTTTTAACAGCTTCCGGTGCTAGTTGTTTTGAAATAGAGCCACCTGCACTAAAGAGAGCGATGTCGATACCTTCAAAGGCTTCGGGAAGAGCTTCTTTTATTGTTATCTCTGTTTCTTTAAATAATATCGTTTTCCCAGCTGATCGTTTGGATGCAAGAAGGGTTAATTCTTTGATCGGTAATGCGGACTCTGATAACATATCCAGCATTTGTTTTCCTACTGCACCAGTTGCTCCTACAACAGCCACGTGTAATCCATTTGTATTTAACATGATAACTGCCTCCTTCGATCCATCGTTTATTAGGTATAAGTTCATTTAATTGAATGAAGGAGAAACAGATAACGTTTCCCCTTACTAAAACTATTACTATTTTATCATAATATGTTTTGGATGGAAGAAGGATCGCCTTAATCCCTAAATTTCTCTATGATCAAAGGCTGCAATTGCTTCCCATTTATCGCTTCTTCAACTGTATCTTTCATCAGCGACATCCTCGCGACGAGTGAATTAGGTTTCTTTTCCGGATCATCCTGCCCAAATGGTATAAAATAAATATTTTTCGCTGCAAGCAACTTAGTGATATTGGCGCCGTTAAGACCTAATCCGTCATTTGTTGATATACCCAGCACCACAGGATTAAGATTTCTTAGGGTGGCTTTGGCAGCCATTAAAACAGGAGAATCCGTCATAGCATTAGCAAACTTGCTGATTGAATTTCCTGTTAGCGGCGCAACAACCATGCAATCAAGCGGTGTTCTTGGTCCAAAGGGTTCTGCTGTTACAATAGAGTCAATGACTTCGTTTCCAGTTAATTCTTCGACTTTCTTAATCCAATCACGTCCGTCACCGAATCGAGTTACTGTATTTTTTACTGTATAGGTGACAAAAGCCGTCACTTTGGCGCCATCATCAATAAAGTCCTGAATATGCGGAACAACCTGGTCATAGGTACAATGTGATCCCGTAATCCCTAATCCAATATGTTTCCCCTCTAGACTCATTACCTTGAACCCCCTTGAAATTTATCTTGCAGCAGTTCCGATAGGACATTTGCGATAATTCTCCCTGCTGTCTTGGGCGCGACGATCCCAGGGAGTCCTGGAGCTAAAATGGCTTTTATTCCCCGCTTTTCCGCATAACGAAAGTCGGTGCCTCCCGGCTTTGATGCCACATCAACAATTAGGGCATTTACCGGCATATTGGATAAAACCTCGCCGTCCAAAACCCTTGCCGGAATTGTGTTAATGCATACATCGATATCGTGGACATTCTGTTCAAGATCTCGAATATAAAATGGCTTCATACCCATCTCAGAAACCCTTGCCAGGTGTTCAGGTCTGCGGGCCCCCACCCGTACATTGGCACCAAGCGCCTGAAACGTTCGTGCAAAAGACATTCCGATTCTGCCTAGGCCTAATATGACAACTTTTGATTGATTGATGGTGATATCGGTATTTTGGATCACCATCATTAGAACTCCTTCAGCGGTGGGAACAGAGTTATATATAGCAACATCATCACGTTCAAATAACTCCACAATATCCCTATTTGATTCTTTGGCAATAGAACTGAGATATGGTGTGCTGATACCGGTATAAATGGTACAATGCTTCGGGGTCCTTTTGAGCCACTCCTTGGTTATTTTCACCGTTTTATCCGAAAATATTGTTTCTATAATTCCCTCGTCGCTTGCCCCGCTTGTCGGTAATATAATACTGTCTACTTCGGCGCAGTCAACTTCATCCAATTCGACTTTTGAAGTCCCGTTATAATTCTGATCAAGCTGGTCAAACCCGACTAATGATAGCTGAGCATCAAGTTCATTTAATTTTTTGATCACCTCAAGCTGTCTGGCATCTCCACCTAAAATGACGAGTTTCTTCCCTGTTAACATTTGCAGGCATATCTCCCCTCTCTAAGTAATTAGGCGTTCGAGGGAACGTATTTTAGTGAATCCTCGGATTATAGTATGTGGGGGGTGCTCGGACGGTGAGCAAAAAAAAAAGCAACCGCCCATTGTTCAAAAAGGGCGGTTTACTATTTGGCCGGCACTTTTGGCCGCTTAAACAATTTATTTATTGATTGCCTTCGGAAGCGCTCCCGAAGGGCTGATAACTGAACAGGAAAAACTTCCGTTAAAAATAGAAGCGGCAATTTCATGCACATCAGAGAGAGAAACAAGGTCAATTTTGGTAGACATTTCATCCATCGGTCGATCACGGCCCAAGATTAGTTCGTTCTTGGCATTTCGGCTCATTCTGCTGCTGGTGCTCTCAAGACTTAACATCATATTTCCTTTGATTTGTTCCTTGCTGTTTCTTAATTCCCTTTCACTGACACCTTTTTTCACCAAATGATCAAGAGATGCAAGAACCGTATCGTAAAGCTGGTCAAGCTGTTCTGCGCCTGTTCCTCCGTAAACTGTCAATAGACCACTGTCCCTATATGACGTGTGATATGAGAATATAGAGTAGGCGAGCCCCTTGTCCTCCCTAACCTCTTGGAACAATCTGCTGCTCATGCTGCCGCCGAGAATATTATTCATTACGATTAACGGATAAACGCTTTCATTACCATTTGCTATTCCTTTAAAACCAAGGCAAATATGAGCCTGTTCTGTTTCCTTTTTTCTGGCAAGTTTGCCAGAGTGAAACACCGGTGCCTCATGCCCGATCTCTTTCGCGGTGACATCGTATTGAGAAAAGGTTGCATCAACAGATTCAATGATTGATTCATCAACATTTCCGGCAATTGAGACGACAATATTATTAGGTGTATAATAATTGTTCATATAATTTCTTAGGTCATCCGAATGAAATTTATTTAGCGTTTCCTCAATACCAAGAATGGGGTAGCCAAGTGGATGTTGACCGTAGCTTGCTTCACTTAGCAGATCATGGACGAGATCATCCGGAGTATCTTCATACATCTTGATTTCTTCGTTAACGACTTGCTTTTCCTTTTTCAGCTCACCCTCATTCAGTGCTGAATGAAAAAACATATCCGAAAGCACATCAACTGCATATAGAGCATGTTCATCAAGAACCCTTGCATAATAACATGTATATTCCTTCGAAGTAAACGCATTCACTTGACCGCCAATCTGGTCAAATGCTTCCGCGATGTCACGTGCACTTCTTTTGGCTGTTCCTTTAAAAAGCATATGCTCAATAAAGTGTGAAATTCCGTTGTTTCTTTCCGTTTCATGACGTGATCCTGTTCCAATCCAGACACCGATCGTTACGGAACGTACGGTGGGGATTTTCTCAAGTAAGATACGCACGCCATTCGAACAGGTGTGCTTTTGTGTCAAAGATGTCTCCTCCTAAGTCCAGTCATTCTTTTTCCTAGAACCACTATAACATTTTAGACAATCAACCACAATTTTGAGACATTTTGAAAGTATTTTTTCTACCGGTTTATTCTTTTTTCGCTCATTAGTTCCGATACCGTGCCGAATCGGTACCCTTTTTCTTTAATGCCGACTATCATGTCCTCCAAACCAGCTGCAGCAGATTTCGTTGGGTGCATTAAAATCATTGAGCCGCTCTCTACCTTTGTAACAACGTGTCTGACCATGTCCACTGGTGAAGGATTTTTCCAATCCACAGTGTCCACGGTCCATAAAATTGTTTTCATTCCAAGCTGATCAGCGGTATCAACCGTTTGCTGATTAAAACTGCCGCTTGGCGGTGCAAACCATTTTGGTTTAATATCTAACGTTGCTTGAATAATATCATTCGTCTTTTTTAATTCTTCTGTTGTTTCAGCCTTAGACCGTTTGTTCAAGTCTGGATGGCTGTATGCATGATTACCAATATCATGTCCTTCTTCACTTATCATCTTAGCGAGGTCAGCATTCTTTTTGGTCCAGCTGCCGTCAAGAAAAAACGTTGCTTTAATATGATACTTATTTAACATCTTTAGAATTTGCGGGATGTATTCATTTCCCCATGCCACATTTATTAATAACGATACCATAGGCTTTTCCGGGTTCCCGCGATAAATTGGGGCAGGCCGTAAATCATTCAAATGAATATTCGGCGGCACTTCTGAATAAACAATTTTTTCAGTATCAAAACCATCCTGCTTCATCTTTTTATAACTAGCCTTAATGTCAACAGACAAACCGTTATAACCCGGAATGGCTTTCCAAATCTTATCTATTTTTGCATCAATAGGTTTGATATCATGTTTGGCACTAAATACCTTAATTTTCTTATACAAGTCATTATGTATTGACCCTGCTGACGACGTCATGGCTTTTGTTGCATCTGGCCAAATAAACATGGCGGTATATGGATTTGTGAAACTTCCAAGGGTTAACACTAGTAAACCTGCAAAAAGTATGAGATGCATGGCATGTTTTCTTTTCATACCTATTCCCCCCTTGTACAACTTTATGCACTTTGGTAAGGGGAGTAGAACAAGTCTCAGGGAATAAAGAAAACCGATTGGCGAAGCCAGAGGCGTAGTTGCGACGCACAGGACGTGCTAGTACTGGCGTTGTAACAGGATGTTACGTCTTTAGCCAGTGCACTTATGTGCGTCAGAAAGGCTACTGCTTGAATCCGCTTCTTTGCTGCCTTGCGACAAAACGAAGTGGAGGAGCATAACTATACTTTGCTGCCTTGCGACAAAACGAAGTGGAGGAGCATAACTATACTTTCTGATTAACTAAAAAAAGAAGCGGGTCCTTTTGACCTGCCTCTTATTCCTGACTATTCTTTTCTTCCTTTTCTTCCTTTTCATCAGTCATGGCTTGTTTTCTTGACAGCTTAATCCTGCCTTGTTTGTCGATATCAATGACTTTTACCAAAACCTCATCGCCAAGGCTCAGGATGTCTTCAACTTTATTAACACGTTTTTTATCAAGCTCGGATATGTGAACAAGTCCGTCTTTTTGGTTGAAAAGTTCTACAAAAGCACCAAACTTTTCGATACGTTTGACCTTTCCTAAGAAGATATCGCCAACCTTTACTTCCCGGACCAGATCTTCAATAATTCCTTTTGCCCTATCGTTCATTTCGGGATCGCTCGAGGCAATGAAGATTGTACCGTCTTGCTCAATATCAATTTTTACTCCGGTATCCTCAATAATTTTATTAATGATTTTCCCGCTTGGTCCAATCACGTCGCGAATTTTATCAGGATTAATCGTCATGGTTAAAATTTTAGGTGCGTATTGTGAGAGTTCTTCTCTCGGTACGTCTAGTGTAGCCAGCATTGAATTCAAAATGGTCATGCGGCCTTCTTTTGCCTGATGCAGAGCCGTTTCCAGGATATCACGGTTAATTCCAGAAATCTTAATATCCATTTGAAGAGCAGTCACGCCTTTTTCAGTGCCGGCAACCTTAAAGTCCATATCGCCAAGGGCGTCTTCCATGCCTTGAATATCGGTTAAGACAACAACATCGTTCTCGTGCTTTACAAGACCCATTGCAATGCCGGCAACCGGAGCCTTAAGCGGAACCCCCGCATCCATCATGGCGAGTGTACTGGCACAAATGCTTGCCTGTGATGTTGAACCATTTGATTCAAGAACTTCCGATACAAGACGGATCGTGTAAGGGAAAGAGGTTTCAGAAGGAATGACAGGCTCTAATGCGCGTTCGCCAAGCGCACCATGTCCAATTTCTCTGCGTCCCGGTGCTCTCATTGGGCGTGCTTCGCCAACGCTGAATGGCGGAAAGTTATAATGATGCATGAATCGTTTGGATTCTTCAGCATCCAGCCCATCGAGGATTTGAACGTCACCAAGTGCTCCTAAAGTACAAATGCTAAGGGCTTGGGTTTGTCCCCGAGTGAAAAGACCCGACCCATGCGTTCTTGGCAATAAGCCGACATCAGAAGAAAGCGGCCTAATTTCGTTGATGCGCCTACCATCAGGACGAATATGCTCGGTAACAATCATGCGCCGAACCTCTTCCTTAACAATCTTATGTAAGACATCCTCAACTTGTCCAATATCATCTTCATTTTCATTAGCCTCAAAGACTTCAAGAACCGAAGCTTTCACTGCATTAATCGCATCTTCTCTTGCATGTTTTTCAAAAGTCTTGATCGCTTGCTTCATGCGGTCGCCGACCAATTCACGAACGCGCTGCTCAAGCGCTTCTTCTGCTTTAAATAGAACAACGGCCATCTTTTCTTTTCCAAGTTCAGCCGCAATCTTTTCCTGGAAAGCAACAAGTTTTTTGATTTCTTCGTGTCCAAATAGAATGGCATCAAGCATGACTTCTTCAGGTACCTCATCCGCCCCTGCTTCTACCATATTTATAGCGGCTTTGGTGCCGGCAACAGTGAGATGGATGTCGCTCTTTTCCATTTGTTCAACCGAAGGGTTTATCACAAATTCACCATCAACCCGTCCGACAATCACACCGGCGATCGGCCCGTCAAAAGGTATGTCAGAAATGCAAAGTGACAGAGATGATCCGAGCATTGCTGCCATTTCGGAAGAACAGTTTTGATCAACACTCATGACCATACTGACAATTTGGACTTCATTTCGGAAACCGTCCTCGAATAATGGACGTATTGGACGATCAATAAGCCTGCTGGCAAGGATCGCTTTTTCACTAGGCCGGCCTTCCCGTTTGATAAAGCCTCCAGGAATTTTGCCAACAGCGTATAGACGTTCTTCGTAGTTCACTGTTAAAGGGAAAAAAGGTAAATCTTTTGGTTCGCTAGAAGCGGTCGCAGTTGATAAAACGACCGTATCACCGTATCGAACCAACACAGCACCGTTAGCTTGCTTGGCAAGGCTGCCAATTTCAAGAGTTAACGGGCGGCCGGCCCAATCCATGGTGAATGATTGCTTATCTTGTTCCATGATTATGGGTGCCCCTCTCTAATTTAATCGATTTGTTTAAACAATATTTTTTGCTAATAAAAAAGCGGGAAACCTCCCGCTTTTTTTAGTAATTATCGACGTAAACCGAGCTTGTTAATAAGCTCGCGGTAACGTGTAACATCGTTGTTACGCAAGTAAGTAAGAAGATTACGACGTTTACCAACCATCTTAAGTAGACCGCGACGTGAATGGTGATCCTTCTTGTGTGTACGCAAGTGATCATTCAGCGTGTTGATCTGCTCAGTTAGGATAGCAATTTGCACTTCCGGCGAACCTGTATCATTATCATGAGTTTTGAACTCACTGATCAGTTCGTTTTTACGTTCTTGAGTTAAGGCCATCCTGTTTCACCTCCTGTTTCGAATCCCCGTCAGCCCAGCAACCGCCGGTGTATGCGAATCGCCATGCTGCGGTTTTTTATACAACAATAATTAGCATACATGTTTTTTAGCCAGAATTCAAGTCATTACGGTAAAAGGTCGAAAAAAGCGAAAAATGCGGGTGTCCTTCTATTATAAACCATCTTCCTGAGAAAAATAACAAATCGCTTTTACTTTATCATTTTCCATTTGGGCAACAAGATCTTCTACATTATCAAACTTTTCCTCATCCCTTAGTTTCTTTCCCCAAGAGACGGTAACTTCTTCTCCGTAAAGATCACCATTAAAATCTAATAGGTACACTTCTATTGTCACAGGCTGATTATCATCATAAAAAGTCGGCCGAATCCCTATGCTGCACAATCCGTTATACCAGCGGCCATTCGCCTTCATTTGAACTGTATAAATACCATTTGCAGGGTAAACGTAGGGTGCATCACATTGTATGTTAGCCGTTGGGAATCCAATTGTTCGCCCGCGTTTGTCTCCATGGACGACAACACCCTTCATTTCATACGGCCTGCCCAAATACCGCGCTGCACGATCAACCGCACCATCTGAAATTAATTCGCGGATTTTTGTTGTACTAATTTTCTCCCCGTCCATATCAACCCTTGATATAACTGAATACGAAAACATTTTACGAGAATATTCGCCAATGTTTTCCATATTCCCTTTTGCCATTCTGCCGTAAGTATAATCGAAGCCTGCAACAACATGTTTGGCATGGAGCTTGATCAAGTATTCATCCACAAATTCCTGGGGTGAAAGGCGGCTGAAGGTCTCATTGAATGTGACAAAATAGATTAAATCCACCCCCAAATCGGCGATAACCTCCGCTTTAGCATCTGGAGGAGTGAGATAGTTGTCCCTTTTCCTCAACTGTTTTAGCACCATCGAAGGATGGGGGTGAAAGGTCATTACGGCTGCTTGCAGACCCTTTTCTCTAGCCATTTCGACACCGGCCTTAATAACTCTCTGATGGCCGATATGGACGCCGTCAAAATAGCCGAGTGCAATGACTTTCTCTTTTGTGTCGTCATGATTAATATCAGGCGGATGTGTTAAATATATCTTTTCCATTGCAGTCACCTTCTATAATTTATTAACAAGAACTTTATCAGGTTTCATTAATTCTGGTTTGGTAGGATGTTGCTGGTATATAGCCAGGCAATCACCATCCTTATTATATATGGTAAAGATACTATTTTGAAAGCCCTTTGGCAGATTTAAGACAGCACCGTTCATTACCCGCTTTGCTGTCTGGTCATCAACCGTCAATGATTTTAAGTGTTTTAATGCCAAACTCATGTCCGAAAGGCATGATGCAAAGCTGTCCTCATTAATTTTCTGTTGAAGCATTTCAAATGTGTAGCAGTTTTTCAAGGAAAAAAGACCTGATCGAACTCTTGTTAATTTTTCAAGATGGGCAGGGTAACCTAATGCTTTTCCAATGTCGACAGCGAGAGTTCTGACATATGTGCCTTTGCTGCAATTCACCATGAAAGGGATGATGTCTTCGAACCTATTCTCAACACTATTCAATGTTAAATCATAAATGATTACTTCACGCGCTGGCCTTTCCACAGTCAGGCCATTTCTTGCATATTCGTAAAGCTTCTTGCCATTGACTTTAACCGCTGAATACATAGGCGGTATCTGTACAATTCCCCCTATAAATTGATCAAAAACTGTTTCAATTTTCTCCCGTGTAAAACTCTCAGTAAGATCCATCTGTTCGATGACTTCCCCGGCCTGATCTTCAGTCGTAGTTGCTGACCCAAGGCGAATAACGCCGTCATAAGACTTTGGCAAGTCCGTAAGATACTGAGCGACCTTTGTTGCACGGCCAAAACAAATTGGCAGCACCCCATCGACAGCCGGATCTAATGTACCAGTATGACCGATCTTTTTATATTTTAACAGCCCCCTTAAGCGGCTGATACAGTCATGGGAAGTCATCCCCCTAGGTTTGTATAAAGGTAAAATGCCGGTATAATCCGCCATGGCAAAGCCCCCTTCTCTGCATGGAGAAAGGATAGACATCAGCCTATCCTTTCCCTGTTATTCCCCGTTATTCAAGTCATGAAGCAGTCTGTCGATCCGGTTGCCGTATTCGATCGATTCGTCAAATTTAAAGCTGATTTCCGGTGTTTTCCGCAATCGAATGCGCTTGCCAACCTCAGACCTGATAAATCCTTTAGCTTTGGATAAACCGCTGATGGTATCTTCCTTTTGTTCATCGTTTCCTAGTACGGTAATATAAACCGTCGCTTGCTGCAAATCGCCGGTCACATCAACCCCTGTGACCGTAACAAAGCCCACACGAGGATCCTTAATACGGTTGCCGATAATATCACTCAGCTCTTTTTTCATTTGTTCGCCAACCCTATGAGCGCGTAAATTTGCCATGTTGCTAACACCTCGCTTTAAAGCCATTCAAAGATGGTTTCAGTTCTTTCAATGTCACCGTTTTGATCGATCAGCTTGATTGCCTTTTGCAGCTCTCTCTCAACAGCGACTTTTTCATTTGCAACAGACGTGAATACTAATTCGGTCCGCTGCCATGCCTCATGGAAACTAATTTCAGCAGCAGAAATATTAAACCGCTGTTTGGCTTTGGTTAAAATGCTTTTAATGACGGCGCGTTTATCCTTAAGTGACTGTGCATTGTACAGCATGCATTCGCATCGCACAACGCCAATAATCATTTCTTAATTTCTTCCATCACATAGGCTTCCATCGTGTCGCCTTCTTTGATGTCATTGAACTTCTCCAGTGTCACACCGCATTCGTAGCCTGTTGCCACTTCTTTCGCATCATCTTTAAAACGCTTCAGTGTATCCACTTCACCTTCATAAATCACAATGCCGTCCCTTATTAAACGAATCCCGGCATCTCTAGAAATTTTGCCTTCCGTCACATAACAGCCTGCAATGGTCCCAACTTTTGATACTTTAAATGTTGTTCTGACTTCGATTTGGCCGATCACTTTCTCCCTAAATTCTGGATCAAGCATCCCTTTCATCGCAGCTTCCATCTCATCAATAGCATCATAAATGACACGATATAGGCGAATATCAACCTTTTCTGTATCCGCTGTCTTCTTAGCATTACCATCTGGCCGGACATTAAAGCCAATAATTATGGCATTTGAAGCGGATGCTAAAATGATATCAGACTCCGTGATCCCGCCGACACCGGTATGAATGATGTTAATTTTGGCGCCCTCAACATCAATTTTTCGAAGTGATCCAGCCAAAGCTTCAACAGAGCCTTGCACGTCAGCCTTAACAATCACGTTGATCTCTTTCATGTCACCTTCTTTTATTTTCTGGAAAAGATCATCCAGACTAACCTTCGAGGTTTCTCCGCGCTGAGCCATAAGTTCACGTTCTGCTCTTGTTTCACCGATTTGCCGCGCTTTCTTCTCGTCCTCAAAGACTTGAAATTGGTCCCCGGCATGCGGTACATCATTTAAACCTGTAATTTCAACAGGTGTGGCAGGTGCTGCTATCTTAACCCGGCGGCCAAGATCATTAACCATTGCCCTGACGCGGCCAAAGGTGTTTCCAACGACGATAGGGTCCCCAACCTTCAATGATCCATTTTGGACAAGCAATGTTGCGACTGGCCCGCGCCCTTTGTCGAGCTGTGCTTCGACAACTGTTCCTCTTGCCAGTTGATCTGGATTAGCCTTGTATTCTTCCATTTCGGATACAAGTAAAATCATTTCCAGTAGTTCATCGATACCTTCACCTTGTACAGCGGAAAGCTTGACGAAAATCGTGTCACCGCCCCAGTCTTCAGGGACGAGCTGGTGCTCTGTTAATTCCTGCATAACACGGTCAGGGTTAGCCCCTTCTTTATCCATCTTGTTAACAGCAACAATAATCGGAACGCCGGCTGCCTTAGCATGGTTAATTGCTTCAACTGTCTGAGGCATGACGCCGTCATCCGCTGCAACCACAAGAATGGTAATATCAGTGATTTGGGCTCCGCGCGCTCTCATCGTTGTAAAGGCAGCATGCCCTGGTGTATCTAAAAATGTGATGCGCTTGCCTTCATGGTCAATCTGATAAGCGCCAATATGCTGTGTGATGCCCCCAGCTTCCCCTGCAGTCACTTTAGTATGGCGAATAGAGTCCAAAAGCGTTGTTTTACCGTGGTCAACGTGGCCCATAATCGTCACAACCGGCGGTCTGATCACCGCTGTTTCCTCATTAATCTCATTGTCATAGTCCTCGAAGGCTGTCACATCAAATACGACTTCCTCCTCAGCTTTGACACCGTAATCATCCGCAATTAATTCAATTGTATCCTTATCAAGCTCTTGATTTTTGGTAGCCATAACTCCTAGAGCCATAAGTTTTTTTATAATTTCAGTTGATTCTCTGCCAAGTTTCTCAGCAAGTCCGCTAACGGTTAATGAACCAAGAAAAGTTATTTTTTCAGGCAGCTTCTTTTCTTGTTTTGGTGCCTGAGGCTTGCCGAAGTTTTTCTTAGACTTAAAGTTTTTATTATGATTCTGTGACCTGCGATGATTGTCTTTTTTAAAGTTACTTTTCTGCCGATTATTATTCGTTTTAGTTTCCTTCACACGTACCCCTGTATCTGAATCGCTTTTTTCCGATTCTGTTGATTTTCTGTTTTGTTTAACGTTCGGTCTTTGTTCTCTTGCTTCCGGTTTTTTATTAGAGCCGGGTTTTGGGTTATTGGGTTTAGGTTTCCCGGCTTGGGAACTGACGCTCTGACCCAGTTTTTCGATTGCCTTGTCATCAATGACAGCCATATGGCTTGAAACTGGAAACCCAATATTCTTTAATTTCGCTATAACATCTTTACTCGTTAACTGATGTTGTTTTGCAAATTCATAAACACGCATTTTACTCATACGTTCACCCCCGAAATGATTGATCAAACAAAGCGATCAATTTATTGCCTAAACCTGTATCAGTCACCGCTGCTAAAACGCGGGAAGGCTGGCCGATCGCATGACCAAGCTCTTCGCGATTTGGAACGGTCCTGAGCGGGATCTGATAGTAGGCACATTTATTGGTAATTGTTTTCTTTGTACGTTCAGATGCGTCTTCAGAAAGGATGACAATAATTGCTTTTTTCTGCCGAACAACGCGCATAACGGTTTCCTCTCCCGAAACGACCTTGCCGGCACGTTGGGCGAGCCCAAGAAATGAGTGCCATTTGCTATTTGACATTTATTATGACTGCTCCTCTACAAGCTTAAGCATATCTTCAAACACATCATCCGGAATTGGTGTTTGCAATTGGCGTGAAAGCAAATTCTTTTGACGAGCCTTCTCAACGCATTCTTTCTTCTTTGATAAATAGGCGCCTCTCCCATTTTTCTTGCCGGTTAAATCGAGCGATACCTCTCCTTCCGGTGATCGCACGATCCGAAACAGCGACTTTTTTTCCTCAGAATCTCCGCAGGCAATGCACTTTCGCATTGGTATTTTTCGTTGTTTCATGCTACTACCACCCTATTCCTCTTTGTCATTTGACGCTTCAGTTTCGGGCTGTTCATCTAATACTGCGGACTCTGTATCATCGTCATGCCGGCCGACATCAGATTCTTCTTCTGTAGTTACTTCTTCAGTCGGCTCTTCATCCCTTAAGCCTATACCGCTTCCAGGCAACTCGTAATCCTCATCAAGCATGCCTTGCTCTTCAGCATCCGTTTCACTTTTAATATCGATCTTCCAGCCGGTTAATTTGGCTGCAAGCCGGGCATTTTGGCCCCTTTTGCCAATGGCCAAGGAGAGTTGATAATCAGGCACAACAACTGTCGTTGCTTTTTCTTCCTCATTCACTAGTACCTTTACAACCTTCGAGGGACTTAAGGCATTGGCAACATATTCGACCGGATCAAGAGACCAGCGGACAATATCGATCTTTTCGCCCTTCAGTTCATTAACAATTGCTTGGACCCTGGAGCCCTTTTGACCGACACACGAGCCAACCGGATCAACCTCAGGATCTTCAGCGTGAACAGCAATTTTTGAACGGTCGCCTGCTTCACGTGCAATGGATTTCACTTCCACCGTGCCATCATAAATTTCCGGTACTTCAAGTTCAAAAAGTCTTTTTAATAATCCGGGATGGGTTCTGGAGACCATAACAGAAGGACCTTTTGTTGTATTTTCAACTTTGGTAATGTAGACCTTAATACGGTCATGTGGATGATATTGTTCGTTAGGCATTTGCTCGGATAATGGTAAAAGCGCTTCAACCCGTCCTAAATCCACATAGATGAAGCGATGATCAATCCGTTGCACAATCCCTGTCATTATATCGTCTTCACGGTCAATAAACTCTGAATAAATAACACCGCGTTCCGCTTCACGGACTCGTTGAGTAACGACTTGTTTTGCAGTTTGCGCCGCAATGCGGCCGAAATTTTTTGGTGTGACCTCAATTTCAACAACGTCGTCCAAATCAAATTGCGGGTTAATGTCCTTTGCTTGTTCCAAAGAAATTTGCAGCCTTGGGTCTTCAACCGCTTCGACAACATCCTTTCGGGCGAATACCTTAATTTGTCCCAGCCCTTCGTTAATATCGATCCTGACGTTTTGCGCTTGATTAAAATTTCTCTTATAAGCGGAAATGAGAGCGGCTTCCAACGCCTCAATCAGAATATCCTTGCTAATGCCCTTGTCTTTTTCAAGCGCTGAAATAGCATCTAACAGATCACTGCTCATTTTTCTTATTCTCCCCTTTTTCGGGCAACGTAGGTTGCCGATGTACTCATTACAAAGTGGATTAATTTAACTTAAAAAATGATCGCAAGCCGTGCACTCGCAATCTTTTCGTAAGGAATAACCACCGTTTCCATTTTTGTCTTCTTTTTGATCGCAAGTGTCATTTCATTGTCTTCGGCCTGAACGAGCTTGCCCTCAAAAGCCTTTTCACCGTTAATTGGCTCGTACGTCGTCACTCGAACATTTTTATCTATCGCTTTCTTGTAATCTGCCTTTCCTTTTAAAGGCCGTTCAGCGCCGGGTGAGGAAACTTCGAGGAAGTAGGCGTCACTTACCGGATCATCCTCATCCAATTTATCACTGAGTCTTTCGCTCACTTGAGCACATGTATCTAAATCGACACCTGCCGGCGAATCAATAAAGACGCGTAAAAACCAATTTTGGCCTTCCTTTACATACTCCACGTCGACTAATTCCAAATCAAGCTCCTCGAGTATCGGGGCTGCGAGCTCTTTTGTTAACTCCGAAATTTTACTAGCCATTTCAAGCCTCCTTTCAAACGAAAACGAAAGAGTGGGAAAATCCCACTCTTTGCAAACGACCTATTCACTAGTATTTCCAAATATAATATATCATAACCCCTTAGGAAAGGCAACTTTTACCTTGTGGCACATGAACTTAAAAGAGAGACAATTGGTTTGCATCAGGCAAACCCTCCAAACAACCATGCTGATCTAAATATTCCACAACGGTTTTGGAAAGTTTTGCACGCTTTTGCAAATCCTCTTTGGATAAGAATTCACCGTTTTCCCTCGCCTTTACAATATTTATCGCTGCATTCGTACCAACGCCTGGTAAAGCATTGAACGGCGGAATCAATGAATCATCTTCAACGATAAATTCCGCTGCTTCTGATCGATATAAATCAATAGACTGAAACCGGAACCCGCGTTCACACATTTCAAGTGCCAATTCAAGGACAACCAAAAGGTTCTTTTCTTTCGGTGAAGCATCGAGACCTTTTTTTTCTATGTCTTCTATTTTTGCCCGAATGGCATTTGCGCCCCGCCTCATGACATCGATATCGAAGTCATCGGCTCTAACAGAAAAGTATGTGGCATAGAAAAGAATCGGGTGATGCACCTTAAAATAAGCGATTCTTACGGCCATAAGCACGTAAGCCGTTGCATGGGCTTTTGGGAACATATATTTGATTTTAAGACAGGATCCAATATACCAATCCGGCACATTGTGTTTCTTCATTTCCTCAATCCACTCAGCCTGCAAACCCTTTCCTTTACGGACAAATTCCATAATTTTAAAGGCCAAAGACGGCTCTAATCCCTTATGCATGAGATATACCATGATGTCATCACGACACCCGATAACATCCTTAAGGACACAAGTCCCATTATTAATTAATTCTTGAGCGTTCCCAAGCCAAACATCTGTACCGTGGGAAAGACCTGAGATTTGCACAAGTTCAGCAAAAGTCGTTGGTTTCGTGTCTTCAAGCATTTGCCTGACAAAGCGCGTTCCAAATTCCGGAATACCGAGTGTTCCTGTTTTGCAGCGGATTTGTTCCTGATTGACACCAAGCGATTCAGTTGAGCTGAAGATCTTCATGACCGCGGCATCATCAGTTGGAATCGTCTTTGGATCCATACCGCTTAGATCTTGAAGCATCCTAATAACAGTCGGATCATCGTGCCCGAGGATATCCAGTTTTAATAAGTTATCATGAATAGAGTGGAAGTCAAAATGTGTCGTCCGCCATTCGCTTGTTTTGTCATCTGCAGGGAATTGGACAGGCGTAAAGTCGTAAATATCCATGTAATCCGGCACAACAATGATACCGCCGGGATGCTGCCCCGTTGTCCTTTTGACTCCCGTACATCCTGATGCCAAACGGTCAATTTCAGCGCCGCGGAAGTGGGCATTGATATCCCCTTCATAACCCTTGACGAAACCGAAAGCTGTCTTATCAGCAACAGTACCTATTGTGCCTGCCCGGTAAACTTTGTCCTCACCGAACAGTTCTTTCGTATAATTATGTGCGACAGGCTGATATTCTCCTGAGAAATTCAAATCAATATCAGGCACTTTGTCCCCTTTAAAACCAAGAAATGTTTCAAAGGGAATATCATGTCCGTCTTTTGTATAGTCAGCGCCGCATTCAGAGCAGACCTTATCAGGCAAGTCAAATCCGCAGGCGACGGACCCGTCCGTGAAAAATTCTGAGTGATGGCATTCAGGACAGACATAATGCGGCGGCAGCGGGTTAACTTCAGTTATGTCCATCATCGTTGCAACAAATGACGAACCGACTGATCCCCTTGAGCCTACCAAATAACCATCGATCAAAGATTTCTTTACAAGTTTATGAGATATTAGATAGATGACCGCAAAGCCGTGGCCGATAATGCTGTTTAACTCTTTCTCTAAACGCTTTTCGACGAGATCAGGCAGGTTATTTCCATATCTGCTCCGCGCTTCATCATAGCTCATATCCCTTACTTCGTCATCTGCACCTTCAATTTTTGGTGTATAAAGGTCATCGGGCACAGGAGCTATAGTCTCATCAACCAGATCGGCAATGTGATGCGTGTTCGTCACGACGACTTCTTTTGCCTTTTCTTCACCTAGAAATTTCAGGCTAGCAAGCATCTCATCTGTTGTTCTAAAATGTACTTTAGGTTGTGTTTGGCGATTAAGCGGATTTCCGGCTTGTGATGCTACAAGGATTTTCCGGTAGAGATGTTCATGTTCATCAAGATAATGAACATTTCCGGTGGCAACTACAGGTTTCTTCAACTTTTCGCCAAGCTTTGTCAAATTACTGATGATTTGTCTAAGTGATAATTCATCGTTAACAAGGTCTTTTTCGATGAGATGAGCATAGTTTTCCGGTGGCTGAATTTCAATGTAATCATAAAATTTGGCGACCTCCTCAGCTTCATCCGGGGACTTTTGCATCATTGCTTCAAACACTTCACCTTTATCACAGCCCGAACCGATGATGAGACCTTCACGATATTTTCCTAATTGTGACCGCGGAATTCTAGGCACTCTGTAAAAATATTGAAGGTGTGATAACGATACAAGTTTATACAGATTTTTCAACCCTGCTTGATTTTTGGCCAATAATATAATGTGGCTAGGTCTGACCCGTTCAAAGCTGCCTTGTCCCATATTGTCATTCAGCTGATCGTGAAATAAAATTCCCTTCTCCTCAGCATCCGTCAGCATTTTCCACATCAAATAACCGGTAGCCTCGGCATCATAAATAGCTCTGTGATGCTGGGTAAGCTCAATGTTAAAGGTTTTACATAACGTATTTAAACGATGATTTTTCATATCGGGGTACAAAAATCGGCCTAGTTCTAACGTGTCTATAACTGGATTTTTGGCCTTTTCATAGCCGATTCTTTCATAACCGATGTTCAAAAACCCCATATCAAAGCTTGCGTTATGTGCCACAAGCACACCATCACCCGAAAACTCGTAAAAATCCTTTAAAACGACATCTATATCCGGGGCATCCTGAACCATATCATCTGTGATCCCAGTTAATTCAATAGTCGTTTGTGATAAGGATTGATGTGGATTCGCAAAAGCTTCAAAGCGATCGATAATTTCCCCGCCTTTAACCTTTACAGCTGCAAGTTCGATAATTTTATGATAGACAGCCGATAACCCGGTTGTTTCCACATCGAAAACAACGTAAGTATCATCCGCAAGCTTTCGATGCTGTTCATTGTACGCGATCGGCACGCCGTCATCGACAAGATTTGCCTCCAAGCCATACAATATTTTTACACCATGCTTCTTTCCTGCTGAATAAGCCTCAGGATAAGACTGAACAACAGCGTGATCCGTTATCGCAATCGCTTGATGTCCCCATTCTTTCGCCCGTGCTACCAAATCGCCTGCCGTAAGGACCGCATCCATTTGACTCATTGCTGTATGAGCATGTAATTCGACACGTTTTTCACCCTCTGGTGCCTGATCCAATTTTTTGTTCGGGAGGATTTCCTGAATGTCATTGCCGATCATGACAAGATCGCGAACAAAGGTATCATTTTGCACACCACCGCGAACCTTCACCCACATACCCTTTTTTAAGCCCGTCAGCTTATGAACATCATCCTTGTCCCTTGAAAAGGTTTTGACGTGCATAGAATTCGTATAATCGGTCACCTTAAAGAGCAACAGTGTGCGCCCGCTTCTTAATTCACGGGTTTCTGCATCGAAAACATAACCCTGAATGGTAACCCGCCGCTCTTCATCTTCAATATGACTTAGCGGGATAGGGTCGTCCTTAATGTCATAACCAACTGCAAACGGCTTGCCAGAGTCCTCAGCTTCCTGCTGTTCTCTCTTGCGCTCCTGCTCAATCACCGCTTCTATCACTTTCTTTTTGTCTTCTTCTTCCCTTTGTTTGACAAACTGTTGATAGGCTTGATCCGACGCTTCAATTCTGACATCCATTTCTACCGTCGATAGACCGCACGTCTGCAAATGGTCGTTGAGAGAAGGTATCTTCCTTTTTAAAATGACAGCTTCGGTGTCATTTTGTACCGAAAGAATCATTTTTCTTTCTTCGAATGAAGGTTGCTGTTTCTTGATTAAGCCTTTTAACGAAGGCGACAAATCTGTCATTTGTTCTGTGATCATTTGCCAATAGCCGAGGATAAGCTGTTCATCAAAACGTGATTCGCGGGTATTGATTGAAAAGGTGATGGCCGCGATATGGTGAAAGTGTGAAACAAGCTGCTTTTGCAGCCATTGGTACACATGGACAGGCAAAGGCGACTCAAGCAAAAAAGAAAAATGCCATTTGCGTTCTTCTTGATGAACTGTCAATCGTTCGATCACACCATTTTGCATATATTTGTCAATGATTTCTTCAGGGGCTTGAATTTGATTGAGAAGAATCATAAAGCGGTCTTGTTTTGTTTTTCCTTCAACCACGGTTTTTCTCCTCCCGTTACTTAAGTTGCTAAAGAAAATGGCACCCCATTAATATTGAGGCACCATCCGTTTGTTTAATCGTGCATTTGTGCTTCTATAACACTATTTAACTCATCAATATGACATTCCAGCATGTCACCGGTCTTTCTGATCTTAACTTCAATATACCCTTCTCCAGCTCTTTTGCCGACCGTTATCCTGACCGGGCAGCCGATAAGGTCCGCGTCAGCAAATTTGACACCGGCGCGCTCTTTCCGATCATCTAAAAGCACGTCCCACTTGTCACCAAGCTGCAGATGCAGCTGTTCCGCAAGTGTCAGCTGTTCATCATTCTTGACATTAACAGGAATAATATGAATCTTATAAGGCGCTAAGGCGTTCGGCCATGTCAACCCTTTTTCGTCATGATATTGCTCGGCAACAGCCGATAACGTTCTTGAAACACCGATCCCGTAGCAGCCCATAATTAGCGGCTTACTCTTTCCCTGTTCATCAAGGAAAACAGCATTCATGGCTTCACTGTATCTTGTACCAAGCTTGAAAACTTGTCCAATTTCAATACCTCTTGCGAATTTAATCCAGCCGCGTCCGTCAGGGGAAGGATCGCCTTCCTTGATAAACCGCAGATCATGAAAATGTTTTATATGCAAGTCTTGTCCAAAGTTAATATCATTATAACGCTTTTGACCTTCCCCGACAAAAAGGGAACCGTTGGAAATAACTTCAACCCACTGATCCGCCATAACTTTTATGTGATCACTAGGATTCAGTGGATCAAACTGAAGTTCCTGAATCTCTTCATCAGTCAGTGCCTCCAGGATCTCCACACCTAAAACATTCTTGACCTTAACATCATTGACCTCATCACCTTTAAGATAATACACGGCGATGGTATCATCATTTGCTCTGAAAAAAGCAGCCTGGACCTCTGCATCAGCAGTAAAATCAGCATCAGGAGGCAAAACTTCCGCCATTTCAGTGTTAGCGGCATAGTCTGATTCATCCGAGTAGGCTATAGTGTCTTCACCAATGGAAGCCAAAGCATGGAACTCATGGGTATCTTTCCCTCCCATAGCGCCTGAATCAGCAATGACTGCTCTGAAATTAAGACCGCACCGTTCAAATACTCTGGAATAGGCGTCATACATCATTTGGTAACGTTCATCAAGGCTTTCCGATTTATCATGGAAGGAATAAGCATCCTTCATGATAAACTCACGGCCGCGCAATAATCCGAATCGCGGACGCCTTTCATCCCGATATTTTGTTTGGATTTGATAGAGAGTCATCGGCAGCTTTTTGTATGAGTTTAATTCATCACGGACCAGACTGGTTATTAATTCTTCATGCGTTGCCCCTAATGCAAAGTCTCGCCCATGTCGATCCTTTAATCTCATTAACTCGGGGCCATAAACGTTCCAGCGGCCAGTTTCATGCCAAAGCTCTGCGGGCTGGATGGCCGGCATTAGCAATTCTTGGGCACCGGTCGCATTCATCTCTTCTCTGATAATCTCTTCGATTTTTTGCAGAACGATAAAACCAAGTGGCAAATAAGAATAAATGCCTGCCGCATTTTGTCTTATATAGCCTGCCCGAAGCAATAATTGATGGCTCACAGACTCGGCATCAGATGGTGTTTCTTTCATTGTTGGAATCAGCAATTGACTTTGTTTCATCCAGAGCACCCCATTCATCCTTAATAAATATATGGTTGTCTATTGCAGAAAAATCTTTTGTATATCATTCCATGTGACGACAATCATTAACAGCATTAACAGAGCAAAACCGATAAAGTGAACAAGGGTTTCCCGCTGCGGATCAACAGGCTTGCCTCTTAATCCTTCCACAATTAAGAAAAGAATCCGTCCCCCGTCCAACGCCGGCAATGGCAGCAAATTAATGATACCGAGATTAATGCTTAATACTGCTGTCCAATTGAGCAGTAACAGAAAGCCTTGGTTCACGACCTTGCCTGTTATATTATAAATACCAACAGGACCTGCCAATTGATCCAATCCCACAGCACCTGTCACAAGCATTTTAATGCCTATAAGCTCTTGTTTAATAAAGAAATAAGTTTGAGTAACTCCGCCTTTTATAGTACCTATAAACGATTCTTCGGTTGGAGCGTAAACCCCCATAAAACCCTCTTTTCCGCCTTCGGGGCTTTTTCGTTCATTCGTTGTGACATCAACATGGCGGATATGATTATTACGTTCTATTGTAAATGACAGTTCCTCACTTGGATGTTGATTGACATAAATCATGATATCCTTCCAGGAGTCAATCGTGTGATCATCGATTTTGATTACGCGGTCACCTTGATGCAGCCCTGCTTTTGCAGCCGGATCACCCTGTACAAGTTTTCCCAGTTTCGGAGCATCCGAGGGGACACCTTGAATGGAAAAGTAGATGATGAAGACGATGAAAGCCAACAGAAAATTCATAAACGGCCCGGCGAATATTGCAAGGAACCGATCAAGCAATGATTTGGAACCGAATTGGCGGTCCAGCGGGGCTATTTGGTAGCCTTGTTCATCGACAACATAGTCCGCTTTACGATCCAAAGGATAGCTAATTAGTTCGCCATCTTCCTGTTCATACCCTTTAATAAGCAAGTCCTTTTCGAGATCAGCATGTTCAACAGTGACCATTTTGGCTTGCGGGTACTTAGCTGTTTTGTTAATGATAATCTTATTAACCAACCCAGCGTTGTTAAACATCAACCCAACACGGTGCCCTGGTTTGATTTCAATAATCTCTGGATCCTCTCCCGCCATCCTCACAAAACCGCCGATTGGCAATAACCTTAAAGTATAGACCGTTTCACCCTTTTTTATGGAAAAAAGCTTTGGACCAAAGCCAATGGCAAATTCCCGGCAAAGTATACCCGCTCTCTTAGCGAGCAGCAAATGCCCAAATTCATGAAAGGAAATCAGCAGTCCAAATATAATGACGACAGAAATAAACGTTTCCACCTTGTAACCACCTCGGTTGATCTATGACGTTATAATGCGTTCGTTAACAAACCTGCGGGTCGCTCTGTCCACCTCTTGAATAGTTTGAAGATCTGGAAATGGGATAACCTGGTGCTTTTGAAGTGCTTGTTCAACGAATTCTTCAATCTCCAAGAACCGAATTCTTCCTTCCAGAAAGTGATGAACCGCCGCTTCGTTTGCTGCATTTAGCACTGTCGGCATAGAGCCGCCGGTGATACCGGCCTCATAGGCAAGCGCTAGGCTGTGAAAGCGGTCCATGTCCACTTTTTCAAAATGAAGCGACCCTGCTTCCCATAAGTTTAACCTTTTTGCGGAGGCAAGTTCAAGTCTTTCTGGATAGGATAAAGCGTATTGTATGGGTCCCTTCATATCCGGAGATCCCAACTGTGCAATCACGCTTTTATCATGATATTCAACAAGTGAATGGACAATGCTTTCTTTGTGCAATACAACATCAATTTTTTCATATGGCATATCAAACAGCCAATGGGCTTCAATAACTTCCAAACCCTTATTCATCAATGTGGCGGAATCGATTGTAATCTTCGCGCCCATTGACCAGTTGGGGTGGTTTAATGCATCGTCAATTGTGACATTTTCAAGCTCCGCCTTCGTTCGATCCCGGAAGCTGCCGCCTGAGGCAGTCAAAATCAACCTTGAAACATCTTCTAGGTTATGACCTTGAAGTGATTGAAGAATCGCCGAGTGCTCACTGTCTATCGGCAGAAGTTGCACACCGTGCTCCTTCGCTTTTTCCATAACTATATGGCCGGCAGTGACCAATGTTTCTTTGTTTGCTATTCCAATCGACTTACGGGCTTCAATTGCCGCGAGCGTTGGTTCCAAACCAATGCTTCCTAAGACTGCATTCACGGTCATATCTGAGTCGGGATATACAGCAGCTTCAATAAGGCCTTCCAAACCTGACACAATGCTAATATCCTTGCTCGTCATAGCCTGCTCTAGCTCTTTCTTAACATCGTCATTTTTTACCGCCACGAGTTTTGGTTTGAACTCATTAATAGCTTTTAAACCCTTTTCAACGTTTTGCCCGAATGACATGGCAGTGATTTGAAAAGCTTCGGGGTGCAGGCGAACCACTTCCAAAGTTTGTTCACCTATTGAACCTGTGGCTCCAAGTAAACTGATATGTTTCATCATGACATTCCTTCCATTAACCAATCACATTAAGGACAAAAAGGATTGGCAATATAAAAATCAAGCTGTCAAACCGATCAAGCAACCCTCCATGACCAGGTAGAATTCGGCCGGAATCCTTCACACCGTAAAAACGTTTGATGGCAGACTCCGCTAAATCACCAAGCTGTCCAAAAATAGAAATAATGAGAGTAACAACGACTAACAGTCCCCAAGAAGAATGAAAGAGTGGATGCGGTACAACTGCTTCAAAAATAAACGCGGCAATCAGCGCAATCACTATACCGCCTATCATGCCTTCGACAGTCTTATTTGGGCTGATATTCGGAGCAAGTTTCCTTTTGCCGAATTTGCGGCCGACAAAATAAGCGCCGCTGTCAGTGGACCACATTAGGATGATGATAAAAAAGACAAATTCCAAACCAACCCCAGGCAAGTAACGAAGGTTAACAAACAGGTTGAAGGCCAGTCCTATGTAAAAGGCTGAAAAAAAGAGATGTGCTGCTTCATCAAAATTAAACGTGTTCTTTGAAAACACCATATAAAGCAAGGTTATGATGATCAATATAGCGGTTAATTGCATGTAAGGGACATAGTTTGCAATCCCGGGCAAGGCTGCTTCTACGACAAATATAAACACATAGATCCCGCCTGAGATTGCCGGAATTGACATGGCTGAAATCCCCTTCATAACAACCAGCTCGAAATAGGCAATCGCGGCGATCAGTCCAATGAATAATGCAAACGGCACTGAACCAATTAAGATAAATAAGATAAAGAGCGCACCCGCCGCGACGCCCGTCAATATTCTTTGTTTCATGTGATCCTCCTACCCTTTCACTCCGCCAAACCGCCGGCCGCGCCTGCTAAAATGCTTAATGGCATCGCGTAAATGCTGTTCGCTGAAGTCAGGCCAATAAACATCGGTAAACCACAGCTCAGTATAAGCAAGCTGCCATAACATGAAATTACTGAGCCGGATTTCACCGCTTGTTCTTATTAACAAATCAGGGTCAGGTAAGGCCTTGGTTAGTAAATAGTCCGATATGATGTCCTCACATACGTCATCCGCCGTCAATTGACCCGATTGAATATCATCGGCGATTTGTCGCACAGCGGAGACAATCTCATAACGGCTGCCATAATTCAAAGCAAAATTCAAAATCATGCCATCATTATCTTCCGTTCGTTCGATCGCCTCAGTAACAGCCTTAAATGTATGTGAAGGAAGCTGAGTGGTATCTCCCATAACACGCACCTGTACATTTTTTTCTACAAGCTCTGTTAAATACGTTGTTAAAAATTGTTCAGGTAATTTCATCAAAAACGCCACTTCATCTTTGGGACGTTTCCAATTTTCCGTTGAAAATGCATAGAGTGTCAGCACTTCGACACCGATGCTATCAGCTTCCCTGACAATTTTTTTAACCGTTTTCATGCCTTCCCTATGGCCCGCTATCCTTGGGAGCCCGCGTTTTTTTGCCCACCTGCCATTGCCGTCCATAATAATAGCAATATGCTTTGGAATGTTAAGTTCTCCCGTCCATGGCTCATCATGATTTTCTTTTTGTTTTGCGCTTTTAAAGGAAAACCTCTCAAGCATCATTCTTCCCCCAGGTTAAGATTTAACAAAAAAGCCCCCTTTATCAGAGGGCAATATAATTATTTTACACGGAAATCAATCAAACTTCCATGATTTCCTTTTCTTTGTTTGCCGCAATGTCATCAATATGTTTAATATTTTGATCTGTAAGTTTTTGGACATCTTCAGTTAGCCCGCGAAGGTCATCTTCAGTTAGATCACCGTCTTTTTGTGACTTTTTCAGCTGATCGTTAGCATCGCGGCGAACATTACGAACAGCGACTTTTGCTTCCTCTGCAACCTTCTTGACAACTTTGGCAAGCTCTGCCCGGCGCTCTTCCGTCAGTGCCGGAATCGCAATGCGGATTACATCACCATCATTCGTTGGTGTAATGCCGAGATCAGACATAAGGATAGCCCTTTCCATGTCCCCTATTGCTGATTTGTCATAAGGTTGAATTAGCAGAAGGCGCGCCTCAGGAGTCGTGATAGTCGCGAGCTGATTAAGCGGTGTCGGTGCACCATAGTATTCGACTTGAACTTTATCCAAAAGGGAAGGATTTGCTCTTCCCGCCCGTACCGTCGCTAATTCTCTTTTTAATGAACCAACAGCCTTTTCCATTCTTTCAGTTGTGTCATTGATAATTTGATTTGCCATTATGTTATTTCCCCCTTACAACTGTTCCAATTTTTTCGCCTAAAACGGCTCTTTTGATATTGCCAGGTTCTGTTATAGAGAAAACAATAAGCGGTATATCATTATCCATACATAGGGATGATGCTGTTGAATCCATCACAGCAAGTCCTTCATTTAAAACATCAAGATAGGATATTTGTTGGTACTTCTTAGCGCTTGTGTCAACTTTAGGATCAGCAGAGTATACACCGTCGACATTATTCTTTGCCATCAGAATCACTTCTGCTTCGATTTCGGCCGCACGCAAGGCCGCGGTTGTATCAGTTGAGAAATATGGGTTGCCTGTGCCTGCGGCAAAAATGACAACGCGCTTTTTTTCCAAGTGGCGAATCGATCTCCTGCGGATGTAGGGCTCCGCTACTTGGCGCATTTCAATGGATGTCTGGACACGCGTCCCTACCTCCATTGTTTCCAAACTATCTTGAAGAGCAAGAGCATTCATGACAGTTGCGAGCATTCCCATATAATCGGCGGTCGCTCTGTCCATCCCCATTTCACTGCCGACCTTCCCTCTCCAAATGTTGCCGGCTCCAACGACTACAGCGACTTCAACGCCTAATTCCACAACTTCTTTTATTTGTGCAGAAATGGATTGGATAATCGTAGGGTCAATCCCAAAACCCGTCTCTCCAGCTAATGCCTCTCCACTAAGTTTAAGAATGACCCGTTTGTATTTTGCTTCTGATGACATGTTCTCACCTTCGCTCTCTATTAAGATGATTCTCTATCTGTAAAATAGGGACACGCAAATTCGTGTCCCTTTATTACGCTTTTATGCCTTTTCGTTCTATTTTTTCATTTGCGCTTGAACTTCTTCTGCGAAGTTATCAGCGCGTTTCTCCAACCCTTCACCGACCTCATAGCGGACAAAGCCTTTGATAGCAGAACCTTTATCAGCAAGGTACTTTTTAACTTTCATGTCAGGGTCTTTAACAAAAGGCTGTTCAACCAGACAAATTTCTTGGAAGAACTTATTAAGACGCCCTTCAACCATTTTTTCAACGATATTTTCAGGTTTGCCTTCATTCAAGGCTTGCTGCTTAAGCACTTCCCTTTCGTGCGCGACCTCTTCCTCAGAAACCTGCTCACGAGAGAGATATCTAGGGTTAACAGCAGCGATGTGCATGGCAACATCTTTTGCCACATTTTCATCATTACCTTCAGCTTGGGTAAGAACCGCGATCCGTCCTCCCATATGAAGATAGGCACCAAAAGCTTCATTGTCTCCTTTTTCAAGCACTGTGAAGCGGCGAAGTGAGATCTTTTCCCCAATTTTTGCGATAGCCTCATTAATAAATTCACTCACTGTTTTTTCAGTTCCATTAAGCTTTTGTTCTAAGGCTTCATCAACAGAAGCAGGGTTATTCGCTAATAAATTCGCAGCAA
This sequence comes from Scopulibacillus darangshiensis, assembly GCF_004341035.1. GTDB lineage: Bacteria > Bacillota > Bacilli > Bacillales > Sporolactobacillaceae > Scopulibacillus > Scopulibacillus darangshiensis. Next base: position 133,476 of record NZ_SLXK01000006.1, read on the forward strand.
CTGTGTCAATTAGTGTGATGAACTGCTCATTTTTGGCAACGAAATCCGTCTCAGAGTTCACTTCAACGATGACTGCTTTATTACCTTCAACCTTAATTTGAGCCAAGCCTTCTGCAGCGACACGATCAGCTTTTTTAGCAGCTTTTGCCACACCTTTTTCTCTTAGAAGGTCAATCGCTTTTTCAATATCACCGTCTGTTTCAGTTAATACTTTTTTGCAGTCCATCATGCCTGCACCCGTTTTTTCACGTAGTTCTTTAACAAGTTTTGCGCTTATTGCCAATGTTATTTCCTCCTTATTATGTATAAAAGTTTGTTTTTGTTATTTATTTGTTGAAAAAAAGTGATAAAGGGTCACAACCCCTTATCACCCTATTAATCCGTTATTATTCAGCTTCAACTGCTACTTCTTCTTCAGCAACCGGCGCATTTTCTTCACCTTGGTTAGCCTCTAAAACGGCATCGGCCATTTTTCCTGTCAGAAGCTTTACAGCGCGAATGGCATCGTCGTTACCAGGGATCACAACATCGACTTCATCAGGGTCACAGTTGGTATCCACAATCGCGATAATTGGAATATTTAATTTACGAGCTTCAGCGATAGCGATTCTCTCTTTGCGAGGGTCGATAACGAATAAAGCATCTGGAAGACTTTCCATTTCTTTAATACCGCCTAAGAATTTTTCAAGCCGTTCAAGTTCTTTATTAAGACCGACAACTTCTTTCTTAGGAAGCACTTCGAACGTCCCGTCTTCACGCATTCTTTCAATTTCTTTGAGACGATTAATCCGCTTTCTGATCGTTTCGAAGTTTGTCAATGTTCCGCCTAACCAGCGTTGGTTGACAAAGTACATACCAGAACGCTCAGCTTCAGCTTTTACTGACTCTTGAGCTTGTTTTTTCGTGCCGACGAAAAGAATTTTGCCTCCGTCAGCTGCAATGTTTCTTACAAAATTGAAGGCCTCTTCAACTTTCTTAACTGTTTTTTGGAGATCGATAATATAGATCCCGTTTCTTTCAGTAAAGATATAAGGCTTCATTTTTGGGTTCCAACGACGTGTTTGGTGGCCGAAGTGAACACCTGATTCCAAAAGTTGTTTCATTGAAATAACTGCCATTTTGTTTCCTCCTAAATTGGTTTTTTTCCGCCGTTCGTATCATTTTCATGAACGACTCACTTTCTAAAGCGAGCACCTGCACACAAATTAACGAACGTGAGTGATAGACACCATCGGTAAATATACCATAAACCTTTTGTGTTGACAAGATTTAAAGATGGACATTTTTGTTGAATTTGAGTAAAAGCTCAATTTCACCTTCACCTTTGTCTAACTCTTTTGCGATGTCCGTTACATTATAACCCTTTTGCTGCAGTTTAACCGCCTTTGATAATAAAGGTTCCTCAAATTTATCCACGATATCATCCACATGCGGAAACCATGCATCACTGTTGGTCGGGCTAATCTGTTCTTTCAACCTCGCAACTAGTGCATCATTTTCTTCTCCCAAGTCAGCAAGATAAGCTGTCATTAATTCTTCAATTTCCCGTTTCACATTTTGTGGGCTCTCATTTTCAACCGCCTTTAATCTTTGAAAAAGAAGGAAAATGAGATAAAACGCAGCAAGGTTTAAAATAAAACTTAGAAATATTAATGCGATTAACATGCTCTCTCCCCGCATTTCTGAAGGTAAGCCCATTCAGTTAACAATACCTTCTGGTGTTAAAAATTTGCGCAGCTTAAAAATAGCCTTTGAGTGAATTTGCGATATTCTTGATGTCGACAAGTTCAAAATATAGCCAATTTCGGTTAGAGTCAATTCTTCATTATAAAACAAACTAATAACAAGCTGTTCTTTCTCATTTAAATGTGCAATTTCCATAGCAAGTTCTTGATATTCTTCATCTTTAACGAGACTCTCATCGGGGTGAACGACATTTCTGTCTTCAATCCCCTGAACTAGCTGATCACCTCTGTCATGTCCTATTTCATCGTCCAATGACAACACGTTCGCATAAATCCCCTCAGAGACAGCGGCACAAATGGCATTTGTCGGCAAATCAAGCTCTTCTGCTACCTCGTCTAATGTAACATTTCGCATGTACTTTTGCTCAAGCTTCTCAATTGCCGCTTCAATCTTTTTACACCTTTCACGCAATGACCTCGGCATCCAATCCTCTTTTCGCAAACCGTCAATGATCGCCCCTCTTATACGGAACGATGCGTATGTATCAAATTTCAGCTCACGGGACTCATCGAATTTCTCCAAAGCATCATACAGTCCGTATAACCCATGACTTATCAGATCATCCGAACTGATACTTTTGGGTAAACTGGCGCTGATCCGTTTGACATGATAATGGACAAGGGGCATATATAATTGTATCAGGTAATCTGCAGCTTCTTGATTTCTGCCCTTGATCCATCGATGCCAATATACCTTTTCTTCGTCTGAAGCTATTCGTGACATGCCCGACCCTCTCCTCCCTCACTTGATAGTCAAATCATTTTTTCACCTTTAATGGTTCTGATAAGTAGACTGGATGACTCTGTAAAAAATTCAATTGTCCGGCCGTGATGCCCACCGGTCTCTTCTGAGATTAGCGGAACACCATGGCACTCCAACGCTTTTTTCACCGCCTTAACGTTTCTAGGGCCGATGCCAGCTCCCGCAGTTCTCACCTTTCCCTTGAACATTTCAGCCCCGCCCGCCATTTTTGCTTTCAATTCAGATTTATCAACTCCGCATTGACTAAATTGTAAAAGCAATTCAGGCACCGCTGTGTCAGCAAATTTACCAGAAGGAAAAGCATTGTTTTTTGCCATCGCCGCTTCTGGCAGCATAATGTGCGCCATCCCCGCCTTTTTAAGTCCTGAATGGTATAGGATGACCCCAACGCACGAACCGAGTCCGAAGGTTTTTAGCGACTGCCGTGAAGATGCCATCCCAATTTCCGAAAGCCCCACCCTAACCATCTCTATTGTGCGGTTCATGATTTTCCCTCTATTAAATTAAAAATGTGTGTCAACGCTCCCGGATCGGGTAAAAATACGAACTCACCGTTTATTTCAGGCACAGACTACACCTCGATTTGTTTTACAATTTCCAGTTCCTCATTTGTAAGAACCCGCTGCAAGTTTAATAGAATTAACAGGTCATCGTTCTGCCATTTTGCAATGCCAATAATGTATTCTGCTTCAAGACCTCCAACTATTTCAGGCGTTTCTCCAATGGCTTCGCTTTGAATCTCCGCGACAACATTCGCTTTGTCCACCATAAGACCAACAGTTATATCATCTGATTCAACGATGATAATCCTCGTTTCCCCGATCTCTTTACCCTCACCCATTTTAAATCGTTTTTGCATATCAATAACCGGGATAATCGCGCCTCTTAAATTCATGACCCCTTTGACAACATCACTAATATGCGGCACCCGAGTAATATGCTGCATCCTCTCGATTGAGATAACCTGCTTAATAGGCACGCCGTAAGTTTCATTATTTAAATGAAATACAATCACCTTTACCTCGCTATTATTCACCTTTTTAGCCTCCCGTAGTCATCATTCGATTGTCTGGCAATCTAATATCAGAGCCACTTTGCCATCCCCCGTGATCGTCGCACCAGAGATTCCCTTTACACTTCCCAAATAATTTCCGAGCGGTTTTATAACAATATCCTGGTGGCCTAATAATTCATCAGCAATAAGTGCTGTAAGCCCTTTACCATTATTCGTGATGATGACCGCCCCTTTATTTACTGGTCTAGCAGAAGAGTTGGGGACACATAAATGCTTGCAAAGGTCAATGACCGGAATGACTTTATTTCGAAAAGTCATAAATTCCCGTTTATTGATATGGCGCCGTTTGACCTGTCTTAATAAAGCCGTTTCTACGATCGAGGAAATCGGAATCGCATAGCTCTCATTACCAACTCTAATCATCATGGCGTTAATAATGGAAAGGGTAAGCGGCAGCTTGATCGTAAATGTCGTTCCCTCATTTAACTCGGACTTAACAGTAACCCGTCCGCCAAGTGATACAATTTTGCTTTTCACAACATCCAGTCCGACACCACGTCCAGAAATGTCCGATATGTAATCAGCGGTGCTAAAGCCTGATGCAAACATGAGATCAAAAATGTCCGACTCACTTAATTGTTGACGATCAGCCTCAGCTATCACACCTTTTTCAATGGCTTTAGTTAAAATCGTTTCCTTATTAATTCCGCCGCCGTCATCCTCTATTTCAATGTAGACATAATTGCCGCTGTGAAAGGCACGCAGGATGATTTTTCCCTCTTCGTCCTTCCCTTGAACCCTTCTTAGTTGGGGCGTCTCAATGCCATGATCTAAAGAGTTTCTAAGCAAATGAACAATTGGGTCGCCAATTTCATCAATAACCGTCCTGTCTATTTCTGTATCCGCCCCGGTAATCACTAAATTAACCATTTTATTCAATTCTTTTGAAAGACTTCTAACCATTCTCGGGAATCGATTAAAGACGTGCTCAATCGGTTCCATTCTTAAGTTAAGAATCGTTTCTTGCAACTGATTGGACACCCTCATCATTTTATCTACCGATTCCTTTAATTCGGTATGATCCATTGATTGTGATATTTTTTCTAATTGACCACGGTCTATAATCAGCTCTTCAAACAGATTTAACAAATGGTCTAGACGCGCAAGGTTAACACGGATCGTTTTGCTTCCCGATGTCTTAGATTTGTTATTTTTGTCCACAGCCTTTTTTTCAGCTTCTTCACCCCCGGCACCAATACCAATAAGATCGACACTAACGACTTCTGACACATTTAATATTTTGCCTTTTATAGTGTCTGAATCTTTTTGTGTCACAAAAAGCAGACTGAAAGCTATATCAAAATCCCCTTCTTCAAGCCGGGTTGTCCCAGGTTCGGATTTAATGATTTCCCCAATCTCCTCGATAGCATTGAAAACCATTAAGGCACGGGCCGCTTTAAGCAGACACCCTTCATCTAAAGTCACCATAATGTGATAGACCTGCCACCCCCGTTCGATGGCTTGATCAACTGCAGCGCGCTCAAAATCGCTTATGTCGGTTCCCTTATTCGTTACATTTTGCTTTTGCGACTTCTCTTCGGATGATGGCTGGCCATTCTCTAATTCCTTTAATTTATGTACAGTTGCTGAGACACAAGGCATATCCGATTCACCGTTTGTAATTTGCTCCACCATCGCTTCCAGGTGATCAACCGCTTCAAATAAGACGTCAATAGCCACTGTTGTGACACCGCTTTGCCCATTGCGGAAAGCATCCAGGACATTTTCCATTTTGTGAGTCAAATCAACCATCACATCAAACCCCATTGAACCCGCCATCCCTTTCAGGGTATGGGCTGAACGGAAAATGTCATTAACGACTGCCAGATCCTCGGGATTTGCTTCCAATTCAAGCATTTTTGCATTTAAATGTTGCAAATGCTCCCTGCCTTCTTCAATAAACACATCCATATACTGATTCATATCCACATCGTATCAGCTCCCTGATTGGTAAATTGGAGCGATGATTTTCTTTATTTTCATGCAGCATTCACCACTCCGATGCTTTGAACTTCAACATAGGCTTCCAATTCGTTATATGACAATACCGCAACCTTTGGAAAATAGCGTTCCAGCAGCTGGCGCGCATACATCCGAACCGCAGGTGAACATAGAATAACCGGATCTTCCTCCACAGCCGCCCACTGCTCAACATGACCGGCAACCTTCTCCAAGAAGGCTTGTGTATCGTCAGTACCCATAGCCAGATAATTCCCGTGTTCTGTCTTCTGTATGGATTCTGCCATTTTCTTTTCCAGATCAGGACCTAAAGTGATAACCCTAAGAACCTGATTATCTTTTACAAATGATTGTGTTATTTGTCTTGATAAAGACTGTCTGACATACTCCGTTAATAAATCGGTATCCCTTGTTAATTGACCATAGTCCGCTAACGTTTCAAAGATCATAGGCAGGTTTCTAATCGACAGATTTTCACGCAAAAGGTTGACAAGCACCTTTTGGATATCACCAATGCTTAAAGGGTCCGGCGTGACTTCTTCAACAAGTGTCGGATACCTTTCTTTTAAATGATCTACAAGCTGTTTGGTTTCTTGTCTTCCTAGTAGTTCAAAGCCATGCTTTCTAAGAATTTCGGTCAAATGAGTAGAGACAACTGATGGCGGATCGACAACTGTATAGCCTGCCAGCTCAGCCTTTTCCTTCGTCTCTTCGTTTATCCACAATGCTGGTAATCCAAAAGCAGGTTCATTGGTCTCTACGCCTTGAATTGTTTCATCGTCAACACCAGGACTCATTGCCAGGTAATGATCAAAAAGGAGTTCACCGCTTGCTACTTCGCTCCCTTTAATTTTGAACCGGTAGGCATTCGGCTCAAGCTGGATATTATCCCGGATACGAACAACTGGGAGAACGAGACCCATCTCAATAGCAAGCTGTCTGCGAATCATGACAATACGATCAAGCAGATCCCCTCCCTGGTTGGCATCTGCAAGCGGGACAAGAGCATACCCGAATTCGAACTCGACGACATCCATTTGTAGTAGATCAATAACACTTTCGGTACTTTTGAATGCTTCTTCTTCAACCTGTTCCTCAAGCCCTGCGTCTATCACTTCCCTATTAGAATTGGATCTGACAAGGAGGTAGCCGCCAATAAAAAGAATCGTGGCGATCGGTAAAGCAACTACTAAACCAATTGGTGTAAACCCTAAAAGGAGGATAACCCCCCCCGGCAACAAACAACATGACAGGATAGGCTGTCAGCTGTCTTGTGATATCCTGCCCCAAATTTCCATCTGATGCTGCTCGAGTAACAACAACACCTGTAGCCGTTGAAATAAGCAAAGCCGGAATCTGACTGACAAGCCCGTCCCCTACACTTAATAATGTAAACTGATGACTTGCATCAGCGAGTCCCATCCCAAGCTGGGCCATGCCAATGATCATGCCAAATATAAGATTGATTGTCACAATGATGATGCTGGCAATGGCATCTCCTTTAACAAATTTACTCGCTCCATCCATTGCCCCGTAAAAATCAGCTTCTTGCTCAATTTTTCCCCTGCGCATCCTGGCCTCGGTCTCATCGATTAACCCGGCATTTAGATCAGCATCAATGCTCATCTGCTTCCCCGGCATCGCATCCAAAGTAAATCTAGCCGCAACTTCGGAAACCCGTTCCGCACCTTTTGTAATAACGATGAACTGGATAATAATCAGGATAAGGAAGACAACCAACCCGACAATCACGTTGCCGCCGACAACAAATTCCCCAAAGGTTTCAATAACTTTGCCCGCATCTGCCTTACCAAGAATGGACCGCGTAGTTGAGACGTTCAATCCCAGCCGAAAAAGGGTGAGCAGCAAAAGCAAAGAAGGGAAAATTGAAAATTGCAACGGTTCGTTCATATTCATTGTTACTAATAAAACAATGAGTGCCAGAGAAATGTTTATAATGATCAGAATGCTCAACAATATTGGCGGCAGTGGGATGATGAGCATTAACACAATTAAAATAACGCCAAATACAACAATTAAATCCCGTAATTTCATGGTTCCCTCCTATGTCACTGACAGGCTCAAGCTTTCCCCTTAAGTTTATAAACGTAAGCCAGGATCTCAGCCACCGCTTTAAAAAAGCTTTCTGGTACAGGATCACCGATCTCAAGCTGATGATATAGAGCCCTTGCAAGCGGCCTTTTCTCAACGATCATAACGTCGTGGCCATTGGCGATTTCCCGAATTTTCAAAGCGAGATAGTCGGCACCCTTTGCCAAAACAACTGGTGCATCCATTTTCCCATCCACGTACTTTAATGCGACAGCATAATGGGTGGGATTGGTAATGACGACGTCGGCTTTAGGGAGCTCTTGCATCATCCTTCTCATTGCCATTTGCCGCTGTTTTTCCTTTATCTTGGATTTGATCAGCGGATCCCCTTCCGTTTTCTTATACTCATCCTTAACCTCTTGTTTGGACATTCTGATATTCTTTTCAAAGTCGAATTTTTGGTACATAAAGTCCATTATGGCTAGAAACATTAGGAATATCGAAGCGCTAAATCCCATTTCCAGCGTGATTTTCCCTATGAGCCGGACCCCGTCTGCGAGCGGTCTTTCCATTGACAGGATAATTTCAGTCCGATTCATCCAGATAACGAAAAAGGTAATAAAGCCCACTGTGCCGATTTTTAGAATTGACTTCATTAGCTCAACTATGGCTCTTAAAGAATAGATGCGTTTAAACCCTTTTAGAGGATTGATGCGGTCAGGTTTAAATTGAATAGCTTCTGATGAAAAGAGAAAGCCGATTTGGATGACATGACCTGATACCCCAACAATAAGACCAGCCAAAAGAACCGGCATGACAATAATCGCCGCTTTTTTGACCACACCATTAAAGAAAAGCTGGATATTATGTTCATTTAGCGGCATGGACAGGTCATGCTCATATATGTCCCCCATCAAATGATAAAGCTTTTGCCCCATACTGCTGAGGGCAAAAATAAATAATAGAAACATAGCAAGTAAACTAACAGCAGTACTGAGATCTGCACTTTTTGCGACCTGACCCTTTTCTCGGCTGTCCTGTCTTTTTTTTGGCGTCGCTTTCTCGGTCTTTTCCCCGGAAAAATACTGAATATCAAGCATTATTTGCGGCATTTATGGGCTCCCCAACAATTTCATATAACTGACCATCGCTTCTGTCATGTCTTCAAAAATTGATTTAAAAAGAACAAAGAACATTGGAAAAACTATTAACAACAAGATAAAGCTGACTAGTATTTTTAACGGCAAGCCAACGACAAAGACATTCACTTGTGGCACGGTTCTCGCAACAATGCCAAGCGCAACATCGACGAGAAACAGGCAGCCGATCAGCGGCATCGCAAGTTGAAAAGCAATGCCTGCCATTTGCAAAAAGACAGTCACAACAAAATGAGCGGTATCGCCATCGGTTAATTGAATAGAAAGCCCATTCAAAGGGACAAGATTAAAGCTATATAAAATGCCGTTCAAGAGCATATGATGGCCGTTGACACCTAGAAAAAAGAACAAGGCAAAAATATAGAGATATTGGCCCGTTAATGGGGAGGTGACCCCATTTTCAGGGTTGATGGTATTGGCGATGGCAAACCCCATTTGCAAGTCAATAAATGCCCCTGCAAGCTGGACAGCATACAATAACAAACCAGCAACAAACCCAATTGACAAACCTACAACAGCTTCCTTTATCACTAATAAAGGATACATCGCATTAAGTGAAACAGGCTCACCATGGTATATGGCCGTCGTCACAATCAATGCCAGAATAGCAGCCAAACCGACCTTTACCCGTCCAGGGATCGTCCGGTAGGCAAAAACCGGCATTGTGACAAAAAAACTTGCTAATCTGACCAAAACTAATAAATAAATCGGCAGTGCATCCAAAATAGTCATATTAACCTACAAAATGATTCAGATTCGCGAAAATATCTTGAGTGAATGCCAACATTTTTGACAACATCCATGGACCAAAGAGAATAAGGGCAAATAGGACTGCAGCAATTTTCGGAATGAAAGCAAGTGTTTGTTCCTGAATTTGAGTTGTTGCCTGAAAAATACTGACTACAAGGCCAACGATAAGGGCAATAGCGAGAAGCGGCCCCGAAACAATCAACGTTGTCATGACACCTTTTTCAGCGATAGATAAGATCATTTCTGAATTCATTTCCTTCACCTTCTCTAACGATTGTACTAATAGCTGATAAGCAAGGACTTCATAATGAGATACCAACCATCAACCATAATAAATAATAAAATTTTGAACGGCAGCGATATCATCACCGGGGGCAGCATCATCATTCCCATTGCCATCAAAACACTTGCGACGACCATATCAATAACAAGGAAAGGCACAAAGATCATAAATCCCATCTGGAAGGCGGTCTTCAATTCACTGATTGCAAAAGCTGGAACCAGAGCAGTCATTGGGATATCCTGTATCTTTTTCGGCTTGTCAAAGTGTCCATATTTCAGGAAAAGCTCCAAATCCTTTTCTCTCGTCTCTTTAGCCATAAATGCCTTAAAAGGTGCCTCGGCTTTTTTTAGGGCTTGATGTTGATTGATTTTGCCGTCTAAATATGGTCGCAGAGCTTCACTGTTAACCTCAGAAAAAACCGGTCCCATTATAAAAAACGTTAGAAATATGGCTAAGCCAATCAACACTTGATTCGGCGGCATTTGTTGTGTTGAAAGTGACGTCCTGACAAAGGACAACACGATGATGATTCTTGTAAAAGATGTCATTAATATTAAGATCGCTGGTGCAAGGGATAAGATGGTTAATAATAATAGGAGCTGCAGCGTTGTTGCCACATCATGCGGCTGCTGGGTTAAAACACTTGTATCAATCCCTGGTACAATATCATTCATCACTAGAATCCTTCCGGGTCAGCGCCTCAATCTTTGTTTGACGGTCTTTCTTCGTTTCCGCCAAACGTTGCATTAATAACATCCTAAAATCGCTCGGCTGGTTTTGATTGGCTTGTGTCATAAAGGCTTTACCTTTTGTCCAGCTAAGTATTTTTTTCATATTTATTTGGAGAGGATCACCTGTCTCTTCTTGGTTCAGAAGATTCTCCACTAACTCAGGATCCTTAATTTCTTTTAACAGCTGAACATTATCACCGACCCCAATGACCAGAACTTCCTGACCAACTCTGACAAGCTGAACAGAGCGGTTTGCCCCTACTGAAACACCGCCGATATTCTTCATCGATCCATAATCCTGATACGCCTTCGTCCGTTTTGATACGAGCCGGTATAAAAGATAGATGAGGGCTAAGACAATAAGCAGCGCGCCGATTAATTTTATAAAGGTTATAAATAGACTCGTTTGATCATCTGAAACAGACTCAGATTGAACGGCTTTTGTTCCTTTATATGCTTTTTCATGATCGCTTTGTTTCTTAAACATATCTTCCACTGTGTTTCTATCATTTGATGTTGCTGCAAGAGTGATAGATTGCAAACAAAAAAAGATTATTGTCAGCATGCCCCCTGCAGCGATCCATTTTCGCAACACACCATGCACCTTCTCCGTACCGCTTTTATCCTAAAGTTTTCTTAATCGCTTCAATGACGCGGTCTGCTTGAAACGGCTTAACTATGAAATCCTTTGCACCAGCCTGGATCGCATCGATGACCATGGCCTGCTGACCCATCGCCGAACACATAATGACTTTCGCTTGCGGATCAATTCCCCTAATTTTCTTCAAACTATTGATCCCATCCATTTCTGGCATTGTAATATCTAAAGTAACTAAATCGGGCCGCAATTCCTCATACTTACTAATAGCTTCCAGACCATCACCGGCCTCGCCAACAATATCAAACCCATTTTTCGTCAAGATATCCTTGATCATCATTCTCATAAAGGCCGCATCATCAACCACTAAAATTCTTTGTCCCATATTATTCTCCCCCCTTATTGTCCATCATAGTTTGCACAGTCTATCATGCTGATTTAGAATTTCCGTAATTCTCACACCAAAGTTTTCATCAATCACAACAACTTCCCCCTTGGCAACATTCTTTTGATTAATTAGAATATCAACAGGTTCACCGGCAAGCTTATCCAATTCAATAATAGCCCCTGGGCTTAATTCAAGAACCTCTTTCACTGTCTTTTTCGTACTTCCCAGTTCAACATTGACCTGTAATGGGATGTCCATCAAGAGCTCAATATTTTGTGACTTTCCCTGTAACACAGGCTGATCATTAAAATCTGAGAATTCAACAGCCTGTACATTGCTGTGTGAAGCCTTTGAATGCTTTGCTGTTTCGTCAGGCACCGCTTGTTTTTTTTCAAGCTTCCCTCTGTCCGGACCCTTTTCCTTCATATCTTGAGCCTGCTGTGTAAAGCTGCCGGATGGCGTTTCAAATGTTACCGGAGATACCTTATCACTTTTATTCAGCAGTAAATCAACCAGTGTTTTCGCAAAGTGGATCGGAATGATTTGCATGATGCTAGAATCAACCAGATTACCAATTTTTAATCGGAAGGACACTTTGAACATCATTTCATCAGCAGGCAGGTTTTCTGTGCCGACATCCTCTTTAACATCCATTAACTCAATAGCTGGAGGTGAAATATCGATCTTTCTATCAAATATGGTGGACATGGAAGTCGCCGATGATCCCATCATTTGATTCATTGCTTCCTGTACAGCGCTAAGTTCCATTTCACCAATCACATTCGATGGATTCAAACCATCTCCGCCCATCATAAGATGAGCTATAACACTTGCATCGCTCGTTTTAACAATCAGAACATTAGACCCTTGGAAGCCTTCTGTATATTCAACAAGAATGGAAACATAAGGTACAGTGAATTCCTGTTCCAAATGACTTTTGCTAACAAGATCTACTGTCGGTGTTGTAATTTCTACCTTTTGGTTTAAAATGGTCGAAAGTGCTGTCGCTGCACTGCCGAACGAAATGTTGCCAATTTCCCCAAGAACATCTTTTTCAATCTCAGTGAAGTGATCAATCATATTTTCACCGATGTCCTCCGGCTGACCACGCCCACTTTCATTATCGTTTCCCAATAGCGCATCAATCTCTTCCTGTGAAAGCATGCCGCCATTATTCATTATTGTCATCTCCTTCCACAAGTACTTCCATGATCTGCAGTGCTAATCGCCCGCCCCGTTTTCCCGGCTGGGCAAGAAACTTAGGTTGTTCCCCTATCTTAATAACGACCGGTTCACTAACCTTTTGGTGAAGTTTAACGACATCATCCGCCTCCAAATTAAGAAACTCATTGACCGTTAATTGTGACGAGCCAAGCTCAGCTTTCACAGCAAGACCCGCTTGATTAACCCTTTTTTGCAGTGATCTAAAATCTTCGGGTGATCGATCATGCTTTTTTTCACTCATCCAATAATGCATTGACAGCTTCTGTATGACAGGCTCAAGGGCCACATGAGGAAGGCAGATATTGATCATACCGCTTGATTCGCCGATTGTCGTTAATAGAGAGATGACAATAACCGTTTCGTTAGGTGATACCATTTGCAGGAACTGTGGATTGGTTTCGAATTCCAGCATTGACGGATTCACATCAACGACAGAAGACCACGCCCCTTTAAAAGTATCCAACGCACCCTCAAAAAGCTGGCTCATTAATGTTGTTTCAATTTCCGTCAAGTTATCAATTTTATTGACTCCTAGCCCCTTCCCGCCTAACTGACGGTCCAGCATCGCATAGGCTATATTCGGATTCACCTCTATAATGATACTGCCCTCTAAAGGGGGCGCTAAAAAGATATTTAAAATGGTCATGCTTGGTATCGAGCGGACAAATTCTTCATAGGGCAGCTGATCAACAGATGCCACCGAAATTTGCACATAGGTCCGCAGCTGAGCTGAAAAATATGAAGTGAGCAGCCTGGCGAAATTTTCATTAATTCTCGTCAAACTTCTAACCTGATCTTTTGAGAACCTAAGAGCCCTTTTAAAATCGTAAGCCTTTTCTTTCTTTTCTATTTCTTCCTTCTTTAATTCCTCTGCATCCATTTCTCCGGTTGAAATCGCCGACAGCAGCACATCGATTTCTGTTTGCGACAGGACGTCAGACACATTGCTACACCTCTTTTTTCGAAAGCTTGCTCTATTGAATGATTTTTTCCGTTGTATAAACGTGTGTCACTTGACCTCTTTCTAGAAAAGCATTTAATTTTTCCTTTAACATAGCTTCAAGATTGGCTAGCCCTTTGGGTCCTAGCAATACTTTTGGGGTGAGCCCCGAGAGAGTGTATATAATGGCGTTTTTTACTTGAAACTCTCTTTTCCCAAGCTCTTCCTTTGCTTCTTTATTCGAGACCTGAATTTTAAACGTCACCTTAATGTAATCGTCATCCCTGAGATTTGTCGTTATTTCTTCCGTATCCACCGTCAAATTTTCCACAATATCATCAATTGTTACTTCATCATTTGCAGCGCTTGTATGATTGCCCTTAATATAATTCATAACTAGGAAAGAGGAGATGCCTAGAAAAATAACGACAGCCATGATGATAAATACTATATTTAAGCCTTTACTTTTAAACATGCCTCACCACTCTCCTTAGCACAAACTGCAGAAATCAATGGCAGCTGTTTCATAAAACCGACCGCCTTTTCCGTAACTTGCTCTACAGTTTCATTAACAACGATTTTCTTTCCATTCGTTAAAGTGATTGTTGTGTCAGGCAGTGCCTCAATCTGTTCAATCAGAAAGAGATTAAGTGTAAATGAATGTCCATTTAATCGTGTTAAATTTATCATTGATGTGTGATGGGGCCCCCATCACTCACCTCCCCCTGCTCCTAACGCTTTAGGTTGACAAGCTCCTGTAAAATCTGATCCGAGGTGGTAATCACACGGGCATTAGCTTGAAAACCGCGCTGGGCTTCAATCATGCTTGTAAATTCTTCGGAGAGATCAACGTTGGACATTTCTAAAGCACCGGCAACAATTTCCCCGCCGCCTTCTCCAGGCATCGATGGAATTGGGGCACCAGAATTGGCTGTATTAATGTATAAAGAACTTCCAGCCTTCTGCAATCCGCCCGTATTATCAAAAGTAACCTGCTTTAGTTGTCCAAGTGACTTGATGGTGCCATCCGAAAGGGTCCCAGTGATTTCACCTGAAGCACCGATCGAGAAGGTTTTCAGCGTTAGACCATTACCTTGCTTTTTATTTATCTGGATGGCATCACCATTGGTGTTAAGTACCTTTAAACCATTAGCATTAACTAGGCTGCCATCCTTATCTAGATAAAAATTCCCGGCACGGGTGTAATATTTTGTTTTTCCGTCGGAAACAACAAAATACCCGTCACCCGAAATCGCCAAATCTAACTGCCGGCCTGTCGTTTGAATGCTTCCCTGTGTGTCGACATTATCAATGGAAGCGAGCGTGGATCCAAGCCCCACCTGCTGCTGGTTAATACCGCCTCTTCCGCCTTGCGGGCCGGTTGCTCCGGTAATTTCTTGGCTGACCATATCCTTGAAGGTTACTCTCCCTTTTTTGAAACCGTATGTATTTACGTTAGCAATGTTGTTTCCTATCACATCAAGTTTTGTTTGGAAATTTTTCATACCGCTTATAGCGGAGTACATTGAACGAAGCATCTTTTCCTTCCCCCTCATTTGATTCGGGCTGTATCTGCCAATCAACACCTAGGCTTTGCCTTGCAAACACTGACAAGCTGACTTGGATCGATAGTATCACCCGTTTCTGTGACGTATTTAACTGCACTATCCTTTAAAGTGACAGCCATAACAATACCTGTCTTTTCTTCTATAGAAGGTTCACCATTCTCATTTGTTACTGCGGTTTGCCATGTTACTTCTTTACCGATCATCTCAGCTTGTGATGACAGTACATTTGTAGATTGTGTCTTAACAAAGCGCTCTAGCATATCACTCATGTTCTTCGTTTGCTCAAGTGTTGTAAAAGAGGCCATTTGGGAGATGAATGCCTTATCCTTCATAGGTTCCATAGGGTCTTGATATTTTAGTTGAGTGATTAAGAGCTTCAAAAAGTCGTCTTTCCCTAAAACATCATTTGGTCCCCTATCCTTCTCGGGCTTATTGGCTAAATACAATGAATCATCTATCTTCACGTTCTTCACCTCCTATGGCAAGCCAGTCCAAAAATGACCTTCCTTCTATCTTTTGCTCATTATTTCTTTCATCACATTCATGCTGCCGGCCGCTATCCCCCCCTCGCTCCCGATGGCCTTGAGTATATTGCTGGAAGGAACTATCCTGATTGTCCAACCTAAGTGGCTGTGAAATTTCCAACTTATGGACTGGTATTTGCTGATTGGCAAGACCTTGCCTAAGATGATGAAGTTGTGACTGGATGAGATCTTTGGCAGCCTGTGTTGCAGCGGTTATTTTCGCTGTTAATCCGGCTTGATCCTGAATGATCAGGATTTTTAGTTCACCAAGGTGATCCGGCGAAAGTCGAATCGACATCTGCTGAAGACCACCCCTTGTTATTGTGATATTTGACTGAGCCAGCCATTTTTCAATGTGCTGTATGATCTGATCACTAACCTTTTGTATCGTCTGACCGCTTTTATGAACAAACCATTGTTGGATCTTGTTCATATGTCCGGTTTGGAAAGTCCCATCCGTTTGTTTTATATGTGACGAAGATTTAGATTCATTGGCAACATCACTTGTATTTGTTTTCATCAAATCTTCTACTGTCTGTATTACCGACTTGGTAGGTGCTTGTTCGCTGACATTTGGTTTTGTCTGGTCGGTATGATGACTGCCAGATGGCAGCTGCGCGTTTCTTTTCTCCAATCGTTCAGTAAAAAGCCCTCCTAAATGATTTAAAATACGGCTTAATTTCACCGCGATCGCTTCAACTGACCCAGTGGAGGAATGCTCAGTTTGCCCAGAAAATTGAAAAAGCAACGCGTTTAAGTTGGCAAGGATTTGATAGATTTGATAGCCATTGCCATCCTTATCTGTGTGGCTCTCTAGTTGCAAATCTTCCAGAACTTTTTTGATTTGATCAATCGTGTTCTCCAGATTCTCAAAAGGCTTTTCATTGACTTGTTTCTTATTGACATTGGGCTGCTTTTCCTTAACATGTTCTAAAGCCTGATTAAAAGTTTGTGATACCTTTACTTTCCCTGGTACAACTTGTTTGTTTTCTCTGCGCGGCTTGAGGGCAGTGAGTGTCACCTGCATCGGATGTTTTCACCTCCTGTCATTACCCTTGATTTGCACTTTGGTTTGTCTCGGGCTTTGGATTCAGTAATGGTGTGATGGCGGCTGCCTTATCCGCAGGAATATTCTCTAAAATATGTGCCTTGGTTTTGTTGTCCAGCATATCCAAATACTTTGCAGCAACCTTTGAGTCCATTTGTGAAAAAATGGCCCCTGCTTTTTCCGGATCCATATTTTTATAGGTTTGAGCGTACATTGATGCCCGCCTGGCATCTTCCTTGGACTGATTGTTCTTTTTCTGCATTTTTACTTGGGATTCTATCTGTTTAAGATCATCTTTCAAACCCTTTATTTTGCTGATTTTCGTATCGAGTTCTTTTTTCATTTGATTAATCGTCTGAGATTGACTGGCAAGCTTCCGTTTTAATGCGTCAGCAGATGCCCCGGAAGCCTCCCGTTTGGATAACTTATTTTGTACCATAGGAAAACTTTTACTAATACTATTAATTTTCTCTTTAACGTCCATTCCCAATAGTTGCATCATAAGGACTGTAATCGTTGCCAGAAAAAGAATAGGAATCCTAGATTATTCATAGAAAATCCTCAATAAGACAGAAATGCTTACCCATCAAGCGATTTCGTCATACTATTACGCATCAAATAAATGAAAAAAG
>NZ_SLXK01000007.1 GCF_004341035.1 Scopulibacillus darangshiensis
ATTTTGGAGGCTGGCAAGCCTTTTTATTTTTTTGCTTGTGCAGCGTTATGTATTTTTACGCTGCATTACTATGTACTTTTATTTTGCCATATACAGTAGTTAAACTTTCAAGAAGACGGTCACTTAACGTAAAAAATTTTTTCTTTCGGTAATGGTCAATTGCTGTTTTCTTGGCAATAGAAAATATCCACGTTTTTATGCTGGACTGTCGCCTGTAAGAGTGGTAGCTTTTAATGACCTTTATAAATGTTTCCTGTGTTAGATCTTCTGCTTCCTGCTCATTGCCGGTAAAATAAGCTAAAAAGGAATATACCTCTTGGACATATTGACGGTAAAGGTAAGTTATTTCATCTTGTGGCGGATCAGCGCTCACTTTTGTCCCCCCTTTTTTTTTAGTTCAATGAATTAGTCGTATTATATTTATAAAAGGTTACAAAAATGGTAAAACAAATTACTACAAGAATTTCCATCAGGTATAGAATTTAAAAAGTGGAAATATGAATTTAAATATTTGGATACGAGATTTATGATGAAATAACCTCTTTTAAAAGGAGATATTTTTTAGAGAAACATATTAAAAAGGCAGATTAGCTGTTACCTTGGTAAAAGTAATTGTGTGACAATATGTTATAAGGTAAACTTAATTTAATGATTACAAAGGAGCCTATGCCTATGTTTGCGATAATTGCAATAGATGTTTTTGAAGGGAAATTCAAAAGAATATCAAGGGGGTACAGTAAGTAATACACCTGCTGTTGACCCCCAAAAAAATAGGGGGATTTTGATTTGATTAAGGAATATAGTGAAAAGTTTTTAAAAGGCAAAGACATTGTTTTGAAGGAAATTACAGCCGAGTATTATGAGGATTTCTTTTTGATCGAGAACGTTTCTGAAAGTCGTTTATTAATGAATGATGATACGCCATATCCACCGACAAAAAGTGACCTTGAGAAATTTTTAAATGGCATGAGTTCAGACCATGATGGTTATTTGTTCGGGATATATCGAAAAGAGGAAAATAAATTAATTGGCTCGATCGGGGTTTCTTCAGTTAATTGGAAAAACAGCACTTGCGATGTAGGGATTTCCTTAGGTCCAGATTTTCAAGGCAAGGGCTATGGCACGGATGCGATGAAGACATTAATAACGTTTATATTTAATTATCTGAACATAAATAAGATTAAGTTAAATGTTTTTGGATTTAATCAAAGAGCGATACGTTCATATGAAAAATGCGGTTTTAAAACAGAGGGTATCTTAAGGGAGGAACTTTTCCGTTTCGGCAAATTTAATGACATTTATGCCATGGGCTTGTTAAGAAGTGAATGGATACAATCCTAGATTAGTGGACGGTAAAAGGGAGCGTGGAAAACATCGTTCATGCTAAAGATGTTTTGTCCGATCAATTGTTAGCAAATGGCAATGACCCAAGCTGGTACATGCCATTTTCAGAATCAGTTGAAAATCTATCAGAGGAAGAGGCATTTTGGAAGCCAAATGAAGATAGCAATAGTATCGCTGAAATTGTGCAGCATTTGTTATATTGGAATGACACATGGCAGACAAGGTATGAAAAATCAGATGTCAATGCGGTGCCTTCAATTGGAGATAATAATAAAAGCTTCATCATACCAGAAAACAAAACATTTAATGACTTGAAAGAGCAGCTATTAAGGGTACTGTTGCGGTGGCAAGATCTATTAAGTGAAGAAAAGGTCGAAAGTGATGTGAATGGCTTCCCTGTATCTGTAAAATGGTGGGGGGTTCTAGGGAATGTAACGTCTCATAACGCCTATCATATTGGCCAAATCATATATATTCGCAAGCTGCAAAAAAGCTGGATTCCAAGTTAATTAAAGAGTTAAATCAAAACGGCTTCTCCTTTATGGAAAAGCGGTTTTTAAACTGTGGGCAAGGTGTTTCCTATTTCAAGCAAGCCTTTCTAGTCATATCAAGATGGCTGCACACCAATAGGAAGTTTTTTGTGATCATTTTGCCTAAAGAAGGTTTTCCCATAGCTGATAAGGAATTGTATTTAGAGGCGTTTTTGACACATATATTTAATTGAGCAAGATTGAACGGCAAAAATAATGTCAGGAGGGAAAAATGAGAAAAAGCCTGATCCTATTTATCATCATTTCATTCATTTTAGCTGGTTGTTGGGGAGAGAAAACAATTGAGTTTAGCGGTAAAACTAAAAATTGGTCAGTTAAATATATTTCCCATATTTATAGTTCAAATAGCGAAGGGATTGAATATACCATTAGATATATAGGTGATGGTCCAGCTCCTAAAACTATTGATTACAAATTAGGCAGTAATTCGGTAACAGGTCGTACCTTAGACGATAAAAGTTTTTCGATTAAAAGTAATGGAGGTAGTTGTTCGGGTTGTGGTGTGACCGACGAACATGATGACATTGAAGCGACAATAAAATGGAACGGACATAAGGAAACGTTTATTTTAACAACCGAGTAAATAAAGAGGAGGGTTTTGATGGGATATGTCACCGCAGGGTTAGTACTCATCATTCTAATAATAATCACTACAGTAAATAGCAAAATAAGTATGTTAGAAGCACAGATCAAGAGCATGAGGTACACCTTAGACCAAGTTGCCGATCAAGTAGATGTACCTGAACATCCCATAAATGATAAGCTGCGTCACCTTCTTAAAGAGGGAGAGGAAATTAAGGCAGTCAAAGAGGCTAGACAGGTTCTGGGGCTTTCTTTGTTGGAGGCTAAACAACATGTTGATGCCTTGAAATCCTGTAGTTAGCTCACCTGATTATAAGAGGAGTGAACGATGATAAAAAGCTGGGTCCGAATTTAATGCAGTCCTTTCTCTTTTAACACTTTTCTCTGCGCTTTTCCTTTTTTGGAAACATAGTTATTTTTCCACCAAGCAACGAGAGTAGCACCAACAGTGAGCACACCGGTTACAACAGTGTAAACTTGTTCATCAGACCAAGGCAATGGATTCCATCCGAACATAGTCAACACCTGGTTCACTAAGGCGATCAACAAAACAGATGTACGGGCGATTGTCCCTTTATCCATAGTCTTTCATCCATCCTTTTAGATTCTATTAGAGTATTTTAAATTAGCATATGCTCTATATTTTATAAAAACACTTCATACAACCTAGTAGAAAGCCTGAAATTCGGCCATTTTGAGCCCTTTTTTGCCGGTCCCGGACTAGTAGATTTTCAAAGCTGTTATTATTAGCGGAAGGGGCGCTAGTGATATACGCGCGCCCGCGGAAGGGAAACGGCATATGGTTTACGTGGGATCGGTACAGGGATCGCCATAATCCACCCACGCTTGACAGTTCCAACGCTCCCCATCAGGCTTGCTCCTGCGTGAAATCCACTATGCCCCAAAATATTCCTTATTCAACGTTTTAAAGGTATAATATACAAAAAAAGTGCCGGCTGAATTTGGGGTGAAATAATGGGCTTTCTTACGGATAAAGTGATATATATTGCTCTATTTATTTTAATCATACATACAATAGAAACGCTTGCATATGCTGTACGGCTTTCGGGGGCGAGGGTGGGTCTGATCGCTTCTGCATTGTCCCTTTTTAATTTAATGGTTATCGTGTCTAGAATGGCGAACATGATGCAGCAGCCTTTTACAGGTAGTCTGGTAGATACAGCCCCATCGTCAGACACGCTTTCCTTTGTGGAAAGTCAATATAGAGTCATTATCGGTGCATCGACGATCGGAACGTTAATTGGCATCATTCTGCTTCCTACTTTTGTTGCGTTATTTTCAAGGGCAATCATTCATTTATCAAAACAAAAGGGCTCAATCCCTTCTCTCTTCAAAACTGCGTTCTCCTTGGATTACATTAGAAGAGGGCTTAATCAAATGCACTTTCCAAACCTGTCATATCTAAAAGGGGTAACGCTTAAAAATGTCCCAAAAAGATTATTCTTTATAAATATGGTGGTGACGTCAATCTACACTATTGGCGTGTTATCGGCTTTGTACGCAGCGCTTCTAGCCCCGGAAAGGGCGTCCACAGCCATCATGGCTTCGGGATTAATAAATGGGATTGCAACTATACTTTTGGTCGTTTTTGTAGATCCGAAGATTTCCGTTTTGGCGGATGACGCTATTAATAAAAGAGGAAGCTATTTAAAATTAAAAAACGTATCTCTCATGATGATTGTCTCTAGATTCCTTGGTACGTTACTTGCGCAGATCTTATTTATACCCGGGGCTGAGTATGTGGCTTGGTTTACTAAGTTTATTGTTTGAAAAAAAGGGCGATTTGTTAAATTAAATTAAGTCACTAAAGGTGTTGAATCATGCCCGTGGACCGGAAAAAGCAGCGCTAGCGGTAACGTATCTATTATCCTTTAGGTGCCTTCACTTTTGCAGTTTAGCTTGACATGTCCCACTTTTCGGCATGGCTTTCAACCAATTCCATAAACCTTTTCATCGCCGGCGTGAGCCATTTGTTCTTGTGATATGCCAGTTGTGTTGTGATCGATTGTTCGGTATGAACCCAAGGCAGGCAGACTAACTTTCCTCGTTCCAATTCCTCATTTACTGAAATCCGGGAGAGATAGGCGATGCCAAGTCCGCACATCACGCATTGTTTGATGGCTTCGATATTCTGAAAATTAATCTGTGAACATTCGACGCCTCCTTTTTTTATCCAATACTCTATAAAATCTCTATAACTACCCGGTTCCGTTAGTAATAATGTTTCTTCCTGCAGATCCGCCGGCCCGACCTCGGTTTTTTTCGTAAGAGGATGCCCAGGGGCCGCCAGCATGACTAATCTCTCACGGATCAGCTTGTAAATATGAAGATCATTATCTTCTTTTTCAATATCGAACAAAAATGATAGATCGAGTTCTCCTGCTTTTAGTTTATGGCGTAATTCCTTGTTATCACCCGGATACAATTCGATAGTCACTTGAGGGTACGTATTCTTAAATTCTTTTAGGATAGAAGGCAGGCGGTGAACCATCGTTGACTCGTTCGCACCGAGGCGGATAGTCCCTGTCAACTGTCCGCTTATTCTGGATGATTCTACTGCCTCCTTGGAGAGGCGGAGTATTTCATTGGCATAAGATAGCATCTGTTTTCCTGCCTCGGTTAAAATGACCTTTTTCCCTAATCGGTCAAATAGGGGGTTGCCAATTTCCTCCTCCAGGGTTTGGATATGATTTGTAATCGTTCCTTGAGTGTACCCCAAATGTTCACCAGCACGGGTAAATCCGCCTTTTTCAACCACAACGATAAATGTTTTCAAATGACGAAACTCCAAATTTCCATCCGCCTTTCATCATTCATTAATTTTATTAATGAATTTTATTAAAACCATTGATTTTACATCTTGCTTCGCTGATTATACAATAAATATGTAAAAAAATCATAAAAAAACGCTCGTCAGAACGAAAGAGGATGGATATTATGTCAATGGTCGATGTCAAACAAGGTGTCAGGATCGAAAAGGATTTCTTAGGATCAAAGGAAGTACCAGGGGATGCATACTATGGGATCCAAACACTGCGTGCCGTCGAGAATTTCCCAATTACCGGAAATCGGATTTCTGAGGACTTAATTAAAGCTTTAGCTATTGTGAAAAAAGCGGCGGCTTTAGCGAATATGGATGTGAAGCGATTATATGAAGGGTTAGGACATCCAGTTGTTATGGCAGCAGATGAAATCATAGAAGGAAAATGGCATGATCATTTTATTGTTGATCCAATACAAGGTGGGGCGGGCACATCCATAAATATGAATGCAAATGAAGTGATTGCCAACCGTGCTCTCGAATTGCTTGGGCACGAAAAAGGGGAATATCATCACTTAAGTCCAAACAGCCATGTCAACATGTCGCAATCAACCAATGATGTATTTCCGACTGCGATTCATATTTCGACACTAAACCTGCTGAATAAATTACTAGATACGATGCAAGATATGCATCATGTGTTGAATAAAAAGGCGGAACAATTCAATCATGTGATTAAAATGGGACGCACACATATTCAAGATGCTGTTCCGATCCGTCTTGGCCAAGAGTTTGAAGCCTATAGCCGTGTGTTGAAGCGTGATATTGATCGTATTCAACACTCGCGTCAGCATTTATATGAAGTGAATATGGGGGCAACGGCTGTTGGTACGGGTCTAAATGCGGATCCCCGTTATATCGAAAATGTGGTGAAGCATTTAGTCGAAATTAGTGGTCTTCCCCTTGTTGGGGCCGAACATCTTGTCGATGCGACCCAAAACACCGATGCATATACAGAGGTGTCAGCGGCATTAAAGATATGTATGATAAACATGTCTAAAATAGCTAATGACCTTCGTTTAATGGCATCAGGACCCAGGGCTGGATTTGGTGAAATTACATTGCCTTCCAGGCAGCCTGGCTCGTCCATTATGCCAGGAAAAGTAAACCCAGTTATGGCCGAAATGATTAACCAAGTAGCTTTCCAGGTAAGCGGTAATGACCACACCATTGGGCTTGCATCTGAAGCAGGGCAGCTTGAACTAAATGTGATGGAGCCGGTTCTTGTCTTTAATTTACTTCAATCGATCAGCATCATGAATAATGCATTCCGTGCTTTTACGGATTACTGCCTGGAAGGGATAGAAGCAAATGAGGCGCGCTTAAAAGAATATGTAGAAAAAAGTGTGGGTATTATCACAGCGGTTAATCCGCATATCGGATATGAAGTAGCAGCCCGTATTGCGAGGGAAGCTATCCTAAAAGGCAAATCTGTCCGCGAGTTATGCTTACTATATGATGTTTTAACAGAGGATGAGCTTGATCTTATTTTAAACCCTTATGAGATGACGAGACCGGGCATTTCAGGGGCCACTCTATTTGATAGAGAATAACCAGGTATTGGCATGGTAAAAGCTATAAGCTATTCTTTCAGCATCTTGCGAAAGAATAGCTTTTCTCATTTACCCGCAGTCAAATCACAGGATAATATGGCTTATAGTGCGGGTTAATGTAATATGGCGGTCTTGATCCTATTTTCGGCTTTATCTGAGTGATTGGTTGTATAACGGACCTTAAGAATAAGGTTTTATCGATGTCGCCATCTCGAGTGCAGCGATGACATCCCTTTTTGAATGAATACGGTAGACATTCCTTTGCTCCTGCCATTTGATTGTGGTTCCAGGATGGTCCTTCCAGGTGCTGACATCTATTTCACCATACTCATGAGGGGCAGGCAGCATATGGGTCTCCAAATAATCAACGATTTTTTTCGCTAATTCTTTGTTTTCAGGATAATTGTTATCACGGTAGGATGGATCGGTTGGGCTGTCTATTTCAATCATCCAACGGCCTTCGTTCCATGCCGTATATACATGTCCGGCGGCCCCGCCTGTTCTCGCTTTAATCCCATGGCCCAAATCGAGATTGCCCTGAGTAACCTTAGGCTTTGGATTGAGCGCCTTATTTGCCTCATCCGAACTTTTATACTCTTTGCCGCTCACCTTTCCGATGACTTTATCAGGATCGTAACCCTTTGCGGTGTTGACCGGCACCGGCTTAGACATTTCAAGTAAGACCAGTTCATAACTATTAGTGTCCGACCCGGTGTTCGCTGTTAGGTACATATCAGCATCCAGTGGAAATTTTGCAGGTCCCATCTTTGGAACGGTTGTATCCAATTGCCCCATTGCTGCTTTCATCACATCTTTTGGTGAGTGGGAATCAGTATCTTCTGTTTGATTTGATGTATCATTTGAAACTGTTGCTTTGGAATCATCCTGAGTTGAGCCTGAGTTTTCCTTTGTGCTTGAATCTTCTCCCTTTGTGCTTTGTGTGCTTGAGTTATCCTTTGGCGCGGTTGAATGATCGGTTTGTTTCACTTGTTTTGTATCATCGTTCCCGCTGCATCCGGTGAGTGTCAAGGCACCTAGGGAAACAATTAAGATTAATGTAAAAACTTTTCTCATGTGTTTTCCTCCTTCATATAGACTTATTATTTCAATACCCTATTCGTACCATAGTTAATTGCCCCTTTTATTGAACATGTAAGGATTCGATGATAATGATTATTTAAACAAACGTTTGATTAAGAATATTGAACGGCAAAATATATTAAAGAAATGGATTTACTGTCTGTTGTAAATGTTAGTAAGTGGAATAGTCCGTCATTTTCTGGTATTATTCAAGCGTAAATCAGTGGGGAGAGGATGTTCATATAATGAAGGCGAACTTCTGTTTAAATTGCGGAAACAAAATGGAGACTAGGGACATCAATGGAACAGATAGAAGGGCGTGCCCGGCTTGTGAATTTGTCCTTTGGGGAGATTACAGTATTGGTGTTGGAGCTCTTGTTATGAAAGATGACAAGGTTTTATTGGTGCGGCGGATGGAGGACCCAGGTAAAGGGCTTTGGACAAACCCAGGGGGCTACAGCGAGCAATTGGAGTCTATCGATCAGACTGTTGTCCGCGAGGTGTTGGAGGAAACAGGTGTGACAACCAAGGTGAAGAGCGTGGTTGCCATTCGTGACCTTCCCCGGGAAGTGCATAATGTATACATTACCTTTGCGATGGAATATGTAGAGGGCGAGCCAGTACCGGATGGTGTCGAAGTGGATAAGGCAGGCTTTTATAGTTTGCAAGAAATGGAGACGATGAGTGTTGCGGGTCTAACACGTATTCTCGTAAATACGGCATTGCAGGGTCAAACCAATGGCCTAGAATACAGTAAAGACCCATATAAGGACGCAAGACTATTTAGTATTCCAACTAGCGGCGAGTAATAGTATAAAAACCCTTTCGCTAATTTTATTTCCAAACCGACAAATTTCCCGGGAAATTTTAGACAAGAAACGAGTGATTCTATGAATTTATTTGTGATAGGCGATATTCACGGTTGCTATCACACTTTTAAAGAACTTCTGGATAATCATTGGAACAAAGAAACAGAAAGGGTTATACAACTAGGTGATTTAATTGATCGAGGAGGGTATTCCCCGCAAACGGTCGATTTTGCAAGAAAAATAAATAATACCTACCCAAATCAAGTCATATTTTTAAAGGGAAATCATGAGTTTGAAATGATAGACCATTTTTTGCATGACCCGAACCATAATTGGTTACGGCAAGGTGGAGAAGACACGTTAGCTGAATATCAAAAGTCGGAAAGATCTATTGAAAATGATGTCAGCTGGTTTCAAAGGTTGCCTTTATTGTGGGAAAATGAAGACGTGTTAGTCACCCATGCCGGTATTTCACATCATGCAAGTAACCCATTTGACGAAGATGATTCATCTAGCGTGTTATGGAATCGTGGGAAATTGAAAAATATTAATAAGCTGCAAATTATTGGACACACACCATGCCGAGAACCTAGCTTCGATGAAGAAGGCAATGCCTGGAACATTGATACTGGTGCAGCTTATGATGGCTATTTAACTGGCATAAAGGTAAGTCCTGATGGCAGCGTAAGAAAATTTGTTAAACAGCAAACAGATTGGCGTGATAAGGCATTAATTTGAATGGAGGATGAATATTTCCGACACGCTATGCCACGTATCGGAAAGACAAATAAAAGCACGGATTCTATTTAACAAGGGGTGTAACCGATGACTGCTGTATTTAGTGTGTTAAGCATCGTGTGGGGTCTTATTATATTAATCATTTTCTCCCCCAAACTAAAGAATAAGGATTTAAAAGAGTATAAAGAAAAAGGCGGGGATGTTGATGATGGATTCCCCTTGCTGGTCATTTCGAATTGGATCCTTAGAAAAACGCCAATAGTATTTATAAAAGGTGTCGTTCTGACCATTGGATTAGTTTTCATTGGCATTGGTTTAGCATTGGTTTAGCGGGCTTTCTTACGAGCTGGTAAGGGCGGATGAGGATTTAATAGTTTCTTGGATTATAAAACATTGTGTTTGATTTATTAATTAAAATGAATGGCGGGATGCTGATATGACTTTAGAACAGGTTTATTTGGAAAATGTCCATGCAAGCTTTACAAGTATGAAAAAGCTTGCTGAAGGAGCGATTGACCAGCTGAGTTTTGAGGAGCTTCACTATGCACCTAATAGCGAGTCGAACAGCATTGCACTGTTGGTAAAGCATATGAGCGGTAACATGAAGTCACGATTCACATCTTTTTTAACAACTGATGGTGAAAAGCCGGACCGTGATAGGGACGCGGAGTTCGAAGGCGGTTATGAGTCAAAGGATCAACTATTGGATGTTTGGCATGAAGGCTGGGAGACGGTATTTCAAGCCTTATCTGAATTAAAGGAAGGGGATCTTTTGAGGACTGTGACCATCCGCAGTGAACCCCACACCGTGCTAGATGCCCTGCAGAGGCAAATTGCTCATTATTCAAACCATATTGGGCAGATTGTTTATACTGGCAAGGCCATTAAAGACGGAGAATGGCAATGCCTTAGTGTACCAAGAGGATCATCGCAGGAATTTACGAAAAAGACAAAAGAAAAATATGTTTAAAAAGAATGGGGCTGGGACAAAACTACAAGAGTTCATTCATACGCCGAACAATAAGGATATAGGCCTAAATTATGGTGTTTTTTAATGCGGAAGTTTACCTGTGGATACATTTGCAAGGCTAGTGACTCATATTCCGTTATTTGCTCAAAATCCTTGCAAATCCGAAGCGTAGTCAAAATACGAAAGACTCCTACGGGAACAGCACGTGTCCGAAGACCTCGCAAGGAAGCGATTTTTGCTTTCTGAGGAGGCTCGGGCCGTGCCCGTGGAAAGCAAAGTATTTTGACGGAGCGCTTCTTTGTTTTTTTCTAATAGTAAAAAACGTCTGTCCCAGCCTCTTTTTGGTTAAGCGATTCGATTCATGCCTTTGGAAGGAGAAATGGACCGCTGGCGGGCATGCAAAGGGTTGGATCGGCCCCATGGATGGCAAAAAGGAGCTTCAAGGGGGACGAATAAGGGTTATTCATGCCTGTGGAATTTTTACCAACTTCGGGTGTTCATTGCCACTATGAACGACCTCGAGACCGTATTTTTACCGACTTCGGGTGTTCATCGGCACTATGAACGACCTCGAGACCGTATTTTTACCGACTTCGGGTGTTCATCACCACTATGAACGACCTCGAGACCATATTTTTACCGACTTCGGGTGTTCATCGCCACTATGAACGACCTCGAGACCATATTTTTACCCACTTCGGGCTTTCATCACCACTATGAACGACCTCGAGACCGTATTTTTCATGCCAGATGGACAATATGCCTGGATAGTGACGCTGTATGACGATGCTGTGGCGGTTTTGAAGGACGACAGACTCATTAAGGATCCAGCAAGTCTTTTTGAAAACGAGGAAGAAAGGGTGGCCTATAAATTGGAAAGCGGTGTTTTCATGAACACAATGCTCTTCTCGGATATGCCTGATCATAGACGGCTTCGCGGGTTGGTTCATCAGGGGTTCACACCACGCATGATCAAAGGACTGCGAGGGCGGATCCAGGAGATTACGGGCGAACTGCTGGATGATATTCAAAAGAAAAATAATATGAATGTCATTCTGAAGACCGTGATAAGTTCCGTGAGTGGTCAAATACACTGGTCGAAGCCAGCAACAACCCCGACCAAGTGAAAATGTTAAAGAGGATATGGAAGCCTTTGTTGGCTATATCCATCAACTGATTACGTTAAGGCGGCAAGCCCCGCAGAATGATTTAATCAGCAGCTTGATTCAGGCTGAAGAGGAAGGAGACCAGCTGACTAAGCCTGAACCGGAGCTTATTAAATCAGCAATAGAAGAATTTCTACGTTATAACGGACCGGTAGAGTTCGGTATAAACCGTTGGGCCGGCGAGACGATTGAACTTGCCGGGCAGATTATTCCAAGGCGAGCTGGTTTTAGTTGCCCTTGATTCGGCGGACCAAGACTCCGAGCAATTTAACGATCCTGAAGTGCTCGATATCACTCGCAAGCAAAATCGCCATTTAGCATTTGGTAAAGGCATTCACTTTTGTCTCGGCGCACCATTAGCCAGACTTGAGGGAGAGATCGCCATTAGCACCTTATTAAGCCGGATGCCAGATTTACAATTAAACATTGATCCGGAAAAGCTTGAATGGCGCCCCGGCATGTTAATGCGCGGTTTGAAGCATTACCTGTATCATTTTGAGGTATAGAAACCATAAAAAAACATCACCCTCTACAAGGGCGATGTCTTAGGGCCTTACACTACTCTTCGCCAAATTAAAGCGCCATTTTGGCCGCCGAAACCAAAAGAGTTAGTTAGCACGTTTGTCATCTCATGCCGGACTGCCTGATTTAAAACTAGATTAGCAGGTGCGATAGGATCGGGATCAGGACAATGGAGTGTTGGCGGGATCAAGCCTGTTTGGAGCGACATAAGGCATGAGATGCTTTCAATCGCACCGGCGCTGCCAAGCAGATGGCCAATAGCTCCCTTGATGGAATTAACCGGGATATCCGTGAGAAGATCACCAAATACCTCTTGTAAAGCAATGGATTCAGCTTTGTCGCCAGCAGGGGTTGCTGTGGCATGGGCATTGATATAATCAATATCCTTTGCGGCCAATCCAGCTGTTTCAAGCGCTCTGTTAATCGCAATGGCCGCCCCTTCCCCATTAGGATGAGGTGCTGTTTCATGATAGGCGTCATTCGAGGCACCGTATCCCGTGAGTTCGCCATATATTTTCGCTCCGCGCGCCAACGCACGTTCATAAGATTCCAATACCATGATGGCTGACCCTTCTCCAGCGACCATTCCGTTGCGATTAAGATCAAATGGCCGGCTCCAAGCACTTTTATCATCCGGTCCGCTGGTTGCTATGGCGCCTGCTGAACGAAGACCTGAGAGAACAACAGGCGAAAAAAGGTATTCCGCACCGCCGGCAAGAACCAGATCCACTTCACCGCGCTCGAGCCAGTACATTGCCTCACCGATTGCATTGGCTGATGCGGCACAAGCAGTCGTATAGGTCATGACTGGACCTTGTATCTTGTGCTGCATAGCAAGTGCAGATGCTGCCGCATTTGGGATCGATTTAGAAAGAAGACGCGGACTCATCCGTTTGACAGAATTAATGGCTAGATCACCCGCACCTTCCCCAAGAGTGTTAACACCGCCATAGGCTGTTCCTACCGAAATCCCCATCCGATGCGGCGGGGGCCAATCCTCCGGCAATCCAGCATCACTCACAGCTTCAGCTGCTGCAATTAGTGCAAGTTGTGTAAAACGATCAGTATTTTTCACTTGTTTTTTTGATAAATGATCGAGTGGATCAAACTCGGGGATTTGGGCCGCTGCCGGGGTCCATTTTCGCCATTCGGAACGGTTCGTTTCTTGTATTGCAGATTGTCCCTTAAGTAAGGCATCCCAAAACCGTGGGACGCCTATGCCGAAAGGTGTAATGGCGCCAATCCCGGTTACGACGACTCGTGATTTAGTTACAGTCACTATTTCATCTCCTTATTTTCCGAAGCAGCTTTATCAAGACGTTCATTTGCAGGCTTATGAAAACGGAATTTTTGCTGAGAGGCCATTCTTTAACTATCAGACAACTCGCTTAATTATTTCGATAATTTGCACTATGTATTATAATCCTAGAATATTATTAACTCAAATATTTGGTTTCATACTCTATTTGAATGTCCTTGTAATAAAGCTTCATTTAAATGTTTTTAAGAGGGAATCCAAAATGTTTGGCGAACTCTTCTATTGATATAAAAAAGGAGGGGTTTTTGTGTTTGAAACTTTAGACGGCTTTTTAAAACTCTGGGAATACGAAGCGGCATCAACCCAAAAGGTTATGGATCAGCTCACTGATGAGTCACTTGGCCAAGAAATCACCCCGGAAAATTGGACGTTAGGGCGTATTGCATGGCATACCGTTTGCGCCATCCGCATCATTACATCAAATACGGGTCTAACTTTTCAAGCCCCTGATAAAGATAATGCTGTACCAACCTCAGCAAAAGTTATTGCAGATCAATATCGTGAAGTGAGTTCAGCCTTTGCCGAGGCTGTGGAGACACAATGGACTGATAAAGAGTTAAACGTTATTAACGATTTTTACGGAGAACAGCAGCCTAATGCATTATTTTTGCAAATCGTGATCCACCACCAAATCCATCACAGGGGACAGATGACGGTCCTTTTGCGGCAGGCGGGATTGACTGTTCCCGGGGTTTATGGTCCTGCAAAAGAAGAATGGGCCGAGATTGGGATGGAATCGCCAAAATAAAAAGTTGCAAATTCCTTGCGGGCGCTTTTGGTGCCCTTTTTCTTTTTCACCTTTTTTAAAAATAACTTCACCTAATTTTCCCTTTTTATGATACCTTTGTTAAAAAGGGGTGGTGATTTGAACCGAAATCGGATTCTTTTGGGGTTGCTTGGCCTCTCACTCGTTCTTTTAGTTGGTGCACTCACGTACAGTTTCGTTCGCAATGATGATTCGTATAAGTATTTCACAGGACTTGGAGATAGCTTTTCAATTTCTCCGGATGATAAGAGCATTGTTTTTTCTTATTATCAAAATGGTAAAGAAGCGATTTATACAGCAAAGATTGATGGGAGGGATGTCACCAAAATTACTGAACCTAATCATCACCGCCATCATGATCCGAAGTATTCTCCTAATGGGGGAAAACTCCTTTACCTGTCCAAAAACAATAAAGGGGTTAATACTCTCTGCATTTCTAACCGGGATGGGACA
Organism: Scopulibacillus darangshiensis; assembly: GCF_004341035.1. Taxonomy (GTDB): domain Bacteria; phylum Bacillota; class Bacilli; order Bacillales; family Sporolactobacillaceae; genus Scopulibacillus; species Scopulibacillus darangshiensis. The sequence continues at coordinate 14,695 of NZ_SLXK01000007.1, forward strand.
AAACCGCGACGATTAACAGATAAAAGTATCCATGTTGGAGATACCGTTTTTTCTCCTTCTGCCGATAAAATTTATTTTACCGGTATACCTGCAGAGGATTTAAAGAGGAAGGAAGGTGAAAAGAAGAACGGTGTTGATCTCTATTCGGTGAGTGTTGACGGTAGCCATATGAAGCAATTGACTAATGACGACCGATTTACGATGGATAATCTCTCAATTTCCAAGGACGGGAAGGTCATCTATTTTAGTGACTTTGATGGCAACAGCGAAAAAATTCGTTCGTATTTACTTGAAGAAGGTAGGGAACGTGGTCCAATTTCACCAAAGGGACTTTCAGGAGATATGTCGGCTTATCATTCACAGCTGTCACCGGACGGCAAGTGGTGGGCTTTTACCGCAGTCTCCAAGAAAGCCCAACATAGTTCTCTTTTTGAATATGACTTATTTTTGATGGATACTAAGACTGGTCGTACCAAAAGGATGACGGATCTTAATGATTCTGTGATGTCACCCGTATTTTTTCATCACGGTCAAAAAATTGCGTTTCTCGAAAACACCAATTGGGCTGCTGAGCCAGCCGAATACCGTTTGAGAACGATCAACCTTGAAAGTAAAAAACTTGGCACAATTCATCTGGATATGCCAGCTGCCCATGAAAGCGTGTGGTTCGGCAAGCTATTAGATCGATCAGTGAACGGCTTCACAATCGCTGTGCTCTATATTATTTTATTTGCTTTAGGTGCCGTATACATGCACTATAACCATCCAAAGAGGAGTTATCTGCCTGCAATTATAAGTTTTGTTCTCTCTATATCACTGTTTATCGCTAGTTTCATAGTGGCAGGAACCATTGATCCGTGGATGGCTATCGGCGTTGGTATAGTATCAGCTGGTATATTTATTTGCTCGATCATCGTGTTTATTTTTACTTTTGGTTTTAAGCGTGTGACTTCGGCTTTAAATAAAAAAAGATTATAGGGGTAAATATAGAAAAAGTACCGAGCGTCATACTCGGTACTTTTCGGCTCAGACTTTAGGAAAAGCCTTCTTAATATACTTATACAACTCCCCATCCACTCCGTATTGCAATGGGTTCCCTGGGTTTTCTGCATGGAAACGTTCTGCTGCTTTAACGATCTCAGGGTCTCCGCCGGTGAATTTGTTCGTCATGTCAATCCATTGTTTGGCCAGTTTCACGACTTCAGGGCTTTCAGCCGGAGTTCCCTTTCCTAATTCTTCACGTATCTTACTGAGTAATTCAGACCATTCTTTATCATGTTTCTTTTTATCCTCTGGACTGAACCCTTCGCCCCGCTTTTTCATTTTATCTATTTGCTCTTGTGTTAAATAATTATTCATATTAATCACCTCAATTAATTTAATAAATTGTTCTGCCGACACTTCCTGCTTAGCTGTTAACAATTGATTGATGTCCAGCAGCTTGCTACGCAGGTTTTCCTGCATTTGGATCTGTTCATTCAATCGTTCCAGCTGGATCCGAATCACTTCATCTGGCTTGAAGCTTGGGCTTTCAATCATTTCTTTGATCTCCTCGAGTGCAAACCCTAACTGCTTAAGTGATGTGATTTGCTGCAGTTTGGCAATATCAGCTTCGGTGTAAATTCTGTGTCCGCTATTAGTGTGCTGTGATGGTGAAAATAATCCGATCTGATCGTAATGATGGAGGGTGCGAACTGTGAGACCGGTCTGCTTAGCTAATTCTCCTACTTTCCAAACTTTCATCATCATCTCCTCATTTCGCGCGATTCATTTTTACCGGTAATTTTACTTTACAACCTAACGTTGCGTAAGGAGCAAGTATTTTATCCATTTTTTTATTTTGGTTTTCAAAATGCATCTCATGGTTAAGGCCACTAATGCGAGAAAACAGAATCAAATTTGTTATGCCCGCTTCGCTACAGCTATCGCTCATTCCACAACAAAATATAAAGTCGGAAAATTGAGACGCAAATCTTGTTTTCTTAATTTACATATGAAAATTGGAAGTGTTGTTCTCGAAAATTATCGGAATATCTAAGCGCTAGTCACAAAGGTAAAATTTCTTAAATATAATAATACGGATAATGACCATATTTTATAAAGGAGCATTCCTGTTAGAAGGATTTTCGGGGACTTGAACAAAAGCCAACACTCGTTCGTCGTTACCATCAGCTAGAACAGGATATCGAAAGCATGACTCAACACTTAGTTGAGCTTGTAAAAACGTCTGTAGAGTACGAATGGCTATCAACGGTTCCCGAGCTTGGAGATACAATGATTGTTGATCTATTAGCTGAAATCGGAAGTTTTTCACACTACAAAGATCCACGCCAACTCATCAAACTCGCGGGGTTAACGTTACGTGAAAACTCCTCTAGTCAGCACAAAGGACAAAAAAAGACCTGGACAACAGGATGACACGGAGAAGCTGGCAAAATATTCACCATTCGACAGTCCCTAAAGGAGCTTCGCTAGCCTCTGCCTTATGACTAGACCAAACGAAGGAATGTAGACACATTGATGTCCAGAGACATGGGAGGGTACGTCATCATATGCTACGCAGAGATCCATTGTGCATCGTAAATGAAACTATCATCTCAACCATTATTATCCAGCAGTGACCGCGTAGTGTACTACCGTTTGAAGATTCATGAATCTATAGAAACATTAATAATCAGCGTGTCAAAAATTTTTTTTGACACCCTTAAAACGGCTTAAGCAGTTGATACATCAACATTTATAGAGGGAGGAAAACAATAGAATGCCTTATAATAATATGTCATCTCAAATGTATCCCGGACAACAAGTGCCTTATTGTCAAATGCCATCCCAGGAATATTTTGGCCAACAGATGATGCCTATGGACAGTCAGATGTTTGGTGATCCACAGATGGTTCCTCATCCGGTTCTTCTTGTTGCAAGACAAACAGCGCCTAATCAAATTGAAATATTTTATGATCAGCCAACTGATCTGGAATCTGCGACAAAGGTACAAAATTACTGGATTAGAAATAATTTAGATAGGCCACACGACATTGCTACAGTTGAAAGTGGTAATATGATGCTCATACCTGCCAATAGTCTTATGCCTAGTATGGCAAGAATCACTCCTGTTGACCATTCAAGAAAAAGGTTTGTCATAACATTTAATGTGAATGCGACACCCGGTGTCCATTATACAGTTCTGCCATGCTTTGTTAATTTAGAAGGGAGACAAGGGTTTAGAGGAGAAAATTGGAATCAACAAAGCATGAAAACCTTTATCGCACGATAAATTGAGTAACATTTAAAGCCAACAATCATTGCTTGAAATGCTTCTTTGTAGGTAAACATTAACGGCCTTTCTCCGAACGATTTCTGGGAAAAGGCCGAAGTTTAATATGCTGCTCTCTCTTTGTTATCCGGATAGGATTTGGATCCATAGGTCATCTGTTATTTGTCTTGACCCAAGAGGATTAATGGGTGATCCGGAAGTGACGCGGTACTTTGAAAACGTAGTGATTGAAGCCAGGGTTAAAACCGAAGAATCAGAAGACCGAGTCAAAGAATTGCAAGAAAAAACCGATCAGCGTTGCCCTGTTTTTACAATGTTAAAAGCTGCGTGCATTGAACTTGAACCAGACTGGACGAAAGCCTAATGCCTTTTCGCATAGAGTGGACTGTGCTACTTGATCTTAAATAAAGCTCTATGTACTGACAGGTATTGCAGTTCTTATTGTGATTATTTTTTATTGTCCCCCCATGGAAAGAGGCCATTATTGATTTATTTCAGTTAGAAACTATTGCAGAGATTCGTGATTCCATCCGCTCTATTGGAATATGGGGTCCGATTCTGTCCATTTTACTGATGATCTTACACAGCTTCAAATGTTGTTTCTATGTTCACTTTGTTCACAGCATATGCCCCTTCGGTTTTTTGGATTTAATTAGTTGTATGCACCCAAACCTTCGAATGTGTGGCTGCGGACCCAATTTTGGCGATGTTGTCACCGGGGTCAAAGTGATCAAGTATAAGGATTATTTTTATAGTACTCTGAAATTCCCTCTAGAGAATGGACAAAAAACAGCCATATCATGACGCTGTTTATGCTTTTCTATGTGTTTAAAAAGGTTTTTCAGGCAGGAGGGACTCAAGATTTTTCGTACATCATATAGGGAAAAGCATTTATCCTATGCTTCCTTTCAGTTCTTCTCCAGCCTTTTCTACATCGATTTTTAACGAAAAAAGTGTTTTTTGCACAATTTTTTCTTTTTTTAATTGGCTGAGCGTAGCGCTTACGGTTTCACGGGTCGATCCGATCATAGTAGCAAGATCATGATGCGTAATTTTAATATCAATGGTTTGCCACTGATTCGTTCTTTTTCCAAAACGCTCGCTTAATTTTAATAATAAAGCCAGCATACGGTAACGCACACTCCTTAACGCAATTTGTTCACTCAATTCATACATTTCTCTCAGACGGGCGGATAAAATTTCAATGAACTTAATAGCTAGGGTTGGACTCTTTTTCATTAAAGATTCCATTTCTTCTTTGCCGATGATGCAAATATAAACATCGGTTAGAGCTTCCGCGTACACATCATCATCGTGGAGAGAAAAAGTTGATGTTTCCCCAAAAACGTTGCCGTCCCCAAGCAAATCGACGGTGAGTTGTTTTCCTTCCTCGTTGGATCGATAAAGGCGGACAGTCCCTTTTTTTAATAAAAAAAGCGCATGCATGGGCTTTAAAGGGTTCAAGACAATGGTTCCTTTTTTCATCGGGTACATATCACTCATTTTGTCAATGACCTTTAGTTCATCCATTGGCAGCTCTTCAAATAAATTGATTTGTGACAAAAGAGACAGTTTGTTCATATTGGCATTCCTTTCTCTTTTTGGTTCATTATACACCACACAATCCCATTTTGTTTTGTAAGGTAGCTTACGGTAATTGGGGTGCCCTTTGGATAAAATTATGTTGATGAGGTGATTGGTTATGAAACAGGCCATTTGCTATACGATCTTCGGTTGTCCGAAATGCCAATCTGTCATGAGGTATCTTAATAAAAAGGATGTTGATTTTGAAGAGGTCAATATAATGGAACAACCCGAGCGGGCGAATGAGGTTGAAAATGTAGTGGGAGAAATCGTAACACCGGTTTTAATCGTTGGTTCAAAGGCAGTCGTAGGGGACGATTTAGGGGGTATTGAGCGAATACTGTTTGGTTCAGGTGACCTAAAATAGGATTTTTAAGCATGCTCAACATGCAGTTCAAGACAACTTTGGGGAGGAAAGGAAATGTCGATATTCCCAAGTTTGCCGTTTACCATGCCGTTCCTTACAAAGGACTCCTTTGCCCAACAATCTGAAAGGGTTATATTTTTAAGGTCTCGTTTGTCGAAAATGTAAGATACCTTACGGCTTCGGTAACTTTATTCATATAAAATGAAATAAATAGCGCGTTTGCATGCAGTGGAGTTGATTCTGTGAAAACATGGCCAAAGTGGTTCAAAATCGTGCTGGTTTTAATTGTCATAGCGGCTGTACTTGCCTTTAACCGTACTTATCTAAACTTCAATCCAAACGATATCAGGGATTGGATTTTATCATTTGGTTTGTGGGCGCCGCTCATTTACGTGATAATTTATTCGTTAAGACCCTTTATTTTATTTCCGGCTTCCGTTTTATCCATTGTCGGCGGACTGGCTTTCGGCACTTTATGGGGGACGGTTTTTACCGTAATTGGAGCAACCGGAGGTGCGATCCTGTCCTTTTTGTTTGCCCGGCGATTAGGAAAGAATATCATCGGACGCGATTGGAAGGGTAAAGCAAGAAAACTTCAAAAACAGCTTGAAAAAAACGGATTTTTTTACGTCCTCTCGGTTCGTTTGATTCCGCTTTTTAACTTTGACTTGATCAGCTATTCTGCGGGCATTTCCAACATCCGATTTTCAGCATTCTTGATGGGAACGATCATCGGGATTTTACCCGGCACCTTCGCTTACAATTTTTTGGGAAACGGGATTGGCAGCGGGAGTCTAAAGGTGTTGATTATCAGCATCTTAGTATTTGCTGTTTTAACGGTTATCCCTGTGATCATTCGAAAAAAATGGATGTAAAAAAACAATCGAAAGGAGATGAAATGGATGAAAACCTATGATCTGATTGTTCTTGGAGGTGGAGCAGGAGGACTGACCGTTGCAGCCGGGGCTGCCGGACTCGGAGCAAATGTTGCCTTGGTGGAAAAGAACGCCCATCTGGGAGGGGACTGTCTCCATTACGGTTGCGTTCCGTCAAAAGTTTTTATCGCCAGTGCCAAAAAGGTATATGAGGCCCAAAAGAGTACTGAGCGGTTTGGATTGACCTTGACCGGGGAACCGGATATTGCAGAGGCGATGGATCGTGTGAAAGCGGCGATCGCAGAGATTCAGGAAGAAGATAGCGATGAACGTTTTAAAGATCTTGGTGTCGATCTTTATAAAGGCAAGGGACGTTTCATCAATGAGCACCAAATTCAGGTTGGATACGGGAATGTCATAGAGGGAAAGCGCCTTGTTGTTGCCACCGGTTCAAGACCATCCGTTCCCCCGATTGACGGAATAAAAGACATTTGGTACTTAACAAATGAAACGGTCTTTGATGTGAAGGAAACGCCGAAACGCCTTGTTGTGGTTGGCGGGGGCCCTATGGGCTTGGAACTGGCTCAGTCTTTTGCCCGTTTTGGTGCCGAAGTGACCGTATTGGAGACCAATTCCACAATTTTTGGCAAGGAAGACGAGGACGTGATTCCGGTGATCAAAAAATCATTGGAACAAGAGCTAACGTTTCAATTTGAGGCAGTGGCGAAAAAAGTTCGTGAAGAGGATGGTACGAAGGTTGTGACCTATGAGCAACATGGGAAGGAAATCGATATCGTCGCAGACGAAATTTTAATGGCAACTGGACGGAAACCCAATACCGATGAAATGTGTCTCGACAAAAGCGGCGTTAACGTCGATGATCGAGGGAACATTAAGGTAAACGAGTATTTGCAATCTTCTCAAGCGCACATTTTCGCCATTGGCGACACAAACGGGCAATATCCGTTTACACACGCAGCCGGGATGGAAGGGAAACTGGTGGTTCGAAATGCCCTGTTCGGGTTTAAGGGTAAGGTGAGTTACGAAAATGTTCCGTGGGTGACTTATACCGATCCCGAAGTTTTTCATCTCGGATTGACGGAGAAAGAAGCCAAGGCAAAGTTTGGGATGAACATAAAGGTATTTAAGGTTCATACGGACAAAGTGGATCGATTTATTGCCGACCGTGATGAAGTAGGGTTCGCAAAAGTGGTGACGGACAGCAAGGGGCATATTTTAGGGGCCCATGCTATCGGTACAAATGCCGGTGACTGGATGCAAGAGATCATCTTTGCCAAAGCGCAGGATCATAAGATTGGGGACATTTCCAATGTCATTCATCCTTACCCGACGCACGGAGAGATTCTTCAACAATCCGCTGATTTATATTGGCGGGAGAAGCTTTTTGACGGAGTGTTACCCAAGATGGCTGAAAAATACATTCAATGGTTTAGATAATGGGAACTTTAATCTAAATTTATAGCAAAGTGTATTGAAAGCTGTACAATGCTGGCACGTTATTTTGAAAAGCATGGTTTCAGTACGGTTGTCATTACAATGATGCCGTATTGGTCCAAAATTATAGGGATTCCGAGAACAATAGGTGTAGAATTCCCGTTTGGTCATCCCTTTGGTTTGCCAGATCAACATTCCATGCAAGAGCAAGTGTTAAATGAAGCCGTTAAAATGTTGCAAACGGCGCGTCATCCCGGAGAGATAAGAGAATTAGACATTCCATGGCCTCAATCGTTTGACGTGGGTTATCATGCCTCACATCCTGAAGAACCTTCTCAGATTATAAGACATTTGCGAGAGAAAGCTATGGCACAAGTATACGAAGAAAAAGAGGGAAAAACGGGAATGAAACTTAATGTAAAGGGACGCATTCAAAATACAGGATGTAACAATGCAAAGGTGAAAAAAAAGAGGAACGAAATCATCAGTGTCATTATTCCGACTTTAAATGAACAAAAAAATGTACGCCGTTTAATTGGTACGCTCCAACCTATCGATCGACTTGAAATCATTATCGCCGACGGAGGAAGTGAGGATAGAACCCGTCAAATAGCGGGGAAACATTGTAACGTGATTTCATCCGGGCGGGGACGGGCCAATCAAATGAATAAAGGGGCCGAACAGGCGGAGGGGGATATTTTATGGTTTTTACATGCTGATTCCGTCATTTCGGAAAAAGCTCCCGATCAAATCCGGCATGCCATGCGGAATGAATCGGTCGTCGGGGGATGCCTTACCATGCGCTTCGATGACCGTTCGCTTTTATATAAAATGATTGCATGGGGATCGAATTGGCGCGCGAAATACCGGAAGGTGATTTTCGGTGACCAGGGTTTTTTTATTAGCCGTTCAACCTTTCAAGAAATCGGCGGATTTCCGCCTGTTCCCCTAATGGAAGATTGGATGATTTCGCAAAGAGCCCGGAAAAAAGGGAAACTCATCGTGCTTCCGGAGAGAATCATTACCTCGGCCCGCCGTTTTCACGAAAACGGCCCAATGCGGACGCTTCTTACGATGTTGTGGATGCAGTTTCTTTTTCTTTGCGGGGTCCCGACTTCCAAACTAGAAAGGATGTATCCCGGTGGCTGAACGAACAAACAAACCGGCAATACTGATCATGGCCAAAGCGCCGATTCCCGGATTTTGCAAAACAAGAATGCAGCCGGCCTTTACGCCTGAACAATGTGCAAGTCTTCAGGACGCCCTCTTTAAGGATTTGATGGCGTTAAAAAAAGAACTGGAACCTCGTGTCCATGTCTGGGTTTCCTTCACCCCGAAAGATAGTGAAGTCTATTTTCAAGCGTTTTCTTCCCGTATATTCGGACAAAAGGGAAAGGATCTGGGGGAACGGATGCATCATGGTTTGGCATACCTGCTTGCGCAATCCTATCAACCGGTTCTTGTGATCGGAACGGATACGCCGTTAAGGAAACAGGACATTTATAAGGCGTTTGAACTGTTAAAAGAAGATTCCGTTGTACTGGGGCCGGCAGAGGACGGAGGCTATCACTTGTTGGGCGTAACCCGCGACTTTCCGGTACTCTTTTCAGATATGCCCTGGGGGACAAACCTCGTTTTGGAGGAAACTGAAAGGCGGGCCGCGCGATTGGGTTTAACAGTGCGTATGCTGGATAAAAAGCGGGATATTGATAATCCTGACGACCTTAGGGTCTATGAAAAGTTAACAACCAATCATCATTTGGACAAATGGAAAGAGGAAAATCTGAATAGACTTAAATGATCGAATAAGGAGGGGGTATACGGTGGAATATCGTAAATTAACAGCTGAGGATGCAGTCGAATACGTCAAATCCGTTCCGGGTTTATTTTCAAAACAGGCGACGTTATCGGGCAGCGAAATCAGTGACGGCAATATGAATTTTGTTTTCCGGGTGGCAGAACGTGAAAATGAGGAAAAAAGTGTGATTCTCAAACAAGCCCTTCCATATATGCGCGCCGTCGGCCCTTCGTGGCCGCTAACTCCGGATCGAATCCGGGTCGAATATGAAACATTGACCATACAAAATGAAATTTGCCCCGAGCTCGTCCCGAATATCTATCATTATGACGAAAAACTGAAATTAATGGTAATGGAGGATTTAGTTTCCCATCATATTCTTCGGGACGGGCTTATCGCTGAAAAACACTATCCATCTTTGGCGAAGCAGATCGGAACGTTTTTGGCGCGTATGTTGTTTTCAACCTCTGTTTTTACGCTTACTGACGAAGGAAGTCAGAAGTTTAAATTGAAATTTGAAAACCGGACCATGTGCAAGATTTCTCAGGACTTTATTTTTACTTACCCCTTTCAAAACCATCCTATGAATCGTTACAATCCGCTGATTCAAAAGGAAGTATCCGATATATGGGGAAACCACAAATTGAAAGTGGAAATCGAGAACATCAAACATCAATTTATGACAAACAAACAGGCTTTACTCCATGGTGATCTCCACACAGGAAGCATCATGGTCACGGACAACGACACAAAGGTGATTGATGCAGAATTTGCTTTTTACGGTCCAATGGGTTTTGATATCGGTTTATTTTTCGCAAACGTGTTAATGGATTATGCTTCCCACCGGAAAGAAGAACATGCGGACGATCAAGATGATCTATTAAATTTAATTCGGATGAGTTGGGATGAACTTGAACGCCAGTTTCGAAAACTATCCAAACAACACAGAAATTATGCGAGCTTTCCTGATATGGATGAGTTCCTTTCATCGTTATTTCACGATTCCCTGGGGTTTGCCGGCTGCGAGATGATGCGGCGTGTCATGGGGACTTCCCATGTTGAGGATATTGAAAGAATCGTAGAGGATGAGGCGCGTGCCAATGCCGAAACGTTTGTGCTATGTATGGGACAAAAACTCATCATGGAGAGAAATTACATTCAAAATCCCCGTGAACTGTTTCTTGCAATCAAACAATTGGAGGAACAAAGAGATCAATCATTGTAAGAAATCTTACATCCAATTGATAAAGATCAGTTATGTTGGCAATAGATGAACTGGACTGGAGTGAATAGCATGAAACGTCCAAAGTTTTTTTATTTGATCGCAGGTTTTTTCATTCTAGCGATATTTTTGGCGGGATGTGCCGGGCAAAAAGGAAATGAACAGGGAAAATCGGCTGGCCATCCAAATGTATTAAAGGCAAACTGGCAAGATGTTTTGTCTCAAGCTAAAGGTCAAACGGTCAATATTTACTTATACGGTGGAAGTGAATCGACGAACAATTATATTGATAACTGGGTGGCCCCGCGGTTAAAGAAACAATTCGGCGTTCAGTTGAATCGTGTTCCCGTGAATGATACCAAAGATATCATCAACAAACTGGTATCCGAAAAACAGGCCGGTAAAAAAGATGGTAGTATTGATGTGATGTGGATCAATGGAGAAAATTTTCTCATGAGCAAAAAAAACAACTTGTTATGGGATTCTTTTTCCCCAAAACTGCCGAATGTCAAGAAATATGTCAATCAGAATTCACCTGCTATTAAAAATGACTTTGGCGAACCAACCCAGGGGGTGGAAGCTCCCTGGAGTCAGGCGCAGTTTGTATTCACTTATGATTCAAATAAGGTGAAGCATCCACCAAAGTCAGCTGAAGCTCTCAAACAATGGGTGAAACAACACCCAGGGAAATTTACGTATCCGGCTCCGCCTGATTTTACAGGCAGTGCTTTTATTCGAAATATGCTATATGAAACAACAGGTGGTTACAAGCAATACTTAAAACCGCTGGATAAACAGACAGGGTTGGACAACATAGTCAAAGCACTATGGAACTACTTAAATGCTATAGAACCTTATTTGTGGCGAAAGGGAGAGACCTATCCGGAAAGCGCCAGCAAACTGGATCAACTTTATGCTAGTGGTGCGGTCTGGTTGACGATGGGGTATGATCCGGCCCATGCAGCAAATGAAGTGAAAGACGGAAGGTTTCCGAAATCAACCCGTACCTTTGTTTTGAAGGACGGCACGCTTTCCAACACGAGTTATTTGTCGATCCCGTTTAATTCACCGCATAAAGCTGCGGCGATGGTGGCGATCAATTTCATGTTGTCACCGAAGGCCCAAATCGCCAAATCCGACCCGGAAAATTGGGGAGCCCTGATGGCCATCGATCCGAACAAACTGTCTTCTAAAGGGCAAAAACAATTAAATGCGATAGACCGGGGCAAAGCGACATTGCCTTCAAAAGTATTGGCGAATCATCGCGTGCCGGAAATTCCGGCGGGGTACGTTGATTACCTTGAAAAGGGATGGATGGAGCATGTGGCCAAACATTAAACCGTATATTTATGTGCTGCCAACAGCCGGCGTGCTTCTTATCCTGTTTGTTGGCGGCTTGATCGAGGGTCTTATCCAAAGCCTCGGTTATTTCCCGGCCGCTGGCCAATACGGATTTTCGTTGGATTATTATCGGCAATTATTGTCTTCTTCTGATTTTTGGGATTCGTTGATTTTAACCTTTCGGATCGCTTTGCTTTCCTCATTGTCGGCAGGAGTACTTGGGATGTTTGTCTCTGTCTGCCTGTTTATGTTGAAAAGGCCGGGCAGCGGGCGGAAAAACCAGATCTGGCAGCGGTTTTTCCAATTACCGTTAATTGTCCCTCATTTGGTGTGGGCTTATTTGATGGTGTTGTTATTCACGCAAAGCGGATGGCTTTCGCGAATTCTGGCATCACTTGGCTGGATTCATCATATCAATGATTTTCCCGTGTTGGTAAATGACTCGTTCGGGGGGGACATCATTTTTACGTATGCCTGGAAAGAAGCGCCGTTTATTGCTTTGATGATTTATCCGGTGCTTTTGCGCATTCACGGCTCGTGGTTTGAAGCCTCAAGAGTGTTTGGGGCAAACCGATGGTCATTTTTTCGGGAGATTTTATTGCCGTTGTTGATGCCAACGTGGATTTCTTCAAGCTTTATTGTATTTGCCTTCACGTTTTCCGCCTTTGAAGTTCCGTTTTTGTTGGGCGTGACATATCCGAGAATGCTTCCGGTGCTGTCTTACAATTTGTATACGAGCGGGGGACTGGAGGCTCGCCCGGAAGCGCTGGCTGTTAACGTCATTTTAGCCGTCATCGTCAGCATACTCGGTGTTGCGGCTTACCGGTTAAGCCAACGTTGGAGTATGGACGAACAAGGAGGATGGTGATATGAGGCGAATCGGACATTTCATGCATGCGGCTGTTACCATTATCCTGCTTATCGCGATTGCGATTCCGTTCATTCCCTTGTTTTTTTCAAGCTTTTCCCACGGTTGGCGATGGCCGGAGGTCATTCCGCATGCATTCAGTTTACGGGCCTGGGTGTATGTATTTTCCGGAAACAGTGGAACATGGGAAGCCGTCTGGACGAGCTTGGAAATTGCTTTTATCGTGACATTGATCAATTTACTATTGGCTCTTCCTGCAGCTAACGTCTTGGGGCGTCTGAGGTTCCGCGGAAAATGGCTGATTGAGGGACTGATTTATGCCCCGATCATTATCCCAGCCTTCATTTCTGTGATGGGGATGTATATCTCTTTTATTCGATTAGGGTTGACCGATTCAGTTACCGGCGTGATCGTCGCACATATTATCCCAACTTTACCCTATATGGTTAGGGCTTTAATTGTCAGTTACAGTACGCTCGGGTTTCAATGGGAAGAGCAAGGGCAAATGCTCGGAGCCAGTGGTTTTCAGCGCTTTTGTTACATTGTGATGCCTCACTTGATGCCAGGAATCGTGGCCGGGGCCAGTTTAAGTATTTTGGTTTCACTTAGCCAATATCTTGTCACCTTTCTTGTTGGCGGAGGGCAGGTCATGACATTGCCGCTTATTCTGTTCCCTTTCATAAGCGGAGGGGATCCTGCAATTGGCTCAGCGTACACGTTAATTTTTGCCGGAATGGCTGCGTTTGCCCTGTTTCTCATGGATTTTTTGTTAAAAAGGTATTACGGAAAAAAAGTCACGGTTCACTTGTAGAGCGAGGGATTGGATATGGAAACTTTACAATTACAGGCCATCGAAAAACATTTCAAGGAAACCAATAAAAAATCAAAGGAGGGCTCGGTTTTTTCCATTAAACCGACAACAATTACGATCCAGGAGGGAGAAGCGTTTTCTCTTTTAGGCCCTTCGGGATGTGGGAAAACCACTTTGTTGAAATTAGTCGCCGGATTGCTTACACCCGATAACGGAGACGTTATTTTAAACGGCAATAAAATCACCTCGGTTGTACCGGAAGACAGAGGATTCAGTATGGTGTTTCAGGAAGCATTGCTATTCCCTCATATGATGGTCGAAGAAAATGTCGCATTCGGGTTAAAAATGAAAGGAATCCGCAAAAAGCAAAGACTAAAAAGGGCGAGAGAGACCCTCACGTCAGTTGGGCTGGAAGGTTTCGGAAAGCGATATCCGTCAGCATTGAGCGGCGGACAAAAACAGCGGGTCTCTCTGGCCCGTGCGATTGTAACCAAACCGCGTCTCCTTTTGATGGATGAACCGTTCAGCGCGCTGGATCCCGGGCTTCGCGAAGAAATCCGCGATCTGGTGGCCCGTATGCATAAGGAATACCGCATGACGATTCTTTTTGTGACCCATGATCGCGAAGAAGCCTTTCAATTATCTGATCGGATCGGGGTAATGAAAAACGGGGGAATTTTACAAATTGATCGGCCGAGGAATCTGTATGAAAAACCGAAAGACCCACATGTCGCCCGGTTTTTAGGAGCCAAAAATGTTTTTTACGGCAAACTTCAGGAAGGGAAGTTTGTTTCGGATGATTTTCAGGTCCAATTAACTTACGCTCAAAATCCTGAACAGTCAGGTTGGCTTGTGATTCGGCCTGAAACCTTATCGATTCACAAAGAATCAGCCGAACAGGAATCAAACGTGTTTCAAGGTACTGTCCAAAAGCTGTCTTTTCGGCAAGGATTTTATTATATAAAGATTCAAACTGGTTCAAAGGTGCTTGAGATTGTGCAACATGCAGATGTAAGGTTAGATGAATCAGAAGGTAAGGCAATATGGCTGCGAGTTGATCCGAATCAACTGTATTTCATACCTGAAAAGGGATAGGGGTTTTCTTATGGAAAAAGTGATTTTTGATTGTGATAATACGATCGGCGTTCCGGAAAGGGACGTGGATGACGGGTTGGCGCTCTTATACTTATTGGGCAGGGAAGACATTGAACTAATCGGCGTAACGACTACCTTTGGGAACAGTACGATTGATACGGTTTATGAAGCGACAGTACGAATGTTTGACGATTTGGGATTGCATGATTTGCCTCTGTTGAAAGGGGCGGGTGGCACAGAGGACAGGCGAAGTGAATCCGCTCGATTTCTTGCCAAAACAGCTGCCGAACACCCAGGTGACATCTCTTTGCTTGCAACAGGATCCTTGACCAATCTTTATCAGGCGTATCAAATAGACCCAGACTTTTTCGGACATTTGAAACAGATCGTGCTGATGGGCGGGATCACAGAACCATTGGTGATCAACGGCAATCGACTGAATGAATTAAATTTCTCATGTGATCCGGAGGCCGCCCTTCAAGTTCTGCGGTCAGAGGCAAAGGTTACTACATTGACCGGAAATATTTGCCTTCAAGCTTTTTTCGGTGAAAAAGAACTGGCCTGGGTAAAACAACATCAACAAGAAAAAGTCTATCAATACATTCTGGATAAACTTTTGCCCTGGGTTCAATATAACCAAAAGCAATTCGGACTGAACGGCTTTTATAATTGGGATACGACAGCAGCGCTTTACCTGACACACCCAGGGCTTTTCGATGACAATCTAAGTACAGTAGTTTCGACTCAAGATGATTTAAAAAGCGGGTACCTGAGTGAAAGTAAGTCTGTTGCAGATGGCTTTATCGTCCACGTTCCGGAAAAAATTAAGGACATTCATCGATTCAACCAGGTCATTCTTGAAACGTGGGGGAGAGTGTCTCTTTAAGGTTCCATTATTGGTTTATTAAAAAGGGATAGGGACACTCGTGAGGATGAGAACTTTATTTTATGGATGGCTTGGCGTTTTCTTGTTTTTGGATTTGTGGACAAAAGGGTGGATGGAAAAGCACTTGTCCCTTGGTGAAACTTGCCACGTAATCAAGGGCTTTGCTGTCATGGAAACTGATTCACAACGTCTGACCATAGTACCCAATCAATTTGATTACCGATTCAGGTACTTCATAGTTGCTTGATAAGATGGTGTCCCATTCCCCAGCTCCAAATGGTTCGATATCACCAGTGTTTGCAAAAGCTGAGACGGGAATTAACCTTCGTGGTTTCTTGGCATTCGGGTTTGAACACCTTTGCGACGGTGCCACCAAAACAATAGCACTAAATTAAGAATGATAAGAATGGATATTAAAATGCCTGCTTCAGGGCCAAGTTCTCCGCCATTTAACAGTAAGTGATTGGCGTCTATTCTAGTCATAAAAACGCCGTGATCACCCTGTCCGCTTACAGGAAAGCCATAAATGGTACCTTGGAAATAGTTCCATGCAATGTGGAATCCGATAGAAAGCCAAAGTTTCCCTGTAAGAAGATACATATAAGCAAAAAGGACACCGACCAGAAATTGATTAAAAAGGTTTTATTAGATTAAATAAGTGAGAGAAAAGGTCTTAGATGAAGACGCAAAATTAGCAAATAAACAAGCAAGTATCATTAAAAGGGCACCAGGTATTTCTGGTTGACCATTTTTCCATCCTACTTGTGATGAAAGCCCAAAGGGGATAAAAAATTGTGCGGAAGGTCGTTCATTAAGGCGATGAAGATATCAAATCGATAAAAAGGCAGGGGAAAACGTCTTCATAAACCAACCCCTACTAAAATTTAGAAGGGGTTGGTTTATGGTTGGTCAGGCATGAAATCCTTCGCCAAGTACTTCGATCGAATTAGATACGATAACAAAAGCCTTGGGATCAACGCGTTCGACCAGCTGTTTGAGCTTGGTCAGCTCGCTTTGATCAAGGACACACATCAGCACAGGTCGATCATCATTCGTATAACCGCCGATGCCGGGGATTTTGGTCACGCCGCGGTCAATCTCCTTTAGTATGGCTTGCTGGATATTAACCTCATGATCCGAGATGATGAATGCCATTTTTGTCTGGCTAAATCCGACCTGGACGACATCGATGATCTTTCCGGTGAGATAAATGCTAATCAGTGCATAAAGTGCCTTTTCCAGACTGAAGACAAAAGCGGACATGATGACAATTGTCCCGTCAATAAGCACCATCGATATCCCTTGAGATAGATGGGTGTACTTATGAATGATTTGGCCAATCAACGCTGTTCCGCCTGTTGATCCTTTTCCACGGAACACGATACCGAGCCCAAGTCCAACGCCGATCCCGCCAAACAAAGCCCCAAGCAGCGGTTCGTTTGTAGGGGGCTCAATGTGCTGCGACAAATAGACAACGAATGGCAGAAAACTCGTGCCGACTAATGTCTTGATACTAAAGTCTTTTCCAAGGATAACAATACCCAAGATAAATAGCGGGATATTAAATGCCCATTGCACGTAAGCGGGATTCCAACCAAATGTTCCGTACAACACCGTGCTAACACCGCTGATGCCGCCTGCTGCGATTTGGTTTGGGAATAGAAAAAGGTTAAAGGCGAGAGCTACTATCGAAGCTCCAATCAATATCTCAATATATTCTAATGATAAGATGACCCTAGGATTTAAAGTCATGATTTTGCGATAAAGTTGTGCCATGATGCTCACTCTTCCTGTTAATTCTTATTTGATATAAGTCCATTTGACAGTATAACACTAAGAACAAAGGCGTGGCAACGTATGTTAAATTAAGACAATCTTAAGAAATCCTTTCATAACTCTTTAAAGTTAACCACTATAATTAGAATCGGAAATCAATAGTGGAGGGGTAGAGATCATTATGGAAATTGTCAAAGCCAGCGGACTAAGTAAAATGTAGGGAACCGCTAACATTTTGACGGTTGTACGCTAAGCAAAATTCAACAGGGAAAAAGCCAAATACCTGTGTGTCATTTGTTACAATATTATTAAAACATTTCGTTTTTATTGCAGGGATTTGTAAAGATTTGTAGAAAAGTTATATAATTGGAATTTTAAAATTAATAGAGATATTTATTTTAGTATTTGCTGATAACTCTTTATATAGACCTTCCCCAAAGAGGGAACTTATTTGGTTGATAAATCTTCCTTAACCAAATTAATAAATTTGCTACTTATTTTAATTTTCTATTTACTATATCAACCTTTAATGTTACTATTTACCTGTAATTGAATTACATAAAATTTATAAAAGGGGGTGAAGAGATGACGTTAAGGAAGAAGGTGTACACTGTTGTACTAACTGCTGCAATGGTTTTGTCTATTGGTTTTTCTACTGCTATACCTACCTTTGCTAATAACTATCATGATACGGATTATGTGTTTAACTTTCCAATGGGTACGAATGTAGCCTATACAGGTATCCGGTCCAAGTCAGATGATTCATCGGCTTATATGAAACTTAAGGAAATTGGCCCAAGAACCTACAACCCAGCCTATACCGCTTCGGTTGTAAATTTATATGGGAAGAACTTTTCAAGAACTTGGTATTATGTATTTGATAGTTCAGATATAAATCGGGGACGCTACCTTTCCAATTATGCATGGGAGGATAACCATCGGGTTGTTTCGGTGCAAATAAAGGCAGTCAGAAGAGCAGCCCATGGTTACTATGCCTCAGGAGTTTGGAGTCCTGATTCAATTTAGTATCATTAATACAAACAACGATGGGTAGTTTACAAAATACCCATCGTTGTTTTGAGTGGAGGTTATATTAATCTAATTAATATTTGGAGGATTAGGTTATGAAAAAAAAGTTACTACCTATTTTTCTAGTTTCTTGTTTATCCCTTATTCTATTGGGGATTAAGGTCTATCCCAAACTATCAACTACATTAGAAAATACATTTAATGATAAAGACACAAGTACTGAGGTTCAGGGTAAGCAGGGTAACGATCCAACTAAAAACAATATTCAACACCGGAATAAATTATTAAGTGTAACATTTCCCTTTGAAACAAAGGAAAGAGAAAAGTTCGCAAAAGAACATGCAGATCAATTTAATATTGTAAAAAAGATGTATTACTCTTGGGACTATATTCGAAATGTCCAAGGCGAATTTGAATGGGGGGATCCTGGTGGAGAAACATTTTATAATAAGTTTTACGTTGACTTTATAAAGAAAAAAAATCATGCAAAAAATGAACGGCTAAAGAAAGGAAAAGTTATTGAGACACAAAATCTATTATTTAAGGATAATGTTGCAATACTCCAAATGCCAAAGAAAGGTATTTTCACAAAAAAGTCTATCGAAGAATACAAAGGGGGAAGTGCTGAGGCTTTTGAAGCTGATTATCTAGGGGCGTTCAATAGAATGGTTACCAACAGTGAGTGGTTCACCCTTATATATGATGATTATAAAAATTGGACATATAAAGAAGGGGAAAAGTTTGGTATACCTGTTTATGAAATTAAAGGTGAAATACCAAAAAATAAATCTAATTCTTTAACAGGGCCTTTTACAATGGTCGTTTCTAAAAGGACGGGCGTCCTACTGGATTTAAAATGCTATGGGGACGGAAATAATATAAAATTTTTTGTTACTGCTAGAAATATAGAAATCAATAAAGGGATCAAAAATGATGTATTTAATTTGGATGTTTCAGGAAATAAAGAGGTATCAAATTTAAATAGTGTTGGTGACCACGCAGTTGAAAATAAATCCGGAGGGGTCAAAACAGATTAAGCTTACAAAACTATTTATTTTAATTGGTATTTATCTTTAAAATTTGTTCTTCACTAAATGTGAATTTCCTTGTAAATTCAGGGTCAGACATTGGATTGTAACAACGGGAGAGGCTTGTAATGATTGAGCTTAAATATATTTCAAAAAGAATGTTACTTTTAAGCTTTAGTTACCTTCTGTTAATCATTACTTTTAGTATAGTAAGGGTTTCACGGGGAACAGGTAATTCGCTCTTTGATTATATTTTAAATATGAGGTGGGGAGGAAGTGCCAGTCTGGTAACTTTAACTATTGGTATTATCCCAATTTTATCCATATCTATTCCGTTGATTATGGATAGATTAGAAAACGAAATGATTATAACTAGGATCAGATGGAAGAGAAAGCTGTTTTACGGACATTTTGCGTTTTTCTTTTTAATAAGTGGCTTTCTTACTATATTAATTACTGTAAGTGGTGTTATTGGCTCACTTATTGCAACTGGACAAGCACAGAATCTATGGGGGACAAAAAAAGGGATGATTTATTTCCTTCTAGACAATAAGGCGTATTTTTCATTTTATCCCCCCCATGTTACAAGTTTTAAAGTTTGGGTCTATCTTCTAAGTTCAAGATTCCTGGCTATCCTTTTTATAACAACGTTTATCTTCTTACTAAAATTAATATTAAAAAAAAATGTCTATGTATTTTTTACCTCCTTGGTTTTCCTAGGGACAGATGGCCT
Source organism: Scopulibacillus darangshiensis (assembly GCF_004341035.1). Lineage (GTDB taxonomy): Bacteria > Bacillota > Bacilli > Bacillales > Sporolactobacillaceae > Scopulibacillus > Scopulibacillus darangshiensis. The sequence goes on from NZ_SLXK01000007.1 coordinate 34,837, forward strand.
TCATATAAACCACTTTAGTTTGTTTTTAGGAAGAGCACGGATAACATTGGAAACTTGGATATCCCCCGAAGATCAAATATTTAATATTATCTATTTTATCCTAATGATCATTGTCTTCTATTTTCTTTGTAAAAAAATATATGATAGAAAAGAATATTACCATTAAACAGGGCAGGGTGAGTATATGCTTAATATGGAAATCAATCGAATTTATAAGCGACCAGTTTTTTGGCTATTAATCCTTGTAGGATTAATCCTTGCATTGTGGCCGGTTATTCAGACATGGCCACCACATGTGGTAACCGACAGATATTATGTTTTTTACCCAAGAAGTGCGTATGTGAGTTGGATGTATTTTATATCCCCAATTTACTATATTTATGTTTTAATTTTCCCCTTGCTTTCAGCTTTAGCTTATTCGGATGCTTATGCTGAGGATTATAATACGGGGCTCGTGAAAGGTATCCTAACCAGAATCGAAAAGAAAAGTTATCTGCTGGTTCGTTATGGGGTGAATTTTTGTGTAGGGGGCTTTGTTGCTACTTTCCCACTCTTTGTTAATTTCATAGGTGAAATGGCTGCATACCCATTAATTGAGAATAATTATTTTTTCGGTATGGCCTTAGTAAAACAGGATTCTTTTTTTCCGGAATTGTTTTACAATCACCCACTAATTTACACTTTGGTAAGATTACTTTTGGTATTTTTACTTGGTGGTATGCTTGCTTCATTAGGTCTTGCTTTTTCAACATCTGTAAAAAACCGATACATAGTTCTTGTCTTTCCTTTTCTCATTTTTATGGTAGTAGATATTCTGACCGCCACTATTAATGAAAAATATTCACTTACAACATTATTTTTACAAAATTCACAAGGAAATCGAGGTATTCCATTTTACTTATTAGTTGGTATCATTGGGAGTTTTATTTGGTACTATATTGCAGGTGATCATAATGAAACGATCTAAGATGCTCAATGTTTCGTTTAGTGGGTTGTCTTTGCATAAAAAGGTGTTGGTAATGGCGAGTATTTACTGTCTGATAGCTGTGACTTGTTTATTATTTATTACTAAAAAGGGAAAAGGATCTAATTGTGGTATTTTTGATTTAATGGCTGATATAGGTGGTTTAATGGGGAGTACTAATCAACTTATGTTTCTAATTGTGGCCATACCTCTTATTGTATTGGTATTAATACAATGTATTGAAAAGAGTGAAAGAGGCTTCTCTGTTGTTAAAATGGGCTCCCGATTCCATACTTGGAATATTCATGTAATTTTAACCATCTATTTATCATTTATTATGACAAGCTTCCTTTTAGTCATCTCCTTTATTATTGCCGGATTTTTTGTTGGTTTCGAGAATACATGGTTAAGTTATAAAGGAACAATAAGTAAGATGATACATAACCAGGAAAAGTTTGAATCTATTGTAGCGCATCTGTTTACATATAAAATTATATTAACTATATTCATCACTAAATTTTTAGGGTTTCTAATGATTTCCTTTTTAACGCTATTTTTAAAGCAATTTGTTAAGAACACTGCTCTAATAATTATTATTTTAATCGTAATTGCTGGATTGGATGGACTTGGTACTTTACCATTTTCGTTTTTTTCATGGGCTGCAAGTTTAAATATTAGGAATTGGATAAATCCGATGATCACGGTTTATCATTGCATTTATTTGTTTATAGTTTCCATGGTCTTTTATGGCGTGACAGGGCTGCTATATGAAAGGAAGGATTTCCTTTCATGAAAAAACGGCCAATGCTCAAACTTTTTTTTCATGATTTTACTTATGGTTTCTCTTATGGAAAACATAAATATATCGTTTTTTATAGTATGATCGGTTTATTATCGCTTATGATCAGTTTCCAATTGAAGCCCCTTGGTAGTAATAGTATTGCGACATTTTTCTTATTATTAAAAGATAATGGCTATATTAAACAACTATCTGATTATCAGGTCCCTTTTTATTGGGATTTCATACAATTTTCTGTTTTATTTTTGATTGGTGACTTTCTATTTCAAGATATTGAAAATAAACGAATCTATTTATTATTAAGATCCCGTTCAAAGTCACATTATATTCTTTCAAAGATTTTCTGGGTAGTTGTTCAAAATATTCTAATCTATATAGGGCTTTTTACCACAATTTACATCATATCCAGCCTTGCATTAGGTGATTTTTCACTTGGCAAATCACCTTATTTTAAACAAAATATCGTGCCGTTGATGGTCACAAAAGTAACTCCTGGACAATTGTTGCTAAATATATTATTGGGATTTATCATAACAAGTGTCCTTTTGTCTAGCATACTGTTGCTTTTCATACAATTTTCCCCACCAATTATGATTTTCTTTGGTGTGATTGTAATCAGTAGCATTTCAACCTTTTCCAGTATCAAATGGCTACCTGCTATTCATTCTATGATTTTGAAACGAGATATTTTTAACATGGAACATCATCTTACATTAGGTTTTTCAATAATATATTGTTTGGTTCTTTATGCCTTTGTAACTACTTTTACATTTTTCGTTTTTAAGAAGATAGATACCCCTTAGGAGGAATGAGAAAAATGATAGAAACCGCTTATCTAAAGACAGATCATTTATCGAAGGAAATAAAAAGACAACCAATATTAAAAGATATAAATTTGACTTTAAGAAAAGGTGCGATTTATGGATTTAGAGGAAAGAACGGCTCGGGCAAGACCATGTTGTTTAGAGCATTATGTGGGCTTATTTTGCCAACAACAGGGACTGTTGAAGTTGGGGGAGTTCGTCTCGGGAAGGAGATTTCCTTTCCCCCGAGTGTCGGTGTATTGATTGAGAATCCGGGTTTCTTAAATGGTTATACAGGCTTTAAAAATTTAAAAATGCTTGCTGGTCTAAATAATTTGATTAATGATGATAGGATCAAAGAGTCAATTCGGTTAATAGGGTTGGATCCCGAAGATAAGCGGAAGTATCGAAAATATTCACTCGGTATGAAACAACGCCTGGGGATCGCACAAGCTATTATGGAGGAACCTGATTTGCTTATTTTAGATGAACCTACAAACGCGTTAGATTCAGATGGTGTGGAAGAGTTTAAGGCAGTATTGTTGGATCTAAAAGCAAAGGATAAGTGTATTTTAATTGCTAGCCATGATAAAGAAGAGCTTGATTATTTGTCGGATGAAATTTTCATGATGGAAAACGGTGAAATTACCGACAAATACCATTTGCAAGGAGTCGGGCAATGAGGAGAAAAAGGAGTGTTATCCTTGTTTTGTCAATGATTGCATTGGTTGTATGGGGTGTTAGGGTGTATTACGTCAATCATGGCGTGGCAAGAAACTATAAAATTAAAACATATCAAATCGGGGATACTATATCTTTTGGGGATGCCACTTTCAAAGTAAAAAAGTTTTTTTACGGTGATAATACCAAAAAGGAAGGTGGATCTAAATGGATTCCTGTTTCGGTAGAGATGGAGGTTAAAAATACATCAGATAAGAATATTTCTATTAAAAAAGTTGTTGAAGCAAAGTTAGCTTATGGTATGGACTATTACCAAACTATGGAGGGGAATTTTGATGTGAATAAATTACGTAAGTTACCCCCAAATGCTTCCACGAATATTTCACTTAAATATGATGTTAACATTAACCATAAAGGGGAAAATGCAAAACTATACATTGACCAAACTTTATATGAAAAGATTGTTAGAGAAAAATATGAACAAGGGATAAGATACGGTATTTCAATTAATTTAACATAGTTCCTCGCTATTTCAATACAGGAACAAGCGATAAAGCAAAATCACATCCGAAGGAGACAACAGGACACCTCTAAGCGTTACAGTATTGTGACATTCACCGCGCGGCAGCAACTTGTTGACTTTTCTATAACAAAAGAATCTGCCGTTATCGCCTGCATTGTCCTGCTTCTGCAGGGATTATATTTTGCGGCGGTTCGTTGGTGCTATTTGCTGCATTTAAAACGGAGACTCATTTAATCTAAAATTCAGTATAACTTTCAGCACTTTGCCTCTTGCTATTCTTTGAACAATGTGGTTTGATATAAATAACAAAAAACGGGAGGGTGACCCAAGTACAATGATTTTATAATCCTATTTTAAGAAAACATTCGTTATATGCTTTTGGAATGATTTTCTGAATGGGATAAATCTGTACTTTTTTAACATCATAAGCCCTAAATGTGCATAAAATTTAGCGCTGGTGAATCCTATTCAGAATCGAATCTCAAGGTAACGATATCTTTTCTGAATAGGATGTGTCATGTGCTGTATATAGACAGAAAGGCTGATTCATGTCTTTTCTGCTGTATGATTCATAGCCTCCTATTCGGATACCGAATAGGAGGTTTTTTGATCATACTTGAAGCAAATCATATTAAAAAAATGATAGGTGATCGAGAGCTTTTTGCGATAGAACAGGTGCGGATCCAAAGCGGTGACCGCATTGGCTTAGTCGGGCGAAATGGCAGCGGTAAAACCACTTTGTTTAATGTTTTGACCGGAGTATTGGAAGCGGACGAAGGGGCTGTTGTAACAACCGCTAGGCATTATTTATTGCCTCAGTTGAAAAAAACCAATCATCTAAAAAGCGGTGGAGAAGTCACGAAAGGCTACATTGATAAGGCATTAGCCGCGAAACCCGATATTTTATTTGCAGATGAGCCAACAACCAATCTTGATATTGACCATATCCAGGAACTTGAACAACACCTGAAAAGATTTCAGGGTGCGATTGTTCTTGTCTCGCATGACCGTTCTTTCCTTGACCAGATTTGCAATAAACTATGGGAGCTTGAGGATGGGGAGTTGACGGAGTTTAACGGCAACTACTCGTATTATCTAGATCAAAAGGAACTGCTAAGGAAGCAGCATCAGGGGAAATATGAAAAATATGTAGAAAAGAAAAAACAGTTGGAACGGGCAAAACAGATAAAAGAACAGAAAGCAGTAAAAATGATAAAGCCGCCATCAAAAAGTATGGGGACATCTGAGTCACGGATCTGGAAAATGCAGCATGCAACGAAGCAGAAGAAAATGCATCAAAATATCAAAGCTATAGACACGCGAATGGAAAAGCTTGAGAAGGTAGAGAAGCCAAAAGAGCTGCCGATGGTTAAACTGGATATACCAAATGAAGAGGCCATTAAAGGAAGGACTGTCGTTCGAGTTAAGAAGCTTTCTGCGGGCTATGGCGATCGTGTCTTATGGAAGGATGCCTCGTTCGCGGTAAAAGGCGGGGAAAAGGTTGCAATAATAGGCAAGAATGGGTCCGGGAAAACAACCTTGTTAAAGCGGATTTTGGATCATCCTGTGGAGGTTACCCATTCCCCGGCGGCTAAAATAGGCTATTTTAGTCAAAACCTGGATATATTGAATAAGGAAATATCGATATTGGAAAACGTTAAAGCAACGGCTGTTTTCCCAGAGGAACTGATTCGAACAGTGCTTGCACGCCTGCATTTTTTACAAGAGGATGTTTTTAAGCCAATTGAAGTATTGAGCGGCGGGGAACGAGTAAAGGTTGCTTTTGCAAAAGTGTTTTTAAGCGATATGAATGTGCTTGTTATGGATGAACCAACAAACTATTTGGATATAGATACGGTAGAGGCCTTGGAAAAATTACTCATTGATTATAAAGGAACGGTTATTTTTGTGTCACATGATCGCCGCTTTGTCGGGCATATAGCGACAAAAGTCATTGAAATTGAGGAGCAAAACATCATCGAATTCACAGGTCCATACCAAGAATATCTGGAAAGCAAGCAGAAAAAGGGCCATGATGATAGGCAGGATCAGTTGCTTAGGATTGAAACAAAGCTAACCGAAGTCATCGGCAGACTCAGCATGGAGCCTCCCTCTGAAGAACTTGAAATAGAGTACCAAGCGGTGCTGGCGGAGCGAAATCAATTGAAGGAAAAATTGTAAACAGAACAAATCAGAGGAGTGGGTAACTATTATGGAGCAAGTACAGCAGCAATCATTTGAAAATGTTAAGAAAGGGCCTATCGTTGCCGTATTATTGTTTGGAGCATTTGTTGCCATTTTAAATGAGACATTGCTAAATACGGCACTGCCGCAAATCATTAATGAATTTAAGATTTCGCCTAATAAAGCGCAGTGGTTAACAACAGCCTTTTTACTAACCAATGGCGTCATGATCCCAATATCGGCATTTTTTATTGAAAAATTCCCAATGCGGAAGTTATTTCTCACAGCAATGTGCATCTTTACTGCAGGGACATTGGTTGGGGCGATATCGACGACGTTCACGCTTCTGTTAGTCGGGCGGGTCGTTCAGGCAGCAGGGGCGGGGATTATGATGCCCTTAATGATGACAGCCTTTTTAACCATTTTCCCTCCTGACAAACGAGGGGCGGCAATGGGGATGGCGGGTCTAGTGATTAGTTTTGCACCGGCGATAGGTCCAACGTTATCAGGTTTCCTTGTGGAATTTTACTCTTGGCGGTTGTTGTTTTACGTTGTCTTGCCATTTGCCGTCATTGAAATAGTCTTTGCAGCTTTATTATTGAAAAATGTGACGAACCTAACCAATCCAAAGGTTGACGTCCTATCTATTTTTTTATCATCGGTTGGCTTTGGGGGCTTATTGTATGGCTTCAGCATCGCTGGTGAAAAGGGATGGAGCAGCTTGCAGGTAGAAACATCACTTGCCATCGGCGCGGTCGTGCTTGTGTTGTTCATCTGGCGGCAATTATCCATTAAGACACCGATGCTTGAATTTAGGGTGTTTAAGTTCAGCATGTTTTCATTAACCTTATTTATCGGCATGGTGGTCATCATGGCGATGCTCGGAGCGGAGCTGCTTTTGCCGATTTATATGCAAAATATGCGCGGATTTACTGCCCTCGAATCAGGGCTCGTTCTTTTGCCTGGCGCCATCGTCATGGGGATCATGTCGCCGATTACCGGCATGGTCTTTGATAAAATCGGTGCGAGATGGATGGCGGTTAGCGGTCTCGGAATTACAACCATTACAACATTTCTCTTTACCGATCTTAATGAATCAACATCGTTTACGTTTATTACGGTTATTTATGCGATCCGAATGCTAGGACTTTCGCTCGCAATGATGCCAGTTATGACAGCAGGGTTAAACCAATTGCCTCAGCGGCTTCACCCTCATGGCACAGCGATGGCAAATACCTTGCAGCAAATAGCGGGTTCAATTGGTTCGGCTCTTCTTGTTACGGTGATGACGATTCAGGCTAAGGGACAAATAGATGAGGCAAATGGTATGCCTTTAATTCACGGACTTAACGCAGCCTTTATGGTCGCTACCGGTCTTGCGCTGCTCACAGTCATTATGTCGTTCTTCATTAAACGAACATCACCTCAGGAAGAAAGTGATGGTCAAAATAAAGAACAGGAAGTTCAAGAGTCTTGATGAAAGAGGAGTGCGGCAGCCGCACTCCTCTTATCATGTCGCGGTATAAACATTTCTCTCATATTGAATACAATGTAGCTTCGCAAAAATCCCGCCGCGGTTCAGCAATTCATCATAGCTGCCTTCTTCTGCAATGCCATCTTCGGTCACAATCACAATTCTGTCCGCATTTCGAATCGTTGCAAGTCGATGAGCAATGATCAGTGTTGTCCGATTTTCGGCTAATTCGCTTAAGGCGTGTTGAATCATTTTTTCCGTCTCAGTGTCTAATGCTGAGGTTGCTTCATCCAAAATTAAAATCGGCGGGTTCTTCAGGAACATTCTGGCGATCGCGATCCGCTGCTTTTGCCCTCCTGATAATTTCAATCCTCTTTCGCCAACCGGTGTCTCGTACCCTTGCGGCAAAGAATGGATAAATGATTCCATATGAGCGCGCCTTGCGGCTTCTTGAATGTCCCTCTCTGTTGCATTTAAATTCCCGTAGGCAATATTATCGTGAATCGTTCCGGTGAACAAAAAGACATCTTGCTGCACGATCCCGATTTGGGCCCGCAGCGATTGTTTTGTCATCTCGCTAATATCGATCCCATCAATCGTAATTTTTCCGTCGTCAAGGTCATAGAAGCGCGGCACAAGCGAACAAATCGTTGTTTTGCCCGCACCTGAAGGACCGACAAAGGCGACGGTCTCGCCAGCTTTTACCTGCAAGTCGATACCTTGAAGGACCGTCTGATGGGAGTCGTAGCCGAAAGTGACATCATCAAACTGGATGTCACCTTTCAATAAGGGTACTTTGATGGCATCTTCTCGGTCTTGAACATCAGGTTCTTGATCAACTAAATCGGAAAAACGTTTAAAACCGGCCATCCCTTTTGGATAAAGTTCCATTAAAGCGCTGATTTTATCAACCGGTTTCATTAGCACATTGACATATAAAATAAAACTGACTAATTCTCCATTGGTCAATTGGCCGTGAAAGCTTAACCAAGCACCAAACACTAATACGACAAGGGTGACGAAACGCGTCATCATGTAAATGCTTGAGCTCGTATATGCCATGACCTTATAGGCTGTAAGCTTTGCTTTGCGGAATTTGCCATTATCATGATCGAAGCGTTTCTTTTCAAAGGATTCGTTCGTAAACGATTGGACGACCCGAACCCCAGAAACGCTGTCTTCCACTCGTGAGTTAACATCGGCTATTTTTGAATACATTCGCTTCCATGCCTGGTTCATGCGAATGTTGCAAAATGTTATCACCCATACGAGAAAGGGGACGACCAAAATCGAAACAATCGCCAGCTTCACATTGATAGTCATCATAATCCCAAAAGCGCCGAAGAAAGTCATTATGGCGATGAAAAAATCTTCAGGGCCGTGGTGAGCGAGCTCACCAATATCAAATAAATCATTTGTGATCCGGCTCATAATATGTCCTGTTTTCGTGTTGTCAAAAAAACGAAAGGACTGCTTTTGAACGTGATAAAATAGCTCCCGGCGCATATCGGTCTCAATATTAATGCCCAATTTATGTCCGAGGAAACTGACAATATACTGTAAAAAGGTGCTTAATACATAGACACCAAGCAACAGAATGCTCACAGTGAGAATCATCGGCCAATCGCCACTCGGCAATAATCTGTCGATGAACCGTTGCACAGCAACAGGAAATGCCAATTCAAGAATGGCAACAATGACCGCACTTGAAAAGTCAATGATAAACAGTCTCCTATGAGGCTTGTAATATGAAAAAAAGCGGCGAATCATGCGAACAAACTCCTTCTTTTGCAGGCTGGTATAGTAGCTTGATTATAACCTTATATTTGATATGTGGGTACAAAATTGCCCGGATTATTAGAGATTAGATTTAATATTGCATAAATCCTTTTTTGCCGGTATAATAACATATAAATTTATAAGGTTTTGAATCGCTTATATAATAATTTATATGCCAACCCGATTGTCAAACAAGGAGAATATGATCCAGATACAAGGTGATCTCGTGTACTTGGAAAATTCGAATGAAAACAAAAAACAGCTATACCGAATTTACAATGAGGTTTCAAAAGAATTGTTGGGTGTAGGCACTATTTCATTAAAGGTAGATATCGAAAATGATCTCATAACTTTTCGGGCCAAACATCGGCGAGCACACCGCTCAACCTCGTTGGAAAAAGAGGTTCCCGATCTTAAACAAAAATTGGACGTTCAATTGTCAATGATGTTTAAAACCAGGGTAAAGGAAAAGTTAGAGGGAGAACTAGGCTTAGAAGTTGCCGCGATATTAAGGGACTATGATTCACAGACACAATTAGCTTTTACAAATGCAGTTTTAAGCCGGTAAAAAATTTATATTAACTTATCTCTTTTGATTTATCTTAGGAGATAGTTCATATTAAACAGCAGGTGACACAACCCTTTGTTTACAAAGAAAAGTGCTCTTGTTAGATGAAAGATCATCTATCAAGAGCACTTTTCTTTTTTGTATAGAAGAATGGAAGTGCCTTATTGCCATAAAATAAGGAAATATTTTTAATCATGATAAGGAGGGATTTATTTTGAGAAGCTCTATTGAACGTTTTTTTCGATTGGCTGAGAATAACACAAATGTTCGCACAGAATTCATAGCGGGCATGACGATCTTTATGACCATGGTGTACGTCCTGATTGTTGTACCGGGGATTCTTGCGGAAGGCGGTATTCCAAAAGGACCGGTAACAGTTTCCGTGATTCTGATGACGGGGTTAACGAGTATTATTATGGGCCTTTACAGCAACCGCCCATTCGCCTTAGCTCCCGGATTAGGTTCAGTCGCTTTTCTAGCCGTGACATTGGTCGAGACGGAAGGCCTTCCATGGCAAACCGCGATGGGTATGGTTTTTATTTCAGGCATTCTTTTTCTTCTGCTGACTATTTTTGGCCTTAGACAACTAATCGTTAAGCTCATCCCGCCAGCCATCAAGCTGTCGATCGGAGCCGGTGTTGGCTTGTTCATTGCATTAATTGGCTTTAGAAATGCTGGACTCGTTGCTGCCAATGAGGATGCCAATTCTTTGACCCTTGGAAACTTGGGATCGCCAGAGGCACTTTTATCCATCATAGGTTTTTTCATCATGAGTATTCTAATGGCAAGGAAAACGAGGGGTCATCTTCTGATAGGCATCGTTGTGACGACCCTTATTGGCATTCCTATGGGTGTTACTCAAATTCCCGACTCAATTTTCTCGCTTCCTCAAAGCATAGGGCCTGTCTTTCTAAAGCTGAATATCACAGATGCGCTGCAACTGGCTTATTTTCCATTTATTCTGGCGTTCTTTGTACCTGACTTTTTCTCTAGTCTTGGAACCACACTGGGTGTTGCCGGAAAAGGCGGCATGCTTGATAAGAACGGTGATTTGCCCCAGATCAACAAGCCATTTCTAGTCGACGCTGGTGCGGCTACCTGGGGTTCGCTCTTTTCGGTACCGGTCATGGCAACTTATGTTGAATCATCTGCAGGAGTGGAGGCTGGCGGCCGTACGGGACTCACCGCGGTTTTTACAGGATTGTTGTTTTTGCTTACGCTGTTTATCACACCTATCATTAAGATTATTCCAGGGGAGGCCACGGCACCTGCGCTTATTCTCGTTGGTTTGATGATGATGTCGAGTGTCAAAAATATAAATTTTAATGATACAACGGAATCGCTGCCAGCCTTTATGACAATCGTCGTGACTATTTTCACCTTTAATTTTGGCAATGGCATTTCCGCAGGTATTATAACTTACGTGTTCGTCAAAGCCTTGTCGGGCCGTTACAAGGAAGTTCATCCCGGTTTATACATTTTAGTTATTCCGCTTATTTATTACTTCATGACGTTGGCAGGAAAGTAAGATATTTTACATCAAACATCATTGTTACAGGAGGTTCATATATGCATAGTCATCGCAGTCAAATTGTGGCCGCCGCCCGGGGGGACATCCCCATGGATCTTGTTGTCCGCGGTGCCAAGCTCGTTAATGTTTTTACTGCAGAAATATATACCGCTGATATTGGGATAAAAGACGGGCGTTTCGCAGCAATTGCGCAATATAAACATGGAAAACCAGATTTTGAAATTGAAGGCGGGCAAGAGGTAGAAGCTAAGGGTCGATATGCTACACCTGGTTATTTCGACTCACATGTTCACATCGAAAGCACAATGGTTACGCCAGATATGTTTGCCTCCGCAGTGCTTTGCCGCGGGACGACAACTGTGGTCATTGACCCCCACGAAATAGCTAACGTAATGGGGGCAGAGGGGGTCAAATACATGGTGGAAGCAAGCCGTGGTTTGCCTGTCAGGATTCTGACGACTGTACCTTCTTGTGTACCCGCCGTCCCCGGTTTGGAGACTGCAGGTGCCGAATTTCTTGAACAGGACATTGCGGCACTCCTCAGTCTTCCAGATGTGGTGGGCGTAGCTGAATTGATGGATTATCCCGGGGTTATTAATCAGCATCCCCGTATGGCCGGGATTGTAGAAACTGGATTGGAGCATAAGGTGCTTAATGAAGGCCATGCACCAAGGGTTTCCGGCAGGCAATTACAAGCGTACTTGGCAGCAGGCGTGACATCGGACCATGAAGGCCGCAGCTCTGAAGAAATTTTGGAAAAACTGCGTGATGGCATGACGGTCTACATCCGCGAATCAAGCGTAAGTAAGTTTGCTGATGTTGCGGCCAAAGCAGTGGAGGAAGTGCCGCATGTTATGAATATCGCGATGTGTACCGATGATGTTGAACCATACGATATGCTTAAGAATGGACAAATGAACCGTGTGATTCGCCGAACGATTGAAGAGGGCATTCCTGCACCGCTCGCGATTCGCTACGCCACAATCGGTGGTGCAATGCGTTACGGTAAGCGTGATTTGGGTGCGATTGCTCCGGGTTACATTGCCGATTTGGTCCTTGTCGACTCTTTGGAGACAATGGAAGTGAGTGAAGTGTATGTTGCTGGGAAGCAGTGGGTCGCCGGCGGGGAGCTGACAGCCGAGATAACAAGCCAAGTGCCGCCGAAGTCAGTGAATGCTGTTCGGCTTCCGGAGTTGAATGAAGATGACTTTACAATACAAGTCCCATTAGAGCAGGGAATGGCAAAATTGACAACGATCGAGGTGACGGATTCCGGTGTGACGATTCAAGACACCGTTGAAGCAGAGGTTACCAACGGGAGAGTCACATCATTACCTGCAGATCATGTGTTTGTTTCGGTAACAGGCCGGCACGGGCAAAATAAAAAGCCGTTTGTTGGCGTTTTGAAAAATTCGGGCTTAGTAAAAGGTGCGTATGGTACGACCATTGCCCATGATAGTCACAACCTCGTAGTTGTTGGAACAAATGCGTCTGACATGCTGCTGGCTGCCAAAAAATTGCAAGTCTGCGGTGGGGGACTTTGCCTGACAAGAGACGGAAAGGTGCTTGATAATGTTGCACTCCCCATAGCGGGTCTTATGGCGTCTGAACCGATTGAAATACTTGGTCCGAAAGTTGAAGCTTTCAGCCGGACAGCTTTAGAGATGGGGGTCGCGGTTGGCAGGAGGTCCCCGGCAATGGCACTCTCATCATTAGCACTTACGGTGACGCCGGAAATCAGAATCACCGATTTAGGTTTAGTAGATGTTGCGAAGCAAGAATTAATACCACTATATCAGGGTTAAGGAGATTAAAAAGAAGGGCCTAAGGGTCTTTCTTTTTTATTTTTTTGTTTTTTGGGGAAGATAATCCAGTTAAGGAAAAAACCACTTTTCATGGTATGATTAAATTCAATATAACATTATAACGTTATATTGAATTTGTTGTCTTTCTGTGCTATTCTACATGTGTAGATCAAAAGGTTTTGTAATGTAAGCGTATCTAAATATAGAAGGTGAAATAAATGAACAAGCGGTTCGTTTTGCGTAATGTAAAGCATGTGACTGAAGAAAAAGTCGATATTGTGATTGAAGACGGTAAAATTGCCGAGGTGACAAAGCCTGGAAGCGCCAATGGGCAAAAGGTGTTTGATTACTCCGGTGCGTATGTTTCCAGCGGCTGGATTGATTTGCACGTCCATGCCTTCCCTGAGTTTGATCCATATGGCGATAAAATCGATGAAATCGGAGTAAAACAAGGTGTAACCACCATTGTTGATGCCGGGAGCTGCGGGGCAGACCGCATTGCGGATTTAGTTGCAAGCAGAGAACAAAGCAAGACGAACCTGTTTGCATTTCTAAATATTTCCCGAATTGGTTTGAAGCGAGTGGACGAATTATCCAACTTGGAATGGATTGATAAAAAGAAGGCGGCGGAAGCGGCAAATAGGTATAAAGAAGTCGTCGTTGGATTAAAGGCCCGGATCAGTAAAAGTGTTGTTAGGGAAAGCGGGATTGAACCTCTGCGTATTGCGCGGGAGCTTTCTAGTGAAACATCGCTGCCTTTAATGGTTCACATTGGGTCCGCCCCGCCATCTATTGAGGACGTTATTCCCCTCTTAGAAAAAGGTGATGTCGTCACCCACTATCTTAATGGAAAATCCAATAATCTCTTTGATGAGAATGGGGAACCGCTTCAAGTGCTGCTGGACGCTATCGACCGTGGTGTCCATTTGGATGTCGGCCACGGGACGGCGAGCTTCTCATTTAAAATAGCTGAAGCAGCAAAGCGGCACCAGATTGGTTTAGACACAATCAGTACTGATATTTATCGGGGGAACCGTTTGAATGGACCGGTGTACAGTATGGCAAATGTCTTGTCAAAGTTTCTATATTTGGGCTATTCGCTTGAAGAGGTCATCGCTGCGGTCACAACACATGCTGCAAACTGGCTGAAAAAACCAGAGCTCGGCCGCATTAAAGTTGGTGATCCAGCTAATCTAACGTTGTTTGCAGTTCAAGATGGTCCGGTAACACTTACCGATTCAGAAGGGGAACAGCGTGTCGCAGAGAGAAGAATAGAAACAAAGGGAGTGGTTGTTCATGACGAGCTCATTGAATGCTAAATATGGTCTTAAGCGCGTTATAAATGCTAGTGGGCGCATGAGTATCCTTGGTGTGTCAGCACCTACAGATACAGTAATGGAAGCGATGAAACAAGGCGGGCAAAATTATGTTGAGATTGCTGATCTAGTTGATAAAGCTGGTGATCATATTGCGGGTATTCTTGGCTCAGAGGCGGCCGTTGTCGTTAATTCGGCATCAAGCGGGATCGCTTTGTCAATTGCGGCACTCGTAACGCAAGGAAATCGCCGCAAGAGTGAACGTCTTCACCAAGAAGATATTGCAAAAAATGAAGTCATCATGCTAAAAGGCCACAATGTCCAATACGGAGCTCCTGTAGAAACGATGATTTACTTAGGCGGCGGCAAGCTTGTCGAAGTCGGCTATGCTAACGAAGGTAAATCTGAACATATTGAAGAGGCTATATCCGAAAATACAGCGGCCATCCTATACGTAAAGTCACACCATGCCGTGCAAAAGAACATGATTTCCGTTGAGGAAGCATGGGAAGTAGCAAAACGAAATGGTGTTCCGCTTATCGTCGATGCTGCAGCAGAAGAAGATATTCAAAAGTATGTCAATGTCTCGGATCTTGCGATTTACAGCGGATCTAAAGCGATTGAAGGGCCAACATCAGGCATTGTTGGCGGCAAGCGGAAATTTATTAAATGGATCAAAGTCCAATTGCATTGTATCGGACGCAGTATGAAAGTCGGCAAAGAGACAACCTTTGGACTGCTTCAGGCGCTTGATGAATATGGTGTCAAAGCTGATAAAAGCAAGCAAGAAAAGGAAAGCTTGCAAGTGTTGATGCCTTTAAGTGAACGCGATGGTGTCAAAGTGACGATTGTGCAAGATGAGGCAGGCCGGGCGATATTCCGTGCCCGCATTCAAATTGATCCTGAGCAAACAAATACATCCGCAAAGCAAGTTGCCGAAGAACTGCGGGAAGGCGATATTGCGATTTATACGCGGGATTATGGAATCAGACAAGGCTTTTTTGATATTGACCCGCGTCCGCTCCAGGGCGATGATATCCATGTCATCAAATCCAGACTACAAGAACTAATAGGTGGGAAATAACATGACCAATATAGCTAAGCGATTTTACAGAGACCGTGCGGCATTAAATGTCTTAGCGGGCGGTATAGAAAATGCCAAAGAAATATTTGAAGCGTCCGAGGGACATGTGCTAATCGGTGTTCTATCAAAAGATTATGCAACAGTTGAAGAAGCTGTGGCAGCAATGAAAGATTACGGAAAAGAAATTGATGAAGCTGTATCAATCGGATTGGGTGCTGGTGATAACCGCCAAGCTGCTGTTGTGGCTGATATTGCAAAATACTATCCAGGAAGCCATATCAATCAAGTCTTTCCTTCTGTAGGGGCCACGCGCGCCAATCTTGGCGGAAAAGACAGCTGGATTAACAGTTTGGTTTCGCCAACAGGGCAAGCCGGCTATGTCAACATATCTACTGGTCCGATCAGCGCAGCACAGGAAGAACAGGCGATTGTACCGATTAAAACCGCGATAGCCCTTGTGCGCGACATGGGTGGCAATGCCTTGAAATACTTCCCAATGAAAGGATTAAGCCGTGAAGACGAATTCCGTGCAGTCGCGCAAGCTTGCGGTGAAGAAGGCTTTGCGTTAGAGCCAACAGGTGGAATTGACAAAGAGAACTTTGAAGAAATCTTGCGTATTGCCCTAGAAGCGAACGTGCCGAAAGTTATCCCTCATGTCTATTCATCAATTATCAACAAAGAAACAGGGGAAACAAATATTGAGGATGTCCGCGAATTAACTGCTCTGATGAAGAAATTAGTTGATAACCATGAGTAAACGGATCGCTGCTTTTGGAGAAGTCATGATGAGGCTGCAAGTGCCAGGGTATGAGTCCTTGGCACAAAGCAGTACATTAAGGTATTCTTTCTCTGGTACAGGAGTGAATGTCACCTCAGCATTAGCGCAATTAGGGCATAAAGGCTACCTTGTATCTACTTTGCCAACGAATGCTATTGGTGATGCTGCCATGTCATATATTCAGAAGCTAGGCATTATACCTTCATTCATTACTCGGAGCGGGGACAGCCTTGGCATGTACTTTTTGGAAAATGGTTTTGGCGTACGTCCGAGCCGAGTGACATATTGCAATCGTCAGGCAAGCAGCTTCAATACTGCACATGCGGAAGCATATAACTTTGAGGACATAGCTAGAGACATTGATATCGCCCATTTTTGCGGGATCACTCTTGCCATGAATGACAATGTTCGGAGCCAGATGAAGGCATTTGCGCATGCTGTTAAAAGAAACGGAGGCCAAGTCGTCTTTGATTGCAATTATCGCCCATCACTTTGGGGTGAAGACGGCTATACCAAGGCAAAACCGCATTATGAGGAAATGCTGGATTTAGCCGATATCGTCATGATGAATGAAAAGGATGCCCGATTTATCCTTGGCATGGAAACAACGAAAGAAGATCGTAAAGAACAGCTTATGGAGCTGATACCATTAGTTGCGGAAAAATATAATATCTCCGTAATAGCTGGTACACACCGTTCAATAGGCGGCAACAATACTCATTCATTGGTTGGCTTTCTTTTTAAGGATCGGTCATTTTCATTTTCAGAAAAGATGACCTTTTCTGTCTTTGATAGAATAGGTGCAGGTGATGCCTATACAAGTGGTATAATATATGGGGAAACGAAAGGGTTTTCGCCAAATAAGACAGTTGCGTTTGCAGTAGCAGCAGGAATGCTGGCACATACCGTTTCAGGTGATACGCCAACATCCTCAGAAAACGACATCTTATTGGCGATGACAAATGAAGCAGGCGATGTAGAAAGGTAGTGTGGTTTAATGAACATTACCCGTAAAAAGGGACCGCTGTACTTGCAAATAAAGAACATCTTGAAGGACAGAATACTGCACGGAGCCTATACGATTGGAACGAACATACCTCCGGAACCTCAATTGGAAGAAGAGTTTGGCGTCAGTAAGGTGACAGTCCGCAATGCTATCAAGGAACTTGTTCAGGAAGGCTACCTTGAAAAGAGGAGCGGGAAGGGAACGAAAGTCATTCGGAATACATCGGCGTCAAAACTTTCTAAAGGAAAGCGTTTTACAGAAGTTCTTGTTGAAGAAGGCCATAAAATTCAAAAACAATTAATAAAGTTAGAGGTTATCTATAACCAAGTGGGTTCAAAGCTTTATCAATTATTTGGGGAGCATTGTCTTCGAGTGGAACGACTCTATCGTCTTGATGAGATGCCTTATATCCATTACACGCACTATTTAACTGAAAGAATGGAGGGGGCGGACCACGCCGATTTTAATTGCGGATCCTTATACGAATTAATTGAAGAGCAAAATATTTCTTTGGAGAAGTTTCGCGATCAGTTCGCTGTAGCTGCCGCACCTTCCTATGCGGCGGACAGATTAGGTGTAAAAAGGGAAACCCCTTTACTCAAGCGATCACGCTATTCCTATGATGAACGGGGTGATTTGGTCGAGTACAGTGAAGGGTACTACAACACCGAATTGCAAGATTATATCGTTAATTATGATGTGTAAGTAAAAAGGTTATCTCATTACATTCTGCCGCGGTTCCTTTGAAAGCGTTTACTACAAAATGGGAAAAGGGGAAATTGCATATGGACATATATCTATTAATCATCACATTGCTTGCGATTGTTATCGTTATTTTAGGGGTTTCATGGTGGCACTGGCATGCATTTATTAGCTTAACCGTTGCCAGTTTGTTCTTAGCAATTATGTCTGGCTTATCTATGGATAAAATTGCTGGAGCCTTTGAAACAGGGGTTGGCAGTGTTTTAGGCCATTTAGTCGGTATTTTGGCGCTTGGGACGATCCTGGGGAAACTGATGTCAGAATCCGGTGCAGGTATGCAAGTAGCAGATTTTTTTGTGCGAAAATTTGGCGTTAAAAGATTGCCATGGGCGATGTTACTTTCTGGTTTTATTATTGGCATACCGGTTTTTTTCGAAGTAGGTATTGTAATCTTAATGCCTTTGGTTATTTCAATTTATAAGACAACCAAACAAAATATATTATTAATCGCGCTGCCAGTCATTGCGGGGTTATCCATTGTACACGGTATTGTGCCGCCGCATCCTGGGGCGTTGACTGCCATAAGCATTTATCATGCTAATCTCGGCAAGGTTCTGCTTTATTCACTTATTATTGCCCTGCCAACAGCAATCATTGCGGGTCCAATATTTGCCAAATGGGTAAACAAACGTGTTATTCCTGAAGGTGAGCCGGAGTTAATTCGGCCAAATACATCAACCCAAAGTTTACCTAAAACAGGGGTATCATTTTTGGTCATCTTATTACCGATTATTTTAATCTTGTTATCGGTTTTTGCGCCATATGCACCGCTGCCAGGCGGGTTGACTAAATTCTTTGTATTCATCGGCAGTCCTCTTGTTGCGCTTCTCATCTCTTGTTTTGCAGCATTCTACTTTCTCGGCTTTCGCCAGGGGATGGATAAAAAGCTCATTAAGAAGTTAACAGATGACTGTTTGCTGCCGGTAGGTTCAATCATTTTAATCATCGGCGCTGGGGGCGGTTTCAAACAAATTCTCATTGACAGCGGCGTCGGTGACGCCATAGCCCAAATGTCCGAACATTTATCCCTGTCCCCAATTGTTCTGGCATTTGTGGTAGCTGGATTAATTCGGGTGGCGACGGGATCAGCGACAGTCGCACTGACAACCGCGGCGGGTATTGTGTCGCCGGTTGTTGCCCATATGACAGGTGTGAACTTGGAATTGCTTGTTATTGCAACAGGGGCAGGCTCTCTTATGCTATCACACGTCAATGACGCTGGTTTCTGGTTAGTAAAAGAATACATGGGATTAACTGTTAAAGAAACATTTAAAACGTGGACAGTATTGGAGACATTGCTTTCCTTTATCGCCTTTGGTCTTGTTTTAGTAGTCGATATATTTATATAAAATAAACTTAGGAGTACGGTGAATAGCGCACCGTACTCCTTTTTGATATCTGACAGCAAATTTCAGCAATCCGGTGTGTTATTGTACCCCAAATTGAGCACATTATAGTTAATTGGACATAACAGGAAAGGTGAATTGGATTTGAATAAATACATATTTTCGGAAAATGGAAAGCTCCAAACGGTTTTGCGGGGGCGTGATGTTTTGGCAAATCCCGTTTTAAATAAGGGGGTGGCTTTTAATAAAACAGAAAGGGAAGAGCTTGGTTTAAAGGGGCTGCTTCCACCAGCTGTTTTAACAATCGAGCAGCAAGTGAAACGTGCTTACAAGCAGTTCTGTTCACAACAGGATGATTTGGGAAAAAATGTTTACTTAACATCTTTGCAGGATAGGAATGAGGTGTTATTTTACCGGGTGTTATCTGAACATTTAGAGGAAATGCTGCCGATTATCTATACCCCAGTAGTTGGGACAGCTATCCAAAAGTATAGCCACGGCTATCGCCGTCCGCATGGTGTCTATTTATCAATCGATGAACCTGATGGTATTGAAGACGCCTTTCAAAATTTTGGCGCTAAAGGAGAGAATATTGATCTCATTGTTGCCACAGATGGTGAAGCGATATTAGGAATCGGTGACTGGGGTGTAGGAGGCATTAACATTTCGATTGGAAAACTCTCGGTCTATACTGCTGCGGGAATTAATCCAAGGCGAGTCATTCCAGTCATACTGGATGTTGGAACGAATCAAGAAAGACTTTTGAATGACCCGCTTTATATAGGAAATAAACATTCTCGTGTTCGTGGAAAACGTTATGATGAATTTATTGACCGCTATGTTCAGACTGTGACAAAGCTGTATCCCAAAACCTTGTTGCATTGGGAGGACTTTGCCACAGGAAATGCACGTCAGATTTTAAATACATATCGCAAAAAGATTTGTACGTTCAATGATGATATACAAGGGACGGGGGCAGTTTCACTTGCAGCGGTATTAGCTGTTGTTAAAGCTTCAAAAGTGCCGCTTCGAGAGCACCGTGTTATTGTTTTTGGCGCAGGCACAGCGGGAGTAGGCATCGCTGAACAAGTACGTGATGCTATGGTTCGTGACGGCCTCCTAAAAGATGAGGCAAATCGCAAGTTTTGGTGTGTCGACCGGCAGGGATTGCTTCTCGATAATATGGAAGGGCTCCGCGATTTTCAAAAGGAATTTGCCAGGCCTGCAGCAGAAGTTAACAATTGGAAACGTTATGGAGATGGGATCGCTCTAGATCAGGTTGTTCGGCAAATCCACCCTACAATATTAATTGGCACATCAACGGTAGGCGGTGCTTTTACAGAAGATATCGTTAAAGAAATGGCCGAGCATGTTGAAAGACCGGCTATTCTGCCCCTGTCTAATCCCACCCGCTTATCGGAGGCGAACCCTGAAGATTTAATCAGATGGACCGATGGCAAAGCACTTATTGCTACAGGGAGTCCGTTTGGGCCTGTCACATACAACAACACAACATATGTCATTGGGCAATCCAATAATGCTCTCATTTTCCCTGGCTTAGGACTTGGAACAATCGTGTCGCAAGCCAGACTTATGACAGACAGCATGTTTGCCGCAGCATCGGAAGCTGTGGCAAGTATGGTCAATATCACTGAATCAGGGGCATCGGTTTTACCGAAAGTTGAAGATCTCAGGGTTGTATCCGCTGCTGTCGCTGTAAGGGTCGTCGAAGCGGCCATTGACGAAGGTGTTGCGGAGAGAGAACCCAAAGATATTATTCAAGCCGTACAAGACGCGATGTGGCACCCCGTCTATCCCCAAATAGAAGCGGTGACCAAAGCCAAAAGGTAGGCTTATTGTGAGAATATCACAGGTACCCAAAAAGGAGAGAAAAAGATGCGAAATACGATTTCTAATTCAATTATCAAAGCATTGCTGAACGCCGGCATTACGAGGATTTATGGGATTGTAGGAGACTCTCTGAACGCTGTCCTTGATGCTGTCCGGCGCTCAGAAAAAATAGAGTGGATTCATGTTCGTCATGAAGAGGTTGCCGCGTTTGCCGCAGGTGCGGATGCTGAGGTAAGCGGGAGTATCGCAGTATGTGCAGGAAGCAGCGGCCCCGGCAATCTTCACCTTATAAATGGATTATACGATTGCCAGCGCAGCCGTATACCAGTGCTTGCGATCGCGGCGCAAATTCCAAGCGATGAGATTGGCAGCGGTTATTTTCAAGAAACAGATCCTGAGAAGCTTTTTCAGGACTGCAGTCATTACTGTGAGGTTGTAACGAGCTCTCACCAAATGCCGCGTGCTGTCACGATGGCTATGCAAAAAGCCGTTTCTGAAAATGGCGTCTCGGTACTCGTTCTGCCCGGCGATGTTGCCGCGCTGACAGATGAACATAGTGTTCCAGAACAGGTCATGCATGTCACAAGGCCGGTGGTTCGTCCATCTGATGCGGAGCTTAAGCGGTTAGCTGAATATTTGAACAAGGGCAAGCGAATTTCCTTATTGTGCGGTGCCGGCTGCGCCGGGGCGCATGAACCGCTTATGCAGCTTTGTGAAAAGCTGCAGGCGCCCATGGTTGTAGCGCTGCGGGGCAAGGAGTATTTAGAATATGATAATCCTTATTTTGCGGGTCTGAATGGACTTATTGGCTATTCCTCAGGTTATCATGCCATGATGGACTGTGATGTTCTATTAATGCTTGGCACAGACTTTCCGTACAGACAGTTTTATCCAGACGAGGCTGTTGTTCTGCAGGTGGACATTGAGCCGCAGCATCTTGGCCGCCGCACTGCACTTACTTATGGGGTATGCGGTGATATTAAGGATACGATCGAAACGCTATTGCCACTATTAATTGAGGGACATGATTCAGGCCATTTGAAGAAAGCGAAGAAAAACTATCAGCATGTCAGAAAAGAGCTTGATGATCTTGCCATAGGCAAACCAGGACGGAAACCAATCCATCCGCAATATCTGACAAAGGTCGTCAGCGACTTAGCCGCCGAGAACGCTATTTTCACATGTGATGTTGGTACGCCGACACTTTGGGCGGCGCGATATTTACAAATGAATGGCATGCGGCGGCTTCTGGGATCTTTTAATCATGGGACGATGGCCAACGCCATGCCGCAAGCAATTGGCGCTCAAGTCGCAAGGCCGAATGGCCAAGTCCTCGCACTGTCAGGGGATGGTGGCTTAACAATGTTAATGGGTGATTTATTGACTCTGAGGCAGCATCAATTGCCAGTTAAGGTCGTGGTGTTCAATAACAGTTCGCTAAGCTTTGTGGAATTGGAGATGAAAGCCGCCGGTTCTTTGGAAATTGGAACGGACCTCGATAATCCCAATTTCGCAACAGTCGCAGAAGCGATAGGCATCAAAGGCATTCGTGTCGAAGATCCCGCTGACCTCGAGAGCGCGGTGCGTGATTCATTCCAACATGATGGACCGGTTTTACTTGATGTTGTTGTCAACCGCCAAGAGCTGTCCTTGCCTCCAAAAATTACACTTGAGCAAGCAAACGGATTTAGCTTATGGATGCTAAAAGCCGTTCTGAACGGTCAAGGGAACGAATTGCTTAACCTTGCCAAAACCAACTTATTTCGATAAATGGTCTGTTGTTTTATAAAGGAATATGTCAGTTGATAAGATCAATCGACATATTTCCCGGGAAATTTGCAAATAAAAAGAGGAGTGCAGTAACTATTTGGTTACTGCACTCCCTTTTTATTGTGAATGTTATTTCTTTTTATCCCTTACAACCTCAACATCGCTTTTCTTAACGAAAGCTGCGCGGTGGTTGAATGAAATTTGGTAATATTCTTCATTTCCTTCTACAACCTTATTGGTTTCAGGGGCATTATAAATTTTGGCATAGTAGTAGTCAGGTTGGATTGGCCCGGTTGCTGCATAGCGCTGTCCCGCTGGTATTGTATATTGTAATGGAGTAACGTTCACGGCAGGGACTCCTGTTCCTTCGTAAGCAGCGGCCTCAGGATAGGCAGAACCATAGACGGGAATTGAATCTTTGCCATCTTTGGGTTGAATAATTAATCCTTTTGAAGGCACAGCATTCTTACCGTGTGGATTATAGAACCATGCTTTTTGTCCAGCAAAATAAATCGCTGTCCATTTACCTTTCGAATCTGCTTTGTAAAAACTCTGACCGGTCATCGCTTTGTCGCCCCAGTCAGTAATATTTGTCGTACCAGGAGCGCCGTCCGAATGCAAAGCTTGATCGCTGAGCAGCGGAGCATCAAAGTCCGGTGCGGTCCGCAAGTACACAAAGTTAGCAGATTGCGGGTCTAATTCTTTGCCCCCGTACGTCAAGACAGGTTTGTTCGTGTGGAAATTCGGCTTTATTGTGACAATGTGACCTTTGTTCTTGCCATGCTGTGGATGAATAGGCGAGCCAAGAACATCGTAGAAGTGGGCCCAATCCCAATATGCCGCGGGATCCCAATGCATGCGGGACTGATTTGATGGACTTAAGCCGGGTACATTCTCATGACCCAATATATGAGCGCTGTCCATTGGAATATCAAATCGTTTCGCAAGGTATTTTACAAGCTTTGCAGAGGCATGATACATTTGCTCGCTGTACCATGAAGCGCCATCAACAGCAACCCCGCCATGTTCAATCCCGATCGAGTGGCTATTAAAATACCAGTTTCCTGCCTGCCACGCCACATCTCTCGGCCGTACCATCTCCGCAGTATGGCCGTCTGTGGAACGAATAACGTAATGGGCGCTGACGTAAGATTGGCCAAGGAATGTATTGACGCCGTCTTGATAGCTGCCTTCAATATCATGAATGATAATGTAATTGATATCCAGTCCGTCCTTTGGGCGGTTTGCGAGGTCATAGTTGCCATAGTTATAACTGCTGCTGGAAAACTGCTTGTAGGCGGCCGGAATATATTCACATTCAAGACCGTTAGGACAATCGACACCGGCCTTTTTCGCATTTCTTAAGGGAATGTCTTTTGCGGTCTCCTTATTAGCTGTGACATTTTTTGCTTTAAGAACAACATGCTGGCCATTTGGTGTTGTCCTTTCCGCTCCCTTTTTAATTGTCTTATAGACTTGATCGGCAAAATCTTTGGCAACACTTGCGACATCTGACCCGCTGTATTTCACAACAGCCCCGTACCAGTCCGCTGCATGTGGTGAAAGGGAATCAGCGGTTTCACGTGCGTATTTGGCCAAGAGCGCTGCACCGCCCCGAATATTCTGAGCGGGATCAGTTTTAACCGTGTCAGATGAAATGCCTATGAGCTTTGCTGCCGTGTCAAGAGTGTGCATCTTAGGATCATCCGTTACAGTCCGTGTTATCCTCTCACCTTTTGCACTGATTGCCGGCACCTTAGTAACTTGAGTCAAATGCATGACACCATATCCGCCCGATGTGCTCGGTTCGCCGTTGTGGCCGTCCCAACGTGTTTCATTGTAGGCAACAGACATCAACAATTCCAGAGGCACGCCGAATTCCTTAGCTGCTTTTTCAAAGCCTTTTTGCAGAGCATCCGAAGGCTTTCCGTGGCTAGTTGGGGTTTGCTGCTGTGCATACGCGAGATTAACCGGCATCACCATGAAAAGAACCACAACAATTGTTAATAGCCAAGGCCCCAAACGATTACGCTTACCAGTCACCATGCTTTCTTCCTCCTCTTATCAGAATTTTCTAGAACAGTAAATCACCTAACGTTTCACCCTCGCTCTGCAAATGTCCTTTATTGTTACAAAAGATAATTAGAAACGCCTAAAAGATTGATTTAAAAGTTTCAAAAATGACCTTTGATCCGATTCTTTAGGCCTTTTACAGATAGTTTAAAGGAGTATTTTGCTGTTTAGAAAAAATTAATAAACATTTTATAAAGATATTAGGGATATCAGTTACAATTACCTTATAATCAGGAAACAAACTGTTTGGTATAAAAGGAGACCAGCTATGTCGATTAGAAAACGCCTGATGCTGTCTAATATCGCCATGATCGTGATCCCGGTCATTCTGTTTGTGATCGCGGCATTTCTTCTAGTTGTTATTTTCAAAGGTGACATACAGAATATCCGGGGACATTTTAACCGCGGTAATCAGACAACAACCCAGGAATCACGGATGTATATGGATATTGTAAAAGGAACCGCGCTCACGCCGGGGAAATTTAGGGATCAGCAATATCTTAAAACGTTAAATAAGAAACTGCAGAAAAAAGACATGGAACTTGTGGTAAGAAAAGCGGGAAAAGTGCTTTTCGTGGCGGACAACTTGGATGGTAATGTTACAAGCATGCTTCCGGCTTTTGGAGAAAATGAGGGGTATAAACCTGTAGTGTGGCTTGATAAACAACAGCTGTCCATTTACCAGCATAATTTCTATTTTACAGATGGGTCAGAAGGGACGGCTTTTTTAATAAAAGACGCGGCGCCGTTTACTTCATTTGCAAGAAGCTTTTTTCCTCTGCTATTTGTCAGTTTGTTAATGATATTGGCATTAACAAACTTTTTGTTAACCTATTTTATGTCGCGAAGCATATTAAGACCGGTTAAGAGATTATCTGAAGCCGCTCATTATATTAGTGAAGGACATTTGGACTTCCATGTTGAAAAAACCTCAAATGACGAGCTCGGCAAGCTATGTGAAACTTTTGATGACATGCGTGAGCGATTGAAACGATCAACCGAACTTCGGCAGCAATATGAAACCGACAGAAAAGAATTAATCGCAAGCATTTCACATGATTTGAAAACACCGATAACTTCCATTAAAGGATATGTCGAAGGGATTCAAGACGGTGTCGCTAATTCACCGGAAAAAGTTGAGAAATACCTCCATACTATTTTTGCAAAGGCGAACGACATGGACCATTTGATTGATGAATTATTCATTTATTCGAAACTTGATTTGAAAAATCTCCCCTTTCATTTTGAAAAGGTTGATGTCCTGGAATACATGAAGGATTATACAGAAGAGCGCCAGTTTGAATGGGACAAAGAGGGCGGTTCGGTTACACTTAATGCAGCAAAAGGAGATTATCTTGCTATAGTGGATCGGGAAAAATTGAAAAGAGTGCTTGATAATATCATTAATAATAGCATCAAATATATTGATAAAAAAGAAAAGCGAATAAAGATCAATTTAACAACTGCTGAAGATAAAGTCGGTGTGGAAATTCACGATAATGGTCCGGGTGTTACACACCAAGAGCTGCCCTACATTTTCGACCGATTTTACAGGACGGATCCATCGAGAAATTTAAGCGGCGGGGGCAGCGGCCTCGGACTTGCGATCGCTAAGCAGATTATCGAAGAACACGGCGGGGACATTTGGGCAGAGAGCCCTTCAAATCAGGGCCTAATAACCACTTTCACTTTGCCGAAAGCCGAAAAATAAGGGGTGGCGTAATGCAAAGAATATTAATTGTTGAGGACGAACAAAGCATAGCCGAATTAGAGCATGATTATCTTGAAATAAATGGATTCCATGTGGATATCGCCAATGACGGCAATAGTGCTTTGCAAAAAGTGATGGCCGAAGCGTTCGATCTTATTTTATTGGATCTCATGCTGCCGGGAATAAGCGGGTTTGAACTTTGCAAACATATTAGAAAGGAACAAGATATTCCAATTTTAATGGTGACAGCCAAAGGAGAAGATATTGATAAAATTCGAGGACTTGGCCTTGGTGCAGATGACTATATTGTCAAACCATTCAGTCCGAATGAACTTGTAGCGAGGGTGAAAGCGCACCTTTCACGCTATGATCGTCTAAAGGGCGGCGGAAGGCGTATGGATGATATTCGCATCCGCGGGTTGGTTATTAATAAAGAAGCCCGCCAAGTTTTCATTAATAATGAAGAAGTGATGTTAACCGCGAAAGAGTTTGATTTATTGACTTTTTTAGCGTTGCATCCTAATCGGGTGTTCAGCAAAAACGACTTATTTGAACGGATATGGGGCATGGATTCAATGGGGGACATTGCCACTGTAACGGTGCATATTCGAAAAATCCGCGAAAAGGTTGAAATGGATCCAGCCAACCCGCAATATGTAGAAACGCTTTGGGGAGCAGGCTACAGATTCAGGGGCTAAAGTTAAAGAGTCAGACCTTGTGAACGTTCACAGGGTCTGACTTATTTTCGGTTAACCAGAAAGTATAACTTTCTGACGCACCTAAGTGCACTGGCTAAAGACGTAACATCCTGTTACAACGCCAGTACTAGCACGTCCTGTGCGTCGCAACTACGCCTCTGTCTTTTAATAAAGATTTAAGATTTGGTTTATGAGGGGTTTAGAAATGGTGGTTAGACTTAAGTTTGTAAGGGGAAGTTGACATCAATCAAAAACAAGGAGTGGATAATAATGTATTGGGGACATCCTTTTTTTCCTCCCATCGGATTCTTCTTTATCATCTTGTTCATCGGTCTGGTGATTTCTAATATTATGCTGTGGCGCAGGCGGGGAAGGGCTTGCCGTCGCTACAACGGAAACACTGCGGAGTTTATGTTGAAAAAACGCTTGGTCAATGGCGAAATAGATGAAGAAGAATATCTCAGATTAAAAAATGTATTGGAACAATAAATCAGCCTGCCCCGCTAGAGCATTGCACTCCGGCGGGGCTTTTCCTGTCTAATCCCTGCCCGCCAGTTCATATTGAGTTCATAATCCTTTTATATAATGCTACAAGATTAGAACAAATAATGAAGGGTTAGATAAATATGGAGAACACGATGAAAAGCGATATCACGCCTGTCGAAAATAAGAGTCATAAAATCCTTGTTATGATGGGTTTGATTATCGGATTGATTTTTTCCGAATTGGATGAGACTGTTGTCAATACCGCAATGCCAACAATTATCAAGGATCTTGGCGGTTTATCGCTGTATGGATGGGTCGCTGGGGTATATATGTTAACATTGTCAGCCTTTATGCCCATTTTAGGGAAGCTGGCGGATTTGTTTGGCAGAAAAAAGATTTATTTAATATGTATGACCTTTTTCATTGGCGGATCAGTTGTATGCGGCCTATCCCACTCGATGACATTATTGCTGATCGGCCGCGGTATCCAAGGGATCGGCGCCGGCGGATTAATGCCGCTCGCTATGACGATTTCAAGTGATCTCTTTCCCGTGGAACAGCGGGCGAAGGTGCAAGGATTTATGGGTCCGATTATGTTTATACCGATGTTATTAGGCCCATTAATGGGCGGTTTCTTTGTTGACCAAGTAAGCTGGCACTGGATCTTCTTTGTCAATATTCCTGTTGGCCTGGTAGCTGCGCTCCTTTTAGCAAAGGGATTGCGCGAATCAAAGCAAACCAAGGAAGTAACCATCGACTGGGCAGGGGGATTTCTATTGATCTCAGCCATTGTCTCCTTGTTAATTACACCTGTACTTGTACAGAATGAGGGCTATGCTTGGACATCTCCATTAATACTTGGACTGCTGATTTTAGGAGTCATTTTAATTGGCTTCTTTATATGGGTAGAATCCAAAGTGAAGGAACCAATTGTTCCGCTGCATTTATTTAAGAACCGAAATATTTTAGTTTTATCATTACTTGTATTTACGGTAGGGCTGGGGCTTATGGGGTCGTTCTCATCCTTTCCTTATTTTGCTCAAAATGTGTTGGGCTTAACGCCAACAGAGGCGGGGTATTTAACGCTGCCTATGATGGTCGGCGCTGTCGGTTCAGCCATGATATGCGGTTTCTTATTGACAAAAGTGAGGTATCGCGAGCTATTTGGCATCGCCTTTATCATGCCGGTGATTGGCTTTTATTTATTTGCCCATCTTAATATTCATACGACAATTGTACAGATTATTATTTTCTTTGTTATATCAGGACTTGGGTTAGGCGTCATGTTCGGTGGCGATAACTTAATCGTGCAAGAATCCGTTGAAAAGGAACATAAAGGCATTGCCCTAGCCACTGTTCCGTTATTCCAGTCGATTGGGGCAACAGTGGGTGTGAGTATATTTGGCAACTTATTATCGTACACACTCACATCCAAATTGGGAAGTTTAGGCGATAAATTGCCAAAAAGCATCTCCGAACACATGGAGGATATGGCAGCAGGAGGCATACCACAAGGGCTTCGGCCATCACTAATGACTACTGTAAAAACAATGTTTGTTGAGTCGTTCCAACATATTTACCTTTATTCGTTTATCATTATGATTATCGCCTTTATATTGTGCTGGTTTTTGAAAAAAGAAGTCCTGTCATCCAAGACGGAAGAGGAAAATTAATAATTAAACCTCTCTAAATTAACCACTGGTTATTAATTTAAAATAATAATAACCAGTGGTTAATAAATTGTCATGATGAATTTGCAAAATTAGGCTTTTCCATGGAAAATAGAGGATGAGAATAATCTTGAGGTGGGGAAATGCCAGTGGCTAAACAACAATTTTGGTTCATGGTAGCTTCAGATACAGCGGCAGCCTTTAGGTGGGAGCACATATTAGAAAGTCAGAGGTCACAGTTTTGGTGGCTGCGCAGGCTCCCAAAAAACTTTAAGTCAGCGCGTGTGGGTGATCTTATTTTGTGCTACCGAAGCGGCAGCGATAAAAGAGCACTAGTGGGCTTAGCTAAAGTTGAAGAGGGATTCAATGAGGATGGCATCATGGTTAAGGGCCTGCTCGCTTTTAAACATCCCATTCCTTTTGAAAGATTTAAGCATGAACCTGTATATAAAAAAACAGAGGCAGGGCGCCTGCGCAACCGCGGCACCCTATTTGCAGTAGACAGCTATTTTGTTAACTGGGTGAGAGAGGTTCTAGAGGTGTGCGGAGATCAAGAAGCTGCAGACATGATAAGCTCAAGATTTAATAACGATCCAGTCCTCTAAGTCAAAAGGATTGTAAATTGTAACGTATTTTATAGTAATTGCCAAAATTGGTTTTACTCCTCTGCGAATTGTGATAAATTGGCAATAAGGCAACCCGCACTTTACTAAAATATTAGGTATGTTTTTTTATCATTTCCCCCCTTCTTTCCATACAAACAAACCAATAAAGAAAATAATGCCAATCCCGATCAGCGCATAGACAATATTTGAATAAACAGCCATGAAGCTAAGGATTTCCTCCCACGATTCCCCTAAGGCCCAAATGCAATCATTAAAAAAATACCGGCATAACCAAACTGCTCCATAAAGCCAGTAATCCACTCTTGCATGACATACCCCTCAATCTAAGATTTAAAGTAATGTCTTTTTTAAAAGTCCTTAAATACCTGGTATTGTACGAGAAATTGGGCGGTGCAGTTCCCTTTTTGCAGGCGGTTGCTTTTATTGACATTCATAAAGGATAACGTAAAATGAAGGGGATTTAAAACAATATCATTTTAGAAGCTGTTCAATGGTCTGTTGCTCTTACAAACTGGATTTTAAAGGGATTCAAACGGCTTTGGCTGCATCTTCTGTATCCGCCAATCTGCTGCGATGGATGTGGCTGTACATATGCTACTTGCCGGAAAAGTGGATCATGGGGAACATTATATGCCCCCTGCTAAAATGGGTTGTCGGTCTTTTCTCCGATGATGTGAAGAGGAATAGAAAAGGATAAAAAGGGGTGTCAATTAAATGATTAAGGCTGTTATTTTTGATTTTGATGGATTGATCATAGATACGGAATCCGCCTGGTATGAAGCTTACCGGCATGTTCTTGAAGGGCATGGTGTTACCCTTCCGTTAGAAATATTTGGCCGAGCGGTTGGAACACATGATTCGACTTTATATGACTATATCCACTCGCAAGGAAAGGATGGCTTGGAGCGTGAGGTGATTGAACAAGAAACTGCAAAGCACTATCATACGCTAATGGTATCACCCGCGCTCAGGGACGGTGTATTAGACTACCTGGAAGCAGCCAAAGCAGCCGGTTTGAAAATTGGGCTGGCATCCAGTTCTGGACGAGATTGGGTGCAAGGGTATTTGGAAAAGCTCAATATTCTCAGCTTTTTTGACACGATCAAGACACGGGATGATGTCAAGCAAGTGAAGCCTGACCCGGAATTGTATATCAAGGCTGTGGGAGCACTCGATGTGAGACAAGAAGACGTACTAGCCTTTGAGGACTCTCTTAATGGCTTAAAAGCCGCCAGGGCAGCGGGCCTTGCATGTGTCATCGTGCCAAACCCGGTAACTGGCCATCTCCAGTTTGAAGACTTTAGTCATCGCTTGTCATCTATGAAGGAAATGACCTTTGATCAATTGGTTAAAATGTTGGAGGAGAAATAAAGTTTAAGAAAAAAACACATTCGAAAGTAATATCAAAAAGGCCCTCGCTCTATATATGAAAGCGTGGGCCATATTTTTATTTTTAGATATCCCATTAAGGTGAAAATAAATTATGAATAATAAAATAATTTAATGTATAATTAGATGAAGGTATTTTTAAATTCCTTACATAGGGGAGATATGATGAAGCCAATCATCGGTGTCACATCGAATGTTGAGAATGATTTTACACATACGCTGTCGAATGATTATCTTCAAGCGACGCTGCAAGCGGGGGGCGTGCCGGTTATCTTGCCGATTGGCCTTGACGACGATGTCAGTCAAATAGCCGAGGCCATAGACGGGCTTGTTTTAAGCGGCGGCGGCGATATTGACCCGATGTTGTTTGGTGAAGAACCTCACCAAAAACTAGGAAGGATTGCGCCGGGCAGGGACACTTTAGAGATTGCCCTTACACAAAGGTTATTGGAGCTGAATAAACCGATTCTTGCGATATGCCGCGGCATTCAAATTATGAGTATTGCTGCGGGCGGTGATATGTATCAGGATATATACAGCCAGATCGGGGCACCACTGCTTCAGCATACTCAGAATGCCAACAGGTTTCATCTTTCACATCGTGTCAAAGCAGAAGGTCATAGTTTAATAGCGAAGATCGCCGGGCAAACCGAATTTAAAGTGAATTCCTTTCATCACCAAGCTGTCAGGGATGTTGCCCTGCCCTTTGTTGTGTCCGCCCGTTCTTCAGATGGTGTCATTGAAGCCATCGAAAGCACCGAACATGACTTTGTAATAGGTGTTCAATGGCATCCCGAAGCCTTAGCGCTTAAAGGTGATGCTATTGCAAAGCAATTGTTTGAAAGCTTAGTCCGTAAAGCTACTAAATCATAACGAGGTGGTACTGTTGAAAATTATCGATTTGCATTGCGATGCTTTGCTAAAGCTTTGGATGGGAGAGGGGAAAGTACCCTACAAGCATGCCTCTGAATTAGATACAAATCTAAGGCGATTAAAAAAAGGAGACGTTCAGGTTCAATGCTTCGCGGTCTTCATAAATCCGGAAATGAAAGCAGAACAAAAGTTTCAGGCGGCGCTTGACCAAATCTACTATTTTTACAATGAAGTACTCGCGAAAAACCCCGAAATGAAGCAAATAAAGGATTGGGCAGACTTTACTCAATTAAAAGAAAACGAAATAGGGGCCATGCTGACTCTTGAAGGTGTGGATGCCATAGGCAATGATTTGAAAAAAATGAGCATTCTTTACCATTTAGGCGTCCGGTCAGTTGGCCTAACATGGAACAACGCCAATCTGGCGGCAGATGGCGCCGGGGAGCCAAGGGGAGCCGGACTGACGACTTTCGGCCGCGAGATTGTCCAATTCAATAACGGACACCACGTTCTTACCGACGTTTCACATCTGTGTGAAAAGGCGTTTTGGGACGTTATAGAGCTTGCTGACTATCCGGTTGCCAGTCATTCAAATGCAAGGGCTGTATGTGAACATCAGCGTAATTTATATGATGAGCAGGCTAAGGCCATGTTCGAAAAGGGCGGGATGATCCATGTCGTCTATTGTCCTTATTTTGTAAAGTCGAAGGGTAAAGTAACGATTTCAGATCTTATCAAACATATTGATCACTTTTGTTCGCTTGGAGGCGTTAACCAGATTGGCTTCGGCTCTGACTTCGATGGCATCGAAACTTTTGTCGCAAAATTGGAAGACGCCTCAATGTATCCGAACCTGATCAACGAACTCTTAAAATATTATACCGAAGAACAAGTCAAAGGTTTTGCCCATCAAAACTTTATAAATAACTATTGTCTAAAATAAACAATGCCAAGAGAGAACACAATGCTAACCATACAGAAGGACAGGCCCGCATAAATCCATGGCTTTGAGGGGGGGTAAGACGTCCGGACCGGCAAAGTCCGGATCCTCCTCCCCTCAACTTCCTGAATCACTTGCTCCTTCCTACTCGCAATCCGAAAAAAACGCTTGCAGCTATAAATGAATGCTGTGAAAAAATGTCCCGATAAAATGAGAAGAATCGACCCTACAACCAAATAGATTAAACCTATATAAAAAATGATATTGACCCAGCTGACCAATTGCCATGAATGATAGAAAACAAGAACGGCAGGAAATGACAGAATGAATGCGATAAGACTGCTTCGAAAAATGACTTTCAATAGTATGACCTCACTTCTTTTCTCTTAAAATTAGTC
Source organism: Scopulibacillus darangshiensis (assembly GCF_004341035.1). GTDB lineage: Bacteria > Bacillota > Bacilli > Bacillales > Sporolactobacillaceae > Scopulibacillus > Scopulibacillus darangshiensis. The sequence goes on from NZ_SLXK01000007.1 coordinate 68,725, forward strand.
TAGCATGACAATTGTTTTTTGAACATTGGCAATTTATATTGAAATATAGATAAAAAGAGTATAAACTGTCCATAAATGGTTAAAAATTCTGACGATTGAGAGGGTCGTATATGAAAATGAAAAAAATGGCCTCGTTCCTAATCTTTCTGCTGATCATGACGATGGCGCTAAGCGGTTGCAATTTTAGTTCTTCAAAAGACACCAGTTCAAAAGGTTCAGGGGGAGATAAGTCAGGGAAGTCCAAGCAAGTTCTGAGAGTAACCGAAAGCTCTGAAATCCCAACAATGGATTCTACCAAGGCTCATGATACGGTAGCTTTTACAGTATTAAACAATACCAAAGAAGGTCTATACCGTCAGGACAAAAACAACCAACCTATTATGGCAATGGCGGAAAAACATGAAAAAAGCGACGACAGCCTCGTTCATACCTTCAAAATCAGGGATGCGAAATGGAGCAATGGTGATCCGGTTACTGCTCATGATTTCGAGTATGCCTGGAAGAAGGTCATGAAAGAAGCTGGGGCGTACAATTATATGTTTGTCACAGCAGGCGTTAAGAACGCTCAGGCGATCATGGATGGAAAAAAGGATGCTGATGAATTAGGTGTCAAAGCGGTTGACGACAAAACATTAAAAGTGACCCTTGAGCGTCCTAACCCTTTGCTTGAAACGCTTTTAACATTCCCGACGTTCCTGCCCCAGAATCAAAAGTTTGTTGAGAAGATGGGCGATCAATATGCCCTTGAGTATGACAAGGTTCTCTCAAACGGCCCTTTCAAACTATCAGCATGGAAGCATGAACAAGGCTGGACATATGTTAAGAATCCCGATTATTGGGATGCAAAGAACGTGAAGCTGAATAAAATCAAGGTCTATGTGGTTAAAAACGATAAAACAGGATTAAACCTTTATGAAAGCGGAAAAATTGACCGAGTCAGTTTGTCCGCATCAGCGGTGGACAACTACAAAGACGACAAGGCATTCAAAACGAAAACGTTAGCGGGAATAGGATTTTTGCGCTTCAACTTAAATCATCCTGCATTAAAGAATGAAAATATCCGCAGAGCGATTAATCTCGCCATCGATAAAAAGGGCTTGACCGATATTGCCTTGAATAATGGCGCCGTGCCTTTATATGGTGTTGTTCCAGGTAATTACTACTATTCGCCTGGTAAAAAGGATTTCCGTAAATTAAATGGGGATCTGTTAAAAGGTACTGCAAAAGAGGCGAAGAAATATTGGGAAAAAGGCCTTAAAGAGATAGGAAAAGACAAAGTTAATGTGTCGATAAACATATCAGATGTTGAAGAAAGCAAGAAAATGGCAGAGTTTTTGCAATCCCAATTGGAATCAAAATTGCCGGGATTCAAAATGGAAATCAAGGCGGTTCCATTTGAACAAAGGCTGGAGATAGAAAAGTCTATCAAGTATGACATTTCGTTGTCAACATGGGGACCGGACTACAGCGACCCTATGACTTATCTGGATATGTGGGTGACAGGCAGCTCGGCCAATAGGGAGGATTATGCCAATCCGGAATACGACAAGCTCGTCGAGAAGGCAAGAACGGAAACAGATCTGGCGAAGCGCTATAAAATGCTATTAAAATTAGAAAAAGTGTTACTGGAAGAGGATGTGGCCATAGCACCGTTATACCAAAAAGGCCAGGCGATCCTGCAGCATAAGAACATTAAGAATCTCGTTCAGCATCCAAGCGGTCCGGAATTCACCTATAAGTGGACATATATAGAATAACGGGCAGCCTTGCAAAAGTAGGGATGTATCTACAGGTACATCCCTTTTCCACTAGATGTTCCTATCAAATGAGGTGTTCAAATGAAACGTTACATTCTCCAACGAATCGGTTTTATGTTATTAACGCTTTTTTTAATTGCGACGCTCACCTTTTTCCTTATGCACTTTTTGCCGGGGACGCCTTTTAACAACCCGGAAAAGCTCACAGAAAAGCAAATTAAGGTATTGAATGCCAAGTATGGTTTGGACGATCCGGTCGCTCTTCAATATCTTCGTTATTTGGGCCATTTAGTCACGGGTGATTTTGGGATGTCATTTCAATATGAAGGCAGAACGGTTAACAGCATGATTACAACAAGAATCGGACCATCCGCATTGATTGGATTCCAAGCTATGGTTTTTGGGACAATTATCGGATTAGCTCTTGGGATTATTTCTGCTCTTAAGCATAATTCGATATATGACTATGGTTCAGTTACACTCGCTGTTTTAGGCATGTCAATACCATCATTTGTCTTTGCCGCCCTGCTGCAATATTTTGTCGGTGTCAAGTTAGGATGGCTGCCGCCGGCATTATGGGAAGGCTACCAAAATACGATTTTGCCATCCTTTGCCTTATCAGTAACCGTTATTGCGACCGTTGCACGGTTTATTCGCACCGAAATGCTTGAAGTATTAGGGCATGATTATGTGATCACCGCCAGATCGAAGGGGGTCGCTGAGCCCAAGGTTATCGTAAAGCATGTGCTTAGAAATGCATTAATTCCAGTAGTCACTATGCTCGGTCCACTGGCGGTCAGTATTATGACAGGGACTCTGGTCATCGAGAAGATTTTCTCTGTTCCCGGACTTGGTGAACAATTTACTTTATCCATCTTGGTCAAGGATTACAGTGTAATTATGGGTATAACGATCCTTTACAGCGCATTATTTATTTTGATTGTATTTATTGTGGATCTGCTCTACGGTTTCCTGGATCCCAGAATTAATTTTAAACGGGGGGCAGAGGCATGAAACTTGAAATGAATAATCCGAAACCGATCCTCCCCAATAAAAATGGACGGCATAATCAGCCCCTAATTCCAACAGAAGTAACCGATGATCTATTTGTTGTCAGTCCAATGGACGACATAAGGCAAGAAGAACTGGATTCCCCGCCGGTCACATTTTGGAGGGAGGCTATGGGCAGATTAATGAAAAATAAAGGGGCGGTGATATCCCTCACTGTACTCGTGATTATAACAGTGATGGCGATCATTGGACCGTACCTTAATGAATACACGTACAGACAGCAAAATACAGCCCATACAAATTTACCCCCAAAAGTGACAGGATTGGGATGGCTCGGATTTGACGGCATCGATGTCCATAGGGTAGATCAATATGAAAAAAGGCATATTACAGAAAATTTTTGGTTTGGCACCGATGAATTCGGCCGGGACTTATGGACAAGAGTTTGGAAAGGCACACAAATTTCCCTATTTATCGCGCTGGTTGCTGCACTGCTTGATTTATTTGTGGGTGTGCTTTATGGAGGCGTTTCCGCATTCTGTGGCGGGAAAGTGGACAATGTGATGCAGCGAATTATTGAAATATTAGTAGGGGTGCCTAATCTGATTGTGATTATTTTGTTTATATTAATTTTGGAGCCAGGCATTACCTCGATTATTTTGGCCATGGTTATAACAGGATGGGTCGGCATGGCACGGGTTGTCCGCGGCCAAATGCTGCAATTAAAAGGTCAGGAATTTGTATTGGCGTCACGGACTTTAGGAGCGAAAGGCACGAGCTTAATAAGGAAACATTTACTGCCTAATGTGATGGGGCCGATCATTGTGACTTTAATGTTTACGATACCTACCGCAATCTTTTTTGAAGCTTTCCTAAGCTTTATAGGACTTGGCTTGCAGGCACCGCTTGCTTCACTAGGCGTCTTGATTGAAGATGGTTATAAGTCGATGCGTTTCTTTACATACAAGCTTATTTTCCCATCTATTGTTATCAGTGCTATCATGATTAGCTTCAATCTTCTCGGTGACGGACTTAGGGATGCGCTTGATCCGAAGATGCGAAAATAGGGAGGGATAAATCGTGGCAGAACCAATGCTTTCAGTGGAGAATTTGCATGTCTCCTTTCAAACAAAGGATAAAGAAGTTAGAGCTGTCCGCGGTGTAAACTTTTCATTAAATAAAGGAGAGACACTGGCGATCGTCGGTGAATCCGGTTCAGGCAAATCAGTGACAGCCAAGTCAATTATGCGACTGCTGCCAAAACATAATACAAAGGTAAAGGAAGGAAGAATCATCTATGAAGGCCGGGATTTATTAACCGCATCAATCCGTGATATACAGAAGATAAGAGGATCAGACATCTCGATGGTCTTTCAGGATCCTATGACTTCGTTGAACCCGACAATGAAAATTGGCAAGCAAATTATAGAAGGTCTTAAGACATATCAAAGCATATCAAAACAGGAAGGAAAGACTAAGGCGGCTGAAATGTTAAAACTGGTTGGAATACCAAATGCCGAAGAACGCCTAGATGCTTACCCTCATCAGTTTTCAGGCGGGATGCGGCAGCGTGTCGGGATTGCGATGGCGCTTGCCTGTAATCCCAACTTATTGATTGCCGATGAGCCAACAACGGCTCTGGATGTAACTATTCAGGCGCAAATTCTAGAGCTGATGACTGATATGCAGAAAAAGACGGGGACAGCTATCATTCTCATCACACATGACCTCGGAGTCGTGGCAAATATGGCGGACCGCATTGCTGTCATGTATGCCGGTGAAATCATAGAAATTGGCCGGGCTGAAGAAATATTCTATAAGCCGCAGCATCCATATACTTTGGGGTTACTGCAATCAATGCCAAAGCCGCATACAAGCCGAACGGTTCCGTTAATCCCGATACCCGGAACTCCCCCGGACCTGGCAAAGCTTGAAAGAGGGTGCCCTTTTGCCCCAAGGTGCCCGCACACAATGAAGGTTTGCCATTATTTTAATCCTGAAATGCAACATGCAAGCGGCGGCCACTCTGTCTCATGCTGGCTGCAAGATAAGCGAACACCTAAAGAAAATTTGCCGGCCGGAGTAGGCGTGGTATAAGAGAAAAGCCCCCATCTCTAATTGAGATGGGGGCTTGATTGAGTTAATCAGAAAGTATAACTTTCTGACGCACATAAGTGCAACTAAGCCTCTAGCTACGCCTATTAAAGGCTTGCCAATCGGCAAGTTTTCTTTATTTTTAGTACGCCAAGCTGAACAAACCTTTGATATGTGTCAAATAACGGATATTGCTTGCATCTTTCATCAGGGATGCTGGAAGACCTTTAAGCGGTGTTTCGTTAGCGCCAATTTTGGCAACGGCATCTTTGCGCCCAAGGCTTGCAAGTGTTCCGGAGTCAACTGGGCTAAACCCTTCAAATGCTTTGTTTTCCAAGTAAGCGTACAGATTGTAGCCAATAAGCTCACCCATTTGCCAAGCAATCTGGGCAGTTGGCGGGTATGGACGGCCGCCTTCGGATGGGAAGACAACAGCACTGTCGCCGGCTACGAACACATCTTCATGGGAAGTTGACTGCAGGTGTTCGTTAACGGTTGCCCGTCCGCGATCTACTTCAAGGCCGGATTTTCCAACGAGCGGATTTCCTTGCACGCCGCCAGTCCAGACAAATGTATTTGCAGTAATTTTTTGGCCATCTTTTAAATCAATGACATTGCCTTCGACATTTGTTACAGGAAGGCCTGTTAAGAATTGAACGCCTCGTTTTTCAAGGCTGACAGTTGCCCGTTCAATGAGGTCGTCTGGCAGAACCGGAAGAATCTTCGGACCAGCTTCGACAAGCATTAACTTCACTTCTTTAGGATCTACACCATAGCTTTTAGCAAGCTTTGGCATTTTATCGGCAATTTCACCAACTAACTCGACGCCGGTTAATCCTCCGCCGCCGATTAGGATTGTAGCATCAGCTTCATTTTTCGTTTTGGCGTATTCGCGAATGCGATCTTCAATATGTTTCTTAACTTTGTTAGCATCCTCAGCAGACTTCAATACCATGCTGTTTTCTTCGAGTCCCGGGATACCGAAGTAAGCTGTAATGCTTCCCAGGCTGACAACAAGAGCATCATAGGTTAAAGCCGTGTTGTCCGAAAGCTTCACTTCTTTCTTGTCTGCAGAAAATGATTCAACCTTTGCGATCTTAAGGTCAATATCTTTTCCTTTAAAAAGCTTTTCTAAAGGCATGGCAACAGCCTTTTCAGTAACATTTCCTGCCGCCAAGCGATGCAGTTCCGTAATGATTTGGTGTGTTGGGTATTGATTGACAACGGTGACCTTGGCTTCAGCTTGACTGTAGTGTTTGCGTACGGTTAAAGCGCTAAGAAGTCCGCCATAACCCGCACCTAAGATAACGATATGTTTTGACATAGTTTATCCTCCGCCCTAATTAATAGAATGTAAAGAAATCTTATTTATTGTTATTGCGGTTATTTATTGTTACCTGCGGTTTGCAGAAATTTGAAGATAAGCATTTGCGAAGCGGAAAAGCTTCTGAGCTTGCGGGTCTTTTATCATTTTCAAAAGACCGAAGAGACCGATCACTTCATTGCTTGCTTCAGCGCGATCCTTTGCTTCAATAGCAGTTGCCGCGATATCTTTTACAGTGTCTTTTACAGGTTCTACAATTTCTTGAATCGCACCGACAGTATCATTCTTTAATACGTCATCTGTTGCGACCGATTGAGCGAAGTCATAGGATTTCGTCAAAATGTTAACAAGTTCCGTTAATTTAGGAAGCTGTTCTACTAGAGCATTCAAAGATTCCTGAACTTCAGGCTTTAATAACTGATCAAGGACATCAAGTTGTTCCTGAGTAGCAGACAACTTCGTTTGAGTGTTCGTTTCTGACATGACCAATTCTCCTTTAAATTTAGTGGTTCCCTCTCAAGGGAGTTTGTGAAACATTACACAAAGATCCACAGAAAATAATATACCTAATTTATAATATTTTCAACAACTTTGTAACACAAAATATAATTTGTATACAAACTATATTTACACATAGCAATAAAAGGTGTATACTCGGTTGGTATGTTTTTTGGGAGGCGTTGCTTTTTGGTTTCAATTGAAGATTTAGTAGGCATAACCATGTTAAAGTCGAGCAAACGATTGACGCGATTAATCACGATGCATTTAAAGCCTTATAATATTACATCAGAACAATGGATTGTTTTAAAGCGGGTATCTGAGGCGGATCATATCAGCCAAAAGGAACTGTCTCAGCGATCAGATAAAGACCAGGCAACATTGACAAAAATTTTAGATCTTCTCGAGAAAAACGGTTATGTATCAAGAAAGCCTAATCCGGATGATCGCCGGTCATTTCTTATTTGCATTTCTGACAGCGGGAAATCGTTAAAAGAAGAACTGTTTCCTTTTATAGAACATCTGTATTCTCAAATTATCAGCGATATCCCGGAGGAACAAATGGCTGTCTATCAAGAAGTCTTGCAAAAAATCCAATGTAATATAGAGGATTTAAAATATAAATGAGTTTTAACTATAAAGAAAGAAGGGTCTAGCACCAGTGAATTCATCAACATCAAAATTATGGACGGGGCAGTTTGCAATTATTATTTTTATGACGTTTTTGTTCTTCCTTTGCTTACAGATGCTGACAGGAGGATTTCCAATATTTGTGACGGGGTTTAGCCAAAGCCCGGCTTTAGGGGGCATCATGACAACGGCTTTCATGCTGGCCGCGATTATAACAAGACCGATAATAGGCATTATTATGCATAAGCTTAACATGAAAAGATTGCTAAGCGTTGTGCTGCTCTGTGTCCTAGCCTGTATCATCGCAAGCTATAATCAACAAGCTATGCCGTTATTAATATTATTACGGATTTTGGAAGGTATCGGCTTTGGTATTTCGACAACTTTATTGGCCACACTGGCAACAAACCTTATTCCTCAAGGACGGTTAGGTGAAGGAATTGGTTACTTCGGCATGGCGACAAGCTTAGGGACGACGCTCGGGCCGATGTTTGCTTTATCGATTCTGAACTCCTCCTCATTTAATATCCTGCTTGTTGTAACTATGATATTGAGCGCTCTGACCTTTATTTGCGGGTTGTTTATTAAGAATAACAAATCGGTTCAGCCGGGGCCTGATTTAAAAGGATCACTAATAAGCTATGCCTTTGATAAGAAAGCTTTTCTTCCATGTTTTTTAGTTATGCTCTTTTATGTTACCTTTTCAGGCATTGTAAATTTTATTAACGGATTCGGGGAAGAGATCCACATCGGCGCCAAGGTATCCATTTTCTTTTTAATCAATGCTGTAATCATGGTAGTGATCAGACCTTTTTCAGGGAAAATATATGATCGGATGGGTCATAAATTTCTCATTTATCCAGCCGCGGTTTGCGGTTTCATTGGACTGATATTAATGGCTATGGGCAAGAGTTTCACTACCCTAATCATAGCAGCTGTTCTTTATGGGATAGCTTATGGTGTGATGCAGCCGTCTTTCCAAGCGTGGGCGGTCAGCCGGGTCAGCGCTGATAAGAAGGGAACGGCTAATGCGATGTCACTCAGTTTTATGGACCTGGGCATGGCCCTTGGATCGGCCACTTTAGGCGGTGTTGCTGGCTTGACAAGCTACAAAGCCATGTACGGCATATCCTCACTGTTAATCATTGCTCTTTTGTTGATCTATATGACGAAACATAGTAAGGTCAGGAAGATAGAGAAGGCGAATAGGGAAGCTGCGTAAATGAAGGGAGAGGTTGTCTTGGCTCAATCGTTAAAAGGGAAGATCGCTTTTGTAACCGGAGCTGGAAGAGGCATTGGCCGGGCCACAGCCATCGCTTTAGCCAAGGAAGGCGTCAGTGTTGGGCTACTGGCACGAACGGAAACGGCACTTAAAGAGGTTGCCAAGGAAATAGAAAGCTATGGTGTAAAAGCTGCTTTTGCCGCAGCTGATGTGTCATCGCAGGAGCAAGTGGAGCAGGCCATTGAAGAGGTCACAAATGGGCTTGGTCCGGCTGATATTTTAATTAACAACGCGGGAACCGGTAAATTCGGGTCTGTTTTAGAATTTGATCCGGAGGAATGGAAGAGGATTATCGATGTTAATCTAATGGGGCCGTTTTATGTGACGCGCGCTGTGCTGCCGCAATTAATTGAAAAAAACGGCGGAGATATCATTAACATTTCTTCTACTTCAGGGCTAAGAGGCACCGCAGGTTCAAGTGCTTACAGTGCATCCAAGTTTGGACTCCTGGGTCTGACCGAATCTTTGACACAGGAAGTGCGCAAACACAATATTCGCGTCATGGCCCTAACGCCAAGCATGGTCGCAACGGACCTCGTTTTTAAGGATAACAAGCCTGAGGATAGCGAGGAGAAATACATGCAGCCGGAAGACTTGGCCGAAGTCATCGTTTCTCAATTGAAATTACATCCACGGATTTTTGTTAAGTCAGCAAGCCTTTGGGCGACGAATCCTTTTTAATTAATAAGTGGCTAGATGTATATAAGACATCCAAAAAGGGTCATTAGGTGGAACTACCTAATGACCCTATTAATCTTCCATTATTAAAGATAAAATGTGGCACAGTTTCTAATAATAGTATCAAATATGTTATCTTCGTGAATAAAGTAAAGATTATAGGGGGAATGATTTATTTGTTTAAGAAAAGGTTTGCAGTAATTTGCTTTTCTTCATTAACGATGGCATTCTGTTACACTATAATTGAATTTTACAATCAAAACATAAGATTTTCGTTTGCTGCTATTTATAGCCTTATATTTATTACCTTAGTTTCGGGGCGTGTTACTGCATGAAAGCCCTACCAACCCAATTCGTACTTCATAAGGTTACTAAAAGACGTAGGTTCAGTCTTTTGCACTTAATTACATATATAGTTATTGCTCTCTTAATAATAATTATTATCTATCCTTTTTTTAATAGTTATCAGTCTGTTTTTAAAAATCCCGAGGTTTATATCTATGTTTTGTTGACTTCTATTATATTTTGGTTCTGGGATTCCTATTATTCCTGGTTTTCAGCAAGTTAAAATTTTAAACAAATGAATAATCACGAATAGCAAATAACTTCTAAAGTCAACTCTTGCCAAACTTTTCGAAATGGTATAATAATATTGATAATCAGTAAGGGGAAAGTTGTAATAGTTTGTTTGTGATTTTCATTCAATCAGCGAAGGGACTTACTCATGGCCAAAGCGGATAATATGCTTTCTATATTGTGGTTATTGAAGACAGGGAAGCGGATTACGGCGAAGCAGCTGGCGGAAGTGTTGGAGATTAATATTCGCACCGTCTACCGTTATATCGACTCGTTGTGCGCAAGCGGCGTTCCGATCATAGCTGATTCAGGGCATAATGGCGGGTATAGTCTGCTTAGCACATTTAATGACACACCGTTAATATTTGACCTGGATGAACAAAAGGCTCTCTTGCATGCTGCAAAATTTGCTCAAGAGGCAGGATATCCTTTTGGGGAGGCGCTTGACCAAGCTGTCTCGAAATTAAAAAGGTACACGAATGAGGACCAATTAAATAAAATTGATCGCCATTTGGCTGGTTTTGATGTCATTAATCCGCCTGCTGATTCTTCAATAGGGACATTTCTCCAGGTCTTGGAAGTTGCAGTGGCGGACGGGCGCACACTTTCCATTACATACAAAAAAGGACATGAAGCGCCCCCGACTACTAGAAGCATTGACCCCTATGGACTCGTCTATTGGAAGGGGAAATGGTATATCATCGCTTACTGTCAGCTTCGCTCAGACATTCGAAGCTTCCGGGTTGACAGGATACAAGCAGTAACTCGAACGGATGCCACCTTTGAAAGGCCAAAGGCATTTTCAGCTCGTGACTTTTTCCTTAGCCGCTTGTTGCCTGACTTAGAACGCAAGGAACACCTCATATCGATACATATCCAAGGTAAGGAAAATGCTATTAATGACCTTTGCAAACACTGGATGATAGGACACGCGGTAGTCGGTCGCTCTGCCAATAACCTTCACTTTATGGCCGAGAAAAAAATGACCCTTTCTTATTTACCCTACACACTCATGTCATACGGAAAATCAATCAAGGTCCTTGAACCGAAGATTTTAAAGGAAAAAATCGCGGCTGTGCTGTCTGATTTGTTAAACCATTATAAATCATGAGATCTTCACTGACCGTAATTGTCAGTGAAGGTTGTTTATAATGATGTTATCCATTCCGAAACGACCAATAAGGAGGAGACATTTAATGAGGCATTCTGCATTAAAGTCGTACGATTATCACGTTTGGGCTAACAAAAGGGTTCTTGATCATTTGAAAAGTCTGCCCGAAGAGGTGTACTGCCAAGAGATCCAAAGTGTGTTTTCCTCTATTTCAGAAGTAGTGAAGCATGTCTACCGTGTAGATATCGTGTGGCTCGGTGTGATGGCAGGTGACAGCTTTGAAGAAATAAATGCTATGAATGGCCGCATTCTCAAGGGAATCGATGGAAAAGGGCTAGTGGAGATGGAGAAATTATATGACGAAACGGTCGAAAAATACATGGCATTTCTTGACCGTCAAGAGGATTTGGATAAAGATGTTTCACCTGAACATCCCGAGCTTGGACGGCTGGATACCACGTTGTCTGAATTAATCCAGCATGTCGTCAATCACGGGACCTACCACCGAGGCAATATCACAGCTATGCTGCGGCAATTAGGGCACAAGGGTGTTCCGACCGATTACGTCTTTTATTTGTACGAACAAAGCTCTGTTCGTTAATTATTGATCCAAAAAGACAAAGCGCTTATGCTTTGTCTTTTTGCCGTTAGCCTTCTTCGCAAGTCTCTTTCAATTTCCTCCAAACTGCGGCCTTGCATGTTTTACCACCTCGCATCTATTTTAATAAATAATAGGTAATATGGTAGAATTCAAATAAAGGGATACGAATAAGGAACGGGGGTTGGTTAATGCATGGGAAGCGATCTGAATTTATATAAGAAGGTGCAGGAGATAGCGTATCTGAACGCGGAACGGACGTGGAGCTACCGCACGATTTTGCGTTACTTTTTCATCCAGCATGAACGAATGCAAGAGTTTTTGTTTCCTGAAGAAATTCTTGGCTATTTGAAGGGCATACCTGCTTTTCAAGCTTACACCGAAGACCAGCTGCATCAGGACTTAGCCCAATTAGTAAATTGGAAAAACCTTGTTGCAAGACAGGAACTCAGCAGTGCAAAAAGTGTTGAGGAGTTTAAGAAAAAGCGTTTCCGTTATCAATGCACGCCATATACGATTGAAATTGAACGAATGCTGGAAAAACTGGAACACATGGGAGACGGCTTTGGCGGGTCACTTGAACGGACACAGTTTGACCGACTGTATCAATCCTTGCAAAAAGCAGAATCACTCGTAAGAGGGCAGGATGACATCACGGAAACTGAAGAGGAATGTGCACAGGTGTGGGAGGATATCTTTAGCTATTTTCGCTCAATTACACAAAATACCTCGGACTATATTGCATATATTAACAGCGAACATGTCGAGGAACGCATGAAAACTGAAGCCTTCCTAGTCTACAAAGATCAGTTTACCGCTTATCTCCGCGATTTTATTATATCTCTTCAGCAAACCGCATTGAAAATCCAAGCTCTTCTAGAGTCGATGACAGACAAACAACTTCTAATGCTGGTCACAAAAGTTGTTCATCACCGTCAGTCAATTCCCCGCTTAGAAGATGCAGCCCTTTCCGATGATGACTTGAAATTAGAACAGAAGGAAAAATGGGAAAGTCTCAAAAAGTGGTTTCTCGGCAGTGATCACCGGAATAGTGAATTTCATCTCCTTCAGCTAAGGACTAATGAGACGATCCGAAGGGTAACCCGGGTTGTTCAAAGACTTGGTGAACGCTCACATAATTTCCGCAGCCGGAAAAAGGATTATCTGCATTTGGCTGAGTGGTTTGCAGGCATTGAAACAGTTAATGAGGCGCATGCCTTGTCCTCAGTAGCCTTTGGAGTCTCCAATACCAGGCATTTGTACAGCGATCATATACCCACTGAAGATCTGTACACCGATGTATGGGAGGAGGAGCCGATTGAAGCAGAAATAAAGCCGCGGGTACGACATTATAATGAAAAAACGCGTCCGGGAGCTGTTAAGGAAAACCGTGAACAAAAAGAAGCTATGCTGCGGGAATATCTGCTGGAGAAGGAGCAGGAACGGATAGCAATTGAAAGTCATCTGATTGATGGTCGGATTCAATTGCAAGCCTTGCCTGTAATTAAGCCCTATGTTCGAAAGCGGTTGTTAGCATGGATTGGCAAAGCGATGGCCCGGAGAGACGGGATCATCAAAACGGAATTTGGTCAGCAGGTCAAGATCGACCTTATCCGTGACCGTCCTCCCATTGTTTTAAGATCCGAGGATGGGAATTTGGAAATGCCTGATGCTGTCATCCAATTCATTGATGATAAGGAGAAAGTCTGATGGAACGCCAAATATTTGACGAAAAGGCAGAAGAGGCTCTAGGGCTGTTATTCGAGAACTTTTGGATTCTGCGTGAGCATGATCCTGAAAGCTACCAGCTTGTTCGCGAACGTGAGAAGGTCCTTAATCGCTATGTAGAGGAAAAGTTCGGTTTTCGGTTAATTGTCCACCGGTTTTTTATAAAGATGGAAAAGACTCCAGTTGAACCGAAGGCGTGGATGGGGATACAATCGTTTCAAAAACCGATGGACTATGCTATTTTTTGCTGTGCCCTCGCTTTTTTGGAGGAAAAGGCAGTGGAGGAACAGTTCCTGCTCTCCAACATATGTGAGGATATTCATGATCTTTATCCGGGTGAGCTTGGCATTGATTGGACGAATTATGAGCACCGGAAATCATTGGTGCGTGTCATCAATGTCCTGTCCGAATTTCATTTGATGGAAACGATAGATGGTGAAACTGGACGCTTTGCCATGGATGAGGACCAGGAAGTGCTCTACGAGGTAACAGTGTATTCCCGCTATTTCATGCGATCTTATCCAAAAGATTTATTTCAATACAAGACTATATCCGACATTTTGGAGGCCGAATGGGAGCAGAATCGTGAAGGGGAACGGCGGAAGAGGGTATATCGGCAATTAATGTTTTCACCGGTCGTTTACAGGAAGTCACAGAATGACCCGGACTTTTATTATATTCGTAATATGCATAGAAGGCTGCGCGATGATCTTGAATCACACACCCCATTTAAATTGGAGATGTTTAAAAATGCTGCATTGCTGACGGCGCCTGAAAGGAAAAATGTCTTTTCGCTCTTTCCAAGCCAGAAAGCCATCCATGATATCATCATGCAAATGGCATGTCTGTTAAGGGAATATAGCCGAGAGCATCAACCCGATGATTTTGGTGAAATAAGGTTAACTTCCGGAGAATTCGGCGAAATTGTCAGTAACCTAAAAAAGCAATTTGGCAGCGGCTGGAGCAAGTCTTATCGTACAGCACCGGAAAAAACGGTCGGCAAAGACTTGCTGGAGGCGATGGAGGATTGGGAGATGCTTCATATTGAAGCCGACACTGGGATGATCGTCATCCGTCCCCTTTCAGGACGCGTTACGGGGGATTATCCAAAAGATTATTATAAGAAACTGGAGGAGGCAAGAGCAAATGACGGAAGTGAATAAGTGGATGCTGAATAGGGCCGGACTTTTGAATTTTTGGTATTACGACGATGAAATATTCCAGTTCGCTAATGGAAAATTATTATTACGGGGCAGCAATGGCTCAGGGAAATCTGTTACTATGCAAAGCTTCCTCCCTGTCTTATTGGACGGAAAAAAATCCCCTGACCGGCTTGACCCGTTCGGATCGAAGGCAAGACGAATGGAAGACTATTTGCTTGGTGAAAAAGGCGTGGTCGACCGTGATGAGCGGACAGGCTACCTGTTTCTCGAATACAAGCGTGAACAAACGAACCAATACATCACAACCGGGATTGGTCTGCAGGCAAAACGGCATAAGAACATGAACTTCTGGGGTTTTGTCATCCTTGATAACCGCCGGATCGGGGTCGATTTTAGCCTGTATAAAAAAGAGCGGCATGGCGGGGAAACCCAAAAGGTTCCGCTTTCCCGCATTGAACTGGAAAACCGGATCGCAAAAGGCGGCGAAGTGGTGCGGACTCAAGGCGATTATATGAACCTTGTCAACAAACACCTTTTTGGTTTTCAGTCCAAAGAAAGCTATGAAGATCTGATTAAGCTGCTTATTCAGTTAAGAAGCCCAAAACTTTCAAAGGATTTTAAGCCAACGGTTATCTATGAAATTCTTGAAGCAGCACTTCCACCTCTTTCTGATGATGATCTTAGGCCGTTATCAGATACAATTGAGCATATGGATCAGACGAAGCAGCAGCTTGAACAGCTTCAGAGAGAAAACCGGTCGTTGAATAAATTAACACGTGTATATGACCAATACAATCAATATATCCTGGCTGAAAAGGCGGAAGAAGCATTGGCGAACCGTGTTAAATGGGAAAAAACTGAACAATCCTTTAAAGACCAGCTGGAGAAGGAAACAGAGGGCGTTAAGGAGATCACAAAACTCGAATCGGGTCTGCGTGACTTGGAGCAATCAAAGGAGGTTACTCTTCAGGAGCAAAAACGGCTCTCATCTCACAAAGTTTGGAATCTTGAAGATGAGCTTCGAGGTCTTAATGCCCAGAACGGAGAACTGCAACGGGATTATGAAAAAAAGGAAAAGCGGATGGATGAGGGGCGTCGGAGAGAACTCGATTACCGAAATGAGAAGGACCAAAAGGAAGGCGAATGGGATGTAAAAAGCCGGGTGAAGAAAGCTGTGCTTAATGACTTATCACAGGATGCGGAAGAAGCCGGTTTTCCCCGCCACAATATTAATGCTGGGGATTTCCATCGTCACGAAGGTGCAAGGGCCTTTGATTTTACGCTTTGGAAGCAAGAGGCTGATGGACACTATAAGAGGCTGAATAAAGCAGCGGGCCAAATTAAGGACTATGAAAATTTAAAAAGGCAGTATCAGGAGTTAAATAAGGACTACGCGGATATTATTAAGGAATATGATCAGCTGAAATATGATGAAAATGAGTGGCAAAAGGTTTTTGATGAGGATAAAAACAAAAAGGAAGATGAATGGCACGGCTGGACAAAAGAGTATAAGGCACTCCCTGTCACTGAAGATGTCATGCAGCGGGCTTCAAGAGCCATTCGGGGACTTTATGACAGTGCTTCATATGATGATGTCAAACAGCCTTTCATTGACATTTGCCAATCCTATCGGGAAGAGCTTCATAAGCTCCTTGCCGGAAAAAAGAGCGAGAAAACCATATTAGAACAAACAATAGCTAAACTTGAAGAGGAGCTTAGCAGTTGGAAAAACATGACGGATCCAGAGCCGCCAACCGATCCGGCAACGAAGGATGCAAGGCGAAAATTGGAGGAAAGCGGACAGGCCTTTCTGCCTTTCTACGCCGCTGTCGAATTTCAAGATCACGTCACTCAGGAGCAAAGAGAACGGATTGAATCATCCCTTACTCATATGGGACTGCTGGATGCCTTGATTGCAGATAAGAGTACTGTTCCGGAGCATGACCGCATCTTCCGGCCCAATCCCCAGATGATGGCCCATACACTGGCTGATTATCTCAGACCGGATCTTAGCCCAAATGCATCCGTTTCTTTAGAGAATGTTGACCGGGTCTTGAGAAGTATTTTAATAGATGATGCAAGCGCGGGCAGCGAGGGGCTTGTTTCCATTGATGAATCCGGCCGTTTTATTATGAGTCTCATTGAAGGCCATGCCCCTCCAGCAAAAGCTGCGCAATTCATTGGCCGAACGGCCCGTGGACGCTACCGGAAGGAAAAAATCAGTGAACTTGAGATGGCTGTTGCCGAGGAAAAAGGGGAGCTCGAAAGGCTTCAGGCAGAGATTGGGCAGTTTGAAGAAAAGGTTAAAGAGGTCAGGGACGCCCAAGCTGCTTTTCCGACGGATAAGGACTTGGTTGAGAGCTTTAGCCAAATTAGAAAAAAACAACTCGAGATTGAACAAAAGGTAAAAGAACGGGCGCGTATGGACGAGCGCCTGAAAACAATGGATTATGCATTTAAAAAGATGAAATATGAGATTGACGGGCAAACGGCCGAATTGGATTTCCCAATGACATCAACAGCTTACTTTGAAGCTGCTGCGATGATGAGGCAATATGAAAGGGACCTAGGTGAATTGGTAACCACCGATCTTGAGTGCCGGAATTTGATGCGACATATTGCCCAGCTAAACGAGCTCATCCAGCATAAGGCGGCGGAGGTCGATGATATAAAAGGGGAATGCAATGAATTAGAAGATCGCATAAAACGGACTGAGATGCATATTGAAAGCATTCAAGAGCAGCTTGAGAAGATGGGAGCGGAGGACATCCGCAGGCAGATTCAAGATGTACAAAAGCGTTTGGCCAGTATAGAAGAAGAGCTTAATAGCCATCGGGAGCGGCTGCCTAGGGTTCAGACGGAATTGCAGTATACCCGTGAAAAACTTGCTGCCTTGAATGAGGATCGGACCTTTTGGGAGAACATGTATGAAGCATGGATTGCAGCTTTTGAAAAAGAGTCAGATAGGTCTTTTGTTGAAATAACTCAAGAGGATGCAATCTGGAAATCAGCGGAAGCGGTGAAACAAAACCTTGGGCTATTCTATGAACAGCATGAACGGGCAAAAGTAACGGAGCAGCTAACAAAAGCTTATTACAGTGAGCAGCCTGATCTAATGGAATATCGGCTGTCAGAATATGAAGACCGTCTTAAATCATTGGACTGGATGGATGGTAAGGAATGGCCGGACGAAAAGAACGTTATGATCGAAAAGTGGAAACAGCTGACGGCGAGGAATGTCATTGAGATGGATTACCAGGGACAAAGGGTCAGCCCATATTTTGTAAAAGAGGCGGTTGAAGCCGATATTAATCGCAATCAAGATAATTTAAGAGAAAATGACCGTGAGCTTTATGAGGAAATTATATTGCATTCGGTTGGCGGTATGCTCAGGAGCCGAATCCAGCGTGCTGAGCGTTGGGTGAAGGAAATGAACCGCTTAATGCACAAACGGAATTCTTCGATGGGTCTGACCTTTTCAATCAAGTGGAAGCCCCGGACCGCCGAGGCTGAAGAGGAACTTGATACACACGATTTAGTTGAACTATTGCGGATGAATCCGCGCCTGCTGAAGGAATCCGATCTAGAGAATGTCACCCGGCATTTCCGGTCCAAAATTGACAGGGCCAAAGAATTAATCGATGATAATTCAGCCAGCAACACCTTGCACCAGGTTCTTAAAGAGGTGCTGGATTACCGCAAATGGTTTTCCTTTATATTATCCTATAAACGGGAAAATGAACCGGTAAGGGAATTGACCAATCATGCCTTTTATCAATTCAGTGGCGGGGAGAAGGCAATGGCCATGTATATTCCGCTCTTTACTGCTGCTTATTCCCGATATCAGGAGGCGGACGAAGCGGCGCCATATATTATTTCACTGGACGAGGCTTTTGCAGGGGTGGATGAGATGAACATTCGGGATATGTTCGAAGTGGTTGAAGAGCTTGACTTTAATTATATTATGAACTCCCAGGCGCTATGGGGTGATTACGACACGGTCAGTGAATTGTCGATTTGTGAGCTGGTCCGGCCGAAGAATGCTGATTTTGTGACTGTGATCCACTATCATTGGGACGGCCATACCCGTCGTTATGTCGATGAGATGTCACGTTCGGAAAATGAAGAAATAGCAGTATCTTTAGTGCCTGATGATGAGTAAAGGGGACATAAGGATTGAGACAAAATCAAATCATGCAGGAAGCAGTACATTACTTTCGCAGTGAGCCGGGATTCAGCCGGCTCCTTGCCCTTTTCAAAAGGAAATATCAGTCTCTCGGACGGGTCGGAGGTACAGTTACACTTTCCCGTTTTAGCGAAAAGGAGCTTTTGGCTATTGCCGATTTCTTTGGGAGAGATGCGGCGGACTTAGGGGCAAATCCTATTGTCAGCTTAAAAAACTTTGAACAACGGCTGCAAAAAACACGATTTGAGGGTCTGACATTACACAATGTGCTGGAGGCCTTTTTTAAAGAGAAGGTGATATCCAATAAAGAGAGACAGGCGCAAAAACAAGATGCTTTGAAGCAATTTTTCATCACAACGGCTGACCAAAATCCTGTATTAAGGGATTGGGTCAGCCATGTGCTGGATAAAAGCCCGGACACCCGGTTTGTGTATACTCTTGCAGAACAGAATCGTCATTTATTAAAGGAAATGATAGGTCATGTGGCAAAAGCATTGGACGGGTTGCCCGCAAACGGGAAGACCGAACGGCTTCCTTTTTTTGCCCAGCGGATAACGGGCGATCCACATGCTTTTGATGTTCAGACGGAGCAAGGGAAGCTGTTGCTTCACGCCATCGCGGTCTACAAGGCAATTGAGGAAGAGGAGCCAGTCCAGATGCCTGCTGGAAGTGAGGGAATCAACGATATTTTGCAGTCTGTAGGGATTCTGCGGGATGATTTGCATAACTTTGTAACTTGTACAGGACTCTTAGCCGATACAGCTGAAGGCATCCATCCCGTTTGGCAGGAAGCAGCCCGCACCCAAACCGTCTGGCATGTTCCGGTTCGGGAGCTGACGAAGACCGAGAATATCTACCCTTATCATGGAAGAGATGTCTGGATTGTTGAAAATTCCGGTGTCTGTTCGACCATTTTAGATGCATGCCCCGCAGCCGTAATGGTTTGTACACATGGCCAATTCAAATTAGCAACGTGGCTTTTGCTTGACCGGCTCGTGCAAAACGATGTGACGCTTCACTACTCAGGTGATTTTGACCCTGAAGGCCTCGGCATGGCCCAAAGACTTGTGGATAGATATCCAGGGCACATTCATTTATGGCACATGGATTTGACAAGCTACATGGACGCGGGGCCAAACAAATATATCGAAAAAGCCCGCTTAGAAAAACTAAACCGGATAACACAACCTGTGCTGCTCCAAACCGCAGAAAGAATGAAACTATTGAAGAAAGCTAGCTACCAAGAGGCACTGATAAAGAGATTGATTGGGGATATGCTACCCATAACGTTTTAGATAAACTAGGATAAATATAATCTAAGCCTCATTGCTTTAATTCAGCAGAGGCTTTTTTTATGTGTCTATTTCTCTATTGTGGCACACAAACAAAATACCAACTAAAATTTTGTGGCGCTGACACCTATTAAATGCAGCCTTGTAAAAGATATAATTTTTACATAAAGAAAACTTGTCGATTGGCGAAGCCAGAGGCTTAGTTGTACTTATGTGCGCAAGAAAGTTTATGCTTAATGTTGCTTTTGCGTGAAACGGTCTATTCCAAAAAATAGACTTTGTATATAAATATTTTTTAAGGGAGAGATCAAGATGGTAACAGAATACAGACATGAACCATTTACGGATTTTACAATTGAAAGCAACCGCCAAGCGTTTGAAGCGGCGCTTGAAAAGGTAGAAAAAGAGTTGGGCCGTCATTATGATTTAGTCATAAATGGGGAAACGGTTTCAACGGATAATGTTATTACTTCAAAAAATCCATCAAATCATGAAGAAGTGGTCGGCACGGTTTCAAAGGCGAACCAAGAACTCGCGGAAAAGGCGATTCAATCAGCTGCTGAAGCTTTTAAGGATTGGAGAAATTGGGAACCTGAAAGCCGCGCAGACATTTTATTTAGAGCAGCAGCTATCGTGCGCAGAAGAAAGCATGAATTCTCAGCGCTTCTTGTTAAAGAAGCCGGGAAGCCTTGGAAAGAAGCAGATGCGGATACCGCTGAAGCGATCGATTTTATGGAATACTATGCTCGCGAGATGATTCGTTTGAAGAATGGGGCTGACGTCAAGTCCCGTGAAGGCGAGAAGAACCGGTATATCTATACGCCAATGGGTGTGACCGTTGTTATTCCACCATGGAACTTCGCATTTGCAATTATGGCCGGCACGACAGTTGCACCAATTGTAACAGGCAACACAGTTGTCCTGAAACCGGCAAGCAACACACCTGTTGTGGCCGCAAAATTCATTGAGGTTCTTATGGAAGCAGGTCTTCCTAATGGTGTTGTTAACTACTGCCCGGGAAGCGGATCTGAAGTTGGCGATTATCTTGTAGAGCATCCGAAAACACATCTCATTAGTTTTACAGGTTCAAGGGAAATCGGCACACGTATCTATAATAAGAGCTCCCAAGTTTCACCAGGACAAAAATGGCTGAAACGTGCGATTATCGAAATGGGCGGAAAAGATACGGTCGTTGTTGACAAAGAGGCTGATTTGGATCTTGCGGCTGACGCGATTGCTGTATCCGCTTTTGGATTCTCCGGACAAAAATGTTCCGCTGGATCACGTGCGGTTATTCATGAAGATGTCTATGACGAGGTGCTGGAAAAGGTTATTGCTATTACAAAAGAAAAAACAGTTGGGGAACCAACTAGCCCTGATGTGTATATGGGGCCTGTCATTGACCAAGCTTCTTACGATAAAATTATGAATTACATTGAAATTGGTAAAGAAGAAGGGCGTTTGGCTCACGGCGGAAATGGTGAAGACAAAAAAGGATTTTTCATCGAGCCGACTATTTTTGCAGATGTTGATCCTGAAGCACGCCTTATGCAGGAAGAAATCTTCGGACCAGTTGTAGCGTTTTCCAAAGCCAAAGATTTTGACGAAGCAATTGAGATCGCAAATAACACGGAATATGGCTTAACAGGGGCTGTGATTTCTAATAACCGCTCTCATATCGAAAAAGCAAAGCGCGACTTCCGGGTAGGGAACCTGTACTTCAACCGTAATTGCACTGGTGCGATTGTTGGTTACCACCCATTCGGCGGATTCAATATGTCAGGTACAGATTCAAAAGCCGGCGGACCGGATTACCTTACACAGCACATGCTGCCAAAAACAATCAGCGAAATGCTATAAATACTAGACTTTAACAGTCTCAAGCCTTAGGTTTGAGGCTGTTTTTTTGCACCTTCCGTTGTCATTCCCACCTGTCATTTTCTTTTTACCAAAAAAGTCGTTATAATTTAAGGAAATTAGTCAAGGTTGGAATGGTGCAGGGGGATGCATGTGAAGGCTATCGATAAGATATTGGCAATTGAGGATATTCATCATTTGACAGAGCGTATTAGTTTAATTTTAGATAAACCCGTCATTGTTGAAAATAAAAACTTTGAGCTTATTGCTTACAGCTCACCCAGCGATTATCAGTTTGATCCGACCCAGCAAAAGACGATACTTTCAAAAAAATGCCCGATTTTTGTGGTGGACAGATTAAAGAAAGAGGGTATTGTGGGGCATTTGGAAAGCAAAACGGATCCGTTAAGGGTTGAGCCGATTCAAGAAATCGGTTTTTATCAAAGGAGACTTGTTGTTAGGGCAAGCCATAATGGACAAACAATGGGATCCATATGGGTTCAAGAATCGAAAAGCTTTCTTTTAGAAGAAGAACTCTTATTTTTACAAGATATTTCTGCTCACGTTGGTAAGCTCATCCACCAAATGCAATCAAAAAAGCAAGAAAAAGACAGCGAAAAGGATCAGCTGCTTTGGAAAATCATCAATCATGATTATGTCAGTGAACAGCAAATCCGTCGCGAAGCTGAGAAGGTTAATGTGATCCTTCCAAAGAAATTTACGGTCATCGTGTTGTCTAGCGATGAGGCAGCTTTGGCTGACCTTGAATCTCTTGTTCGCAGGCAACTTGTAGATCTGCCTGTTTCCTATTACTTAAAATCAGACTCGAAAATTATCATTATCGTTGGGGAGTCTGCCGAACGTGTGAACACTGAACATCCGGCTAAGGCTCTTGTTGAACAATACCGGGACAAGATTTACAAGAAAGATGTGAAGCCCTTTTTAATCGGTGTCGGGAACATGTACCATCGGCTCCGTGATATGAGGAAAAGTTTCTTGGAAGCGTTGGAGGTTATTGAAATCGCTGAATTTGTTAACCTATCCTCAGAGGATGTTCCTGTTGATTATTCAAAGCTTGGGATGTACCGTTATTTAATTGTTTTGTACGAAAAAAATATGTCTGAGCAGTTTGTGAACTATGATTTACTTAAGCTTCTAAAAAAAGATGAAGAAAATCAAAGCAAGCTGCTGCAAACATTGGAAGTGTATTTAGCTCACAATTGTAAGTCAAAGAAAACCGCTGAATTTTTATTCATCCATCCCAATACATTAAATTACCGTTTAAAACAAATCATTGAACTCACGGGTATTAATTTTAAAGATTTTAATGTTAAAAGCCAGCTTTATACAGAACTTCTATTACTCAATCACATTCCGGACTACTATAAAATGTACCAAAAGGCTGAAGCACTTGAAGGGGATTTATAAATCAGCGAAATGGCATATAAGTCATATAAAGCGTGGAGAAGAACCGAAATGTTCTCTCCACGCTAACGGGTTCTTCCATTGTATTGAAAAGAACATACAACCAATTAATCGGTGAAAAATCGGCGATAAAAATCATTCTCCTAGAGCGAGAATGTGGCAGGCACATTAATTTTTCATCCAAACCCTTAGGTCACCAATGTTTTCCCATCCGGCTCTTATCGCGTTCTCATAGTCCTTGTCCTGTTCGTAGCCGACAATATGAAGGCACTCATGATTTTGGCTTACGGATTGGATGATATCAGTCCAAAGGGAAGACGATATTTTTGTTGAAAAGACATTGAATACTCCTACTGTGTTTTCGTGAACATTGACAATAAATCCGGATTCTATATGGTCCCCTTTATTAGCATAAAAGGTCACATCGGGATGAGATAAAATACCTGATGTAAAAACATCACCTGAACCATGGGTTGTTGTCCATAACCGCAGATCTTCAGTAGAGGAGACGGGTCTGTACTTTACGGCTTTTTGGCTGCCACTTTTCACAGGAGCATGGTAAATCCAATGTGCGTTGAATAGTACACTATATTCGCCCTCTGGTAATTGCAGGCTTGAAAAACTGTCTTTAATAAATTCTACTGGTCTATGATTTGTGAAGTTTAGGTATTCCTCATACGAGACATTTTCGGTTTTTGTTACGACGTCAGGATAAAATGTGGGTGCTTTTTGGTCCAATCCCCAGAATTGATGATCCATTCTAGGATGACATCCATGCAAAGTGCTTACGATCTGGCACCATGCCATATTATTCTCCACAGCTAATTGTTGTAATGACGTCAAAAGAATTCCCCCAAAAGGAAGTTATAGAACAAAGTTGAAACTTAAATTAGGGTCGTTTTTGGATGGAGACTTCTGTAAAAGAGGGTGGGAGTTGGTGTCTTGAAAACTAGTGTTGCGGCTTATTTTATTCTTTTGATTTGATCAATTTCAGCTCTTGCTTTTAAGGTGTCTTCATTAAGGACTCTCATTTGTGCATCAACGAGATCAATCCGCTCATTGACCGTTTTAAAGCCTTCACGCATTTCCCCTCTTAATTGATTAATATCAGAGTCTACCTTTTCAAAGCGTTTATCAATTTGCTCAAAGCGTCTATCCACTTGTTCAAAGCGTTTATCAATTTGCTTAAAACGCTTATCCACTTGTTCGAAGCGCTCATTAATTTTACCGAAACCTTCTTCCATCTGCTTTTGCAATCCTTTGATGCCTAATTGCATGTTATAAATGCCTTCCATCAATTTTTGTTCGTCCATTTTAAATACACCTCCTAAGTCATTTTACCATATTATTTAATCCCCCAGGCTAAATGACTTTAACCTGGGGTTCCTTATATTATATTGCCCAGTTTCCATTGCGGAATAACGGGATTCGCTTTCCATCTTGCGTTTCGGCATCTATATCCAGTTCACCTGATCCGATCATGAAATCGGTATGAATAAAGCTTTGGTTAGCGCCAGAGTCGATTAATTCCTCCTCAGACATATTGCTGCCATTTTTGACATTCATTGAGAACGAGGTGCCTAAGGCTATATGGCATGATGCATTCTCATCATAAAGTGTATTCATAAATATAATCCCGGATTGGGATATTGGTGACTGGTGAGGGACAAGAGCAACTTCACCAAGGTAACGTGCACTTTCGTCCGTATCCAGCAGCCCTTCAAGAGCCTCATAGCCTTTTTCTGCTGAAAAATTGACCACTTTTCCATCTTTAAAGGTAAATGAAAAGTTTTCAATAAGATTACCATTTACAGATAAAGGCTTCGTGTTTTTGACTGTGCCATTAACGCCGGTCTTCAACGGTGCGGTGAAAACTTCTTCAGTTGGCATGTTTGGAATGAAGACATGCTCTTGGGTAGACTTGTGACCGGCGCCAACCCATAGATGGTCTGGATGAAGTTCAATGGATAGATCGGTGCCAGGCCCCTTATAATGCAGAGCTTTGAAGTGCTGATCGTTAAGATAATTCATCTTGTCATGCAAATCTTTGGAATGCTGGTCCCAGGCAGCGATTGGGTCAGCATGATCAAGGCGTACCGTTTTGAAAATGGCTTCCCACAGATCGTCCAACGCTTGATCTGGCGCTTTATCGGGGAATACGAGTTTGGCCCAAGCTACCGTTGGCACGCCGACAATGCACCAGTGTATATCACCTTTTAACTGAGCGATTTTAAAATCCTTTAATGATTGTCCCGACGCCTGCTGTACCATTTGAATCCGTTTCGGATCAACACCGGCAAATGCGTTAGGATCCGCCCCGGTAATGTGCAGGAGGGCACCTTTATTTTCAATAAGTTCATCATACATTTCCACACGCCATTTCGGAACTTCCTTCAGGCTTTCTTCAGGCTGCTCTTCGAACTGGAGACGTTGCGTCGGGCTGTCACTCCAATCAACGTGTACTCTTTTTGCGCCAAGACGATAAGCCTCCCGGACTACAGCGCGGGTAAATTCAGCGGATTCAAGCGGCGAATTGATGGCCAGGATTTGGCCCTTTTGAATGTTTAAGCCCATTTTCACGGTAAGTTTGGCGTATTGATCAATTTTTTCTTGGCATGCTGCCATTTCTCTTCCCCCTTGTGTGTATGTAAGGTGTATGTCAATATTTTATCATAATTAGTGGGATATTTTTCGATTTTCGGAACATTTTTAAAAGAAGTAGGTTATGTGGCATGTTCAGATTTTAATCAAACGTTTAATTAAGAAGAATGTTAAAATAAAACTATCATTTATCATGCTATTATATGAGTTTATTTCTCGGAAAGGTTGAAAACATTGCAGCACAATATTGATAGAATTGATGATATGGAATCAGCGGCCGCTAAAACACGGCGGTTATGGATGGCCTTTGTGCTTGGGGCCTTAACGGCGTTTGGACCGCTTTCCATTGATATGTACTTGCCTTCTTTGCCTGCACTTGCGGCTGATCTTCATACCAGTGCGTCTTTGGCCCAGCTGAGTTTGACAGCTTGTCTGCTTGGCCTTGCTCTAGGCCAGCTTTTCGTTGGGCCTTACAGTGATGTGCACGGACGGCGGATGCCTTTGATCGCAGCCCTCGTTTGTTATGTTGTTGCAACATTTTTGTGCGCGGTAATCCCGTCTATTTGGGGGCTCATCGCCTTGCGCTTCATCCAGGGTGCAGCTGGATCAGCGGGTATCGTCATATCGCGGGCAATGGTGCGGGATCTATATTCAGGATCAGAGTTGACGAAATTCTTTTCCCTTTTAATGCTGGTCAATGGTGCGGCACCGATTCTTGCACCGGTAACCGGCGGCCTGCTGCTTAAGGTGACCTCTTGGCATGGCGTCTTTATTGTCCTTGCGGCAATAGGTGTCTTGATGCTTCTTGCAGCCCTTTTCAGCTTGCGTGAAACATTGCCAATTCAAAGCCGGTCTGAGGGCGGGATCAGGAACACACTGTTAACTTTTCGCCGTCTTCTTGTTGACCGGGTATTTATGGGGTATGCACTATCACAAGGCCTTGTTATGGCAGCCATGTTCGGCTATATATCCGGCTCTCCATTTGTCCTCCAGAATATATATAATGTATCGCCGCTGATGTTCAGTGTGATCTTCGCGTCTAACGGCCTTGGTATTATCATTGCGACTCAAATCAGCGGACGGTTGGCGGGGGCGGTCAGTGAAACAAAACTTCTGATCAGCGGTCTTATTCTTGCGGCACTTGGCAGTATCGTATTGCTTTTTATGATTCTTATTGGGGCGCCTCTTGCCGCTATATTACCGCCATTATTTATTGTTGTTTCCAGTGTCGGGATTGTCACGACAACGAGTTTCTCACTTGCCATGCAAAATCAGGAACGTTCTGCTGGCAGCGCCTCAGCTTTACTGGGCGTCTTGCCGTTCATTGCAGGAGCAATTGTTGCGCCTCTTGTTGGCATTGGTGGCAGTCACACAGCCGTTCCAATGGGCGTCGTAATTGCGGTTTGTGATATTGGTGCAGTCATTTGTTTTGCTTTATTAATACGGAAGAAAACAATATAAGCCTTTTAAATTGAGCGGGAACAGTGAGTTTTACAACACTGTCCCGCTCTTTTTTTTAAGGAAAATTTACCAGCGCTTTACAAAATGTTCATATGCGCTTAATCCAACTTTACTATGATGAACTTGCCTGAGAGGAAAAGCTGAACTCAAAATGGATGGGCGGTCAGACTATATGAAAAATTTGTTAATGATTACGCAAAACTATTATCCGGAAATTGGCAGTGCGGCGAACCGAATGAAGAATATCAAGCAATTATTGGCAAAACATCATTTCGGCGTCACGGTCCTTACCACTGAACCGAGTTACCCAAACCGTCATTTATATCAAAACAACGATGCGTTTTGGTCAAATGATGAAGATTTTGAGGAAAATGTGGTGAGAATCCATCCCAAAGTCCGCAAATACACACACAATATGTTCAAACGGCTGCTGCTGTATCTTGAAGTCACATTAAGGTTTTTCCTTATTCTATTAAAGCTAGAAAAGAAATTTGACTTTATTTTCGTATCATCACCGCCGATCTTCATGGGCATCGCCGGTTTATTTGCCAAGAGGCGCTTTAAGGTACCGCTTATTTTGGATGTGCGTGATCTGTGGCCTGAATCACTTCATGGTGTCGGTGTATTTACATATGGGCCGTTGCTCCGAATCGCTTACCTGCTGGAAGAAAAACTCTATAAGCATGCCGACCATATCATCATAAATAGTGATTCCTTTCGTTCCTACATCCTAAGTAAAGGGGTATCGCCCGATAAAATTAGTTTCATGCCCAATTCCTTAACCGAAAGGGAATTGGCTTTTTCCCCAGATTCTGAATTACACCCGAATGATACCCGGGTATCTGTTGTTTATACGGGGAACATTGGGCTCGCTCAGGACTTGCAGAAGTTTGTATGTGTGGCGGAAAATCTAAAGGATCGTAAAGATATTCAGTTCAAGATTATCGGGTATGGGTATCGAAAGCCAGACATTGTAAAACAAATCGAAGAAAAGAAGCTTAGCAATATTGCTATCTATCATCCAAAAAACAGAGAAGACACGATGCTTGAGGTCGGCAAATCGGATATTGCCTATGTAAGCTTATCAGAAAAATCCGTGTTCCAAACCGTGCTGCCGGGAAAAATGATTGACTATATGTGTATGGCCAAACCGGTAGTCGGAGATGTGTCAGGTTACTGCAGCGGGATTATTCGTCATGCTGACTGCGGATATGTTGCCGAAAACCGGGATGTTGAACAGCTGACCCGGCACATTGAAACCCTTTCGAACGATCGTTTGCTCCGGGAGAGGTTAGGAGGCAACGGGTATAGGTATGCTTGCCAAAAATTAAGATGGAAGAAAAACATCAGAGTGCTGCTTAATATATTGGAGGGGCTTAATGAAAAAGAAAATATGCATGTTCGTGTGGAATCATTTTACGAATGACGCAAGAGTATTGCGGGAATGCACGGCATTGTCAAAGGAAGGCTATTTGGTTGACTTAATTGCGATTCACGACAGGAAAAATCCAAGCTTAAGCCGATTTGAAAACCGGAAAGAGGGCTTTACGGTGACAAGGGTAAAAAATGAGTTTCCCCTGATGCAAAATGCTATTCGAATCGTTAAGAGATTCAAGATACCTGCAATACTGCTGTTAATTGTCTTATTGGGGCTGGCTGTGTGGCAACTGCCGCTATGGGCAGCATTCTTCTTGATGATCTGCCTCCCGATTGTCGGAGCGGCGGCTATGAAGGTTAATCTCCCCAGATTAATAGTAAGGTTCTTCATCTTTTCGCAAATGGTAAGGGCGGGTATGAAGGAAAATTACGATCTTTATCATGCCAATGATTTAAATACACTGCCGCAAGGGTGGTTGTGTGCCAAAGTTCTTAGGATCAGAAAAAAGAAGCTGATCTATGACTCCCATGAAGTCCAAACGAGCCGTACAGGCTATGAAAATCATATTTACGCCAAGATGGAGAAGTTCTTTATAACCTTTATGGATGTAATGATCATGGAGAACCACACCCGGGCAAGTTACATACAGGACTTATACGGCTTCTACCCTCGGGTTGTTCATAATTATCCCGTTCCAGTAAAACCGGAAATGAGCGATTCAATCGATCTGCACCAGCTTCTTGGCATTAATGCTGATGAACCGATTCTCCTTTATCAAGGCGGCATTCAAACAGGACGGGGGTTGGATAAGCTCATTGAAGCAGTGCCTCAATTCAAACGGGGCATCGTAGTCTTCATTGGGGAAGGCAGGATAAAACCGGATCTTGTCAACATGGTCAGTGAGTTGCGCCTAGAAGACAAGGTGAAATTTTTGCCTAAAGTACCTGTTGAAGAGCTGCTGAATTACACAAGGAATGCCTACCTCGGCTTTCAGGTTTTGAATAATGTGTGCTTTAACCATTACTCTGCTTCATCCAATAAGTTGTTTGAGTATATGATGAGCGGTGTTCCCGTAGTCGCATGCCAGTTTCCCGAAATCCAACGGGTTGTTGAAACTGAAGAAATAGGTATCTGCATTGATTCCCATGACCCGAACGCCATTGCAGAGGGCGTTAATACCCTTCTCGAAGATTCAGAACGATATGCGGCGATGAAGGCAAACTGCTTTAAAGCGAGGGATAAATATAATTGGGAAAAGGAAAAGACAGGTTTTATTGATATTTATCAAAAATTGGGGTGATTGGCTTGGGAAGTGACGTCCGGGAAAGGGATTTACAGCATATTGCTTCAGAATTAGGGAATAGCAATGATCCGCTGCAGCAGCTAAGAGACAAAGCTCAATTTGAACTTAGTGAAAAGAATGAATTACAGCAGCTTTTGGCTGAACAAAGCAAAAGATATCAGGAATTAAATAAAGAATATATCCTTTTTAAAGAAAAAACATTTGATATTTTAGAACAGGAAAAGAAAATTGTTGAAATGCTTCAAAGTGAGCTCGAAAAAAAGAAAAGGTTCCAACTAGAGGCGGCACATTTAAAAAAAGAAATGGAGGCCTTGGAGCGGAGAACCGTGCAATTAACAAGAAAATATCATTCTTTAAAACAATCGAAACTAGGTAAGCTTACAACAATGTACTGGAAAATCCGAAAACGACTGACAAGAAGGAGAAGTTAAGCTTGGAAAATTTAACGGTTCTCCACGCAGAGATTGAAAGATTTCAAAAGGAGATTTTAGATGATCTAAAACCTTATTTTTTAGATAGCAGGGTGATTTTCAACGAAAAAAACTGGTATTCCGAATCAGATCATATTTTTTTGCGAAGCCAGGACAATCAGCTTGTCATCTCTTCAGCAGATACCCTATCCAACACAGAATATGATGGCAATGCTGTTAACTTTTTGCCGGAAACCAGCCTGAAAATACTTCAGGGAGAAACCTTCGAAGTGGCTTTTTCTGGAGAAACAACTGGTCCTATTCATTTGTCGTTGCTGCTGACAGAGTATTCCCATGAGGACATGTTAAATACACACCATTTCGAGTTGAACCCATCATCCAGCCGGATCAAATTGTCTGCGGATACGTGCAGAATTGGGATCACGCTGTTGGTTACAGGCGAAGGCCTGGGGATTATTGAAGGCTTGGTTGTTAAACGGATCAAAAAGCGGGGGACAGCGTTTTTAAATAAAAGGCCTTTACAAAAAGCGCCTCAAAAGATCTCGGACTTGAAAATGGCCTGCATTTTCGATGAATTTTCCATGAGCTGTTATCAAGAGGAAGTAAAATTGATAACCTTCACCCCGGACAATTGGTTTGATGTGTTAGAACAAAACCCGCCTGATGTCCTGTTTGTCGAATCGGCATGGCAGGGGAATCATGGCAGCTGGCAATATCGCATTGCAAAATATAAAACCCAAGACAAAATACCGCTCATTGATCTCATTCAATGGTGCAGGGATGCAGGTATTCCAACTGTTTTTTGGAACAAGGAGGATCCCATTCATTTTGATAAATTTATCGATTCAGCAGTGATGTTTGACTATATTTTTACAACAGACACCAATATGATTCCCGAGTATCAGAAAAGGGCTGGCCATGATCATGTTTATCCTTTGGCTTTTTCTGCAGAGCCTAAGCTTCACAACCCTATACAAACCTTCAATCATCGAAAAAATAAAGTTTGTTTTGCCGGATCATATTATGCCAATCGTCATCCAGAACGGAAACAAGATATGGAAGATGTTTTGGATATGGCACTGCCCTATGGTTTGGATATTTACGATCGTAATTATGAAAAAAACAAACAGGGTACAACCCATTTTAGCTTTCCGGAGCGGTTCGAAAGCCATATAATAAGCAGCCTGCAATACGATGAAATTGATAAAGCCTATAAAGGGTATAAAGTGATGCTGAACGTCAATAGTGTCAAGCATTCACCGACAATGTTCTCCAGACGTGTTTTTGAAGGCCTTGCGTGCGGGACCCCTGTCATTTCTAATGCTTCACTCGGCGTCAAAAAGGTATTTAAAGATTTGGTCATCACCTCAAGTGATAAAAAGGCATTCAGAATGAATTTAGAAAAGCTTATGAGTGATGAGGATTTTTATAGAGAGAAAGCATTGGAAGGCATTCGGGAGGTTTATTTGAATCATACGTATAAACATAGAATAAAAGATATTTTTGCAAAAATGGGGATTGGGATTTGCTTAGAAGCCCCCAAAATCAGCGTCGTTTCCGTTGTACAATCGGCTGAAGAATTCGAAAGAATCCTGCATTATTTTAAAGAACAGACATTGCAGCCGAAAAGGTTAATTGTATTCCTGGACCAATTCCCCGGATCTGCGGACATACTAAATCAATATAATAACGAACATATCACGTGCTATGTTCTAAGTTATATGGATCAGTACAGCAGGCTTAGTGATCTTGTTAAGGAGCGCTATATTGCATTTTTTCATCCTGACCATTTCTATGGGGAGAATTACTTATTGGACTTAAGCTTTGCTATTGAATACAGCAAGGCGGAAGTGGTAGGGAAAAATTGTTATTTTCATCATGATATCGCTAATAAGGGATTATCCCAAACAAGCGATGACAATGAATACAGTTATGTTAATGACCTATCGATTGACGCTTCAATTTCCCAAACTGAGATGTTCAGAGGGGAACGCCTTTACAAAATTTTAGACATGATAAGATCGTGTCAATCGTTAAATCCCTATGTTAAAAAGGGATACCGGCTGTTCAGTACAGATAAATATAACTTTATAAAAAATGGAAAAAACCTGGACCAGCAAATGGTCGACATGATAGAAAAATAGGAGCGTTCGCATGAGAAAGCTTAAGATTTTACTTTACGGTGAAATTGATCTGAATATAATGGATGGTTCGACGATTTGGCTTTCATCAATGGCCCATGTATTAAATAAAGATGAAAATATTGAGGTTAATGTACTGCTTAAAGCGAGAATCAGAAATAAAGACTTTACTGAAGAGCTGGCAGCATTATCACAAATAAATATCATTGATCCATATAAAGCAACACATTCGCAAACTTTTCAAAATCCCTATCGAATGAATTGCGGGGAAGCGGCAAGAGTTATAGAAGAATTGGATGAGGAACATCACTATCATTGTATTATTATTCGCGGATTTGACATTGCTGAAGAAATGGCGAAGACAGTTCTGATATCGAAAACGATACCTTATATTACAAATTTCACTCATGATAAGGGAAAAATAAATGAGAATGAAAGGAACAAATTAAAAGAAATTTACAATTTATCCTCCAATATGTTTGTTCAGACACAGGAAATGAAGGATCTGCTAAAAAGTATTCTTGGTGTCAAAGGAGATAAGTTTGCGATCTTGTCACCGATGATCCCTGACTACGAAGAACAGCCTGACTTTAGAAATCATCATAACACACTCGTTTATACAGGGAAATTTGCAAAAGACTGGTATACTGAGGAGATTCTCTCGGCTTTTACAAGATTACAAGGGAAGGATCTGGCGGCAACCTTAAATATTGTTGGAAATAAGTTTCAAGGGGCGCTCGCTGATCAAAAAGAGGAATTGGCAGATCGTATGAGAAATATGGTTGGCCTTGAATGGTTTGGTGCGGTTTCCCGCAATGAATCTTTAAGGATTATAAGCAAGTCGGATATTGGTATAAGCTGGCGGAGCAGCCGAATTGATCATCATGACAGTGTAGAATTATCGACAAAGTTATTGGAGTATGGAAGGCAAGGCACGCCGGTGCTCCTCCGCCGAACCAAGATGCATGAGGATCTTCTTGGGCAAGATTATCCCCTATTTGTTGATTCGGAAGACGATGTTGTCCGCAAAACTTCGGACATCTTAAATAATCGGAAGCTCTATCGAAAAACGGCCAAGAGGGTTTATGAAGCGTGCAGGACATTTACTTATACGGCAGCCTGCGAACGGTTAAAACCGTTATTATGGCAGTATTATGGGGATAGAATCAAGCTGCTTTTTGCCGGGCACGATTTCAAGTTCATCCAAAAAGGGGTTGAGTATTTCAGAAACCATCCCAATTTCGAAGTGAAGGTTGATCAGTGGACTGGCCACAATGAGCATGACGAGATAGCCAGTAAATCATGTTTGGATTGGGCGGACATTATCTTCTGTGAGTGGGGTTTAGGAAATGCCGTCTGGTATTCAAACCACAAGAAACCAGGGCAAAAGCTGATTGTAAGAATGCATGCTCAAGAGCGCAAGACGGTATATCCAAAACAATTCACGATGGATCACATCGATAAGGTCATCGCCGTGTCGCCTTACATTTTTGAAGAATTTCACAGAGTATGTCAAGTGCCTCGAGATAAAATGGTGATGATTTATAACATGGTCGATACAGAGGAATTTGACCATCCAAAATTAGCGGAACATGAGATCGAATTTAATTTGGGCATATGCGGCATTCTTCCAAGTCTAAAACGGTTTGACAGGGCGCTTAACATCTTTGAAAAACTATGGGAGAAGGAAAAAAGATATAAATTATTTGTCAAGAGTAAGTTGCCCCATGAGCTCGATTGGTTAATGAAAAGAGATACGGAAAAAGCGTACTATGATAACCTTTTTGAACGAATTAAATCAGCACCATGGCGTAAAAATGTTATTTTTGATCAGCATGGAAATGATGTCGATGAATGGCTGAGAAAAATAGGGTATGTCTTATCGACTAGTGATTTTGAAAGCTTTCACCTTGCTCCAATGGAAGGGATGGCTTCCGGGAGTACACCAGTTGTTTCACACTGGAGGGGCGCTGAAACCATTTATCCTAAAGAATTCATATTCGAAAATGAGGATGACATGGTTGACTTTATTTCAAATAAAAGCCACGATAACAGCTCTATTAAAGACTATCCAAAACAGTATTTTGATACTGCTTTGGTGTTAGGTAAATTGGAAAAACTAATGACTAACGTCCTTTAAAGTCTAGTGGCGGCGATTTTGCTGCCTAAGGCTTTTTTATACTTTAAGAATGTTTAAGTTCGCTAAAGCGAAAAAGCGGAATAAAGTATAAGGGCAACTAAGGTTTTCGCCATTAAAGCTTGGCGATAAGCCAAGTTTTCTTTATTATGATAAAAATCCCTCCTTTACATTATTTTAACTATTTATTCATCGTTATTTTACACAATGTTGCTACGATGAAAGTGTCGTAAGGAATAGTTAATGATCTAGGGAGGTTAGCATTGTGAAAGTATGCACCATGGGTTTAGGTTACATTGGACTTCCAACTTCAGTTGTTTTTGCAAAGCACGGTGCTGAAGTGGTAGGGGTAGATATTTTTCCGGAAATCGTTGATCAGCTTAATAATGGCAATATTCATATTGAGGAACCAGGGCTTTGTGACTTAACAAAAGAAGTCGTCGAAAAGGGTGCTTTTCGCGCCTCTTTAAGACCAGAGGCAGCGGATGTCTTTATCATTTCCGTGCCAACGCCAAATATGGAAGATGGGTACAAATCATGTGACCTGCAGCATGTATTAAGAGCCGTAAGGCAAATCACACCATATATCGGAAAAGGCAACGTTGTGATTGTCGAATCGACCATTGCCCCTCGCAGTATGGACGACTATGTCAAGCCCATGCTTGAAGAAGCGGGATTTGTCATAGGTGAGGATCTCTTTCTTGTACATTGTCCAGAACGGGTGCTTCCTGGTAAAATCTTGCACGAAATCATCTATAACAATCGTATTGTAGGCGGGGTAACCCCTGCTTGCATGAAAGCGGGAGCCAAGGTCTATGGCTTATTTGTCAAGGGAGAAATTATCCAAACAGATGCCAAAACCGCTGAGATGTCCAAGCTTATGGAGAACACTTTCAGGGATGTTAATATTGCGCTTGCTAATGAATTGGCAAAAATTTGTCATGACTTAGAGGTCAATGTGCTCGATGTCGTGGAGATGGCCAACAAACACCCGCGTGTGAATCTCCATCATCCTGGTCCAGGTGTAGGGGGCCATTGTCTTGCTGTCGATCCTTATTTCATAGCCGCAAAGGCGCCGAAGACCGCGAAAATCATCCAACTGGCACGGGAAACCAATGTGTCTATGCCGGAATATGTTGTGAGGCAAACCCACACCTTGGTCGAAGGAATCAATCATCCGAAAGTTGCCGTGTTCGGTGCCGCTTATAAAGGGAATGTCGATGACGTCCGCGAGAGTCCGGCTATGGATGTTATTCAATTATTAAAGAAAAGCGGGGTGCAAGTAGCTGTTCATGATCCGCATGTTAAGTCAGCTTTATTTGATTTTGTATCCTGTGAGGACGCAGTAAAAGATGCCCATCTGATTCTTGTGTTAACGGATCATAATGAATTTAAGGAGTTGGATTATGATTCTCTTGCGCAATTAATGAGAACGCCGCTTTTATTTGATACACGCCACTGCATCCCTGCAGAAAACAGTCATTCAATGAAGCTTTATCATTTTGGCAATCTGCATAAGCGTAAGGAGAAAAGTGTGGCATACGTATGAAATCTTTCTTAATGATTTTTAGAGAACATTATCAAAATATCTATATGATTAACAGACTGTCACTCTATGAATTGAAAAATACTTATTCAGGCACTTTTCTAGGTCTGATCTGGGTTATATTAAATCCTATGATTCAAATCTTGGTTTATTGGGTAGTGTTTGGTCTGGGAATTCGGGGCGGGGCGCCGGTTGACGGCGTTCCCTATTTTGTGTGGCTGATCAGCGGTGTCGTGCCATGGTTCTTCATAAGCTCATCTATTACACAGGGGTCGAATGCCATTCATGCCCGGTTAGGGACGATATCCAAAATGAACTTTCCTTTGAGCATTGTCCCAACCTTTGTGGTCCATGCCCAATTGTATCATCATGTCATTATACTCGCGGTGATCAGCCTTATTTTTTCCTTATACATCGGTTTCCAGACAATCGATTTCCCCGAGCTGCTGTATTTTATTTTAGCCGCGACATGCTTCTTAGTCGCCTTGTCCTTTGTGACATCAACACTGTCAACTCTTTTGCGTGATATTCATTTGCTCATTCAATCGATTGTCCGTATGCTCTTTTACCTAACACCAATATTATGGACACCATCGGAACACTTGCCGATGTTTTTCAAAGTGGTCTTTCACTTAAATCCATTCTATTACGTTGTGGAAGGCTATCGTGCGGCACTACTCAAGACAAATGCAGAAGCCTTTTTCTCGTTTCAAACGCTTTACTTTTGGAACTTTACCATTGTGCTAATGCTGATCGGCGCTGCATTTCATATCAAGTTCCGCAAACAATTTGTTGATCATTTATAAGGGTGATGTGTCATGAGTTCTAAAGTAAGCTTTAAAGCTGTCACAAAGACATTTAAGATGTATAACCGATCGGTAGACAGGGTTAAAGATATGGTTAGATTTAGGGAGAAAGGGAATGAGCATTATGCGCTTCGCAATGTTTCCTTTGATGTCGATGAAGGGGAGATTGTCGGGGTAATTGGATTAAATGGCGCGGGCAAAAGCACGTTGTCAAATTTAATATCAGGCATTACGATGCCGAGTTCAGGAGAAGCCAAAGTAAATGGCCATGCCGCGCTGATTGCTATATCATCGGGATTAAATATGAAGCTTACGGGGTTAGAGAATATCGAATTGAAAGGACTTATGCTTGGTTTAAATAAGAAGAAGATCAAGGAAATCACTCCTAAAGTGATTGAATTTGCTGATATTGGCAAGTTTATCGGGCAGCCGGTCAAAACCTATTCAAGCGGTATGAAGGCGAGACTGGGTTTTGCAATTTCGGTTCATATTGATCCGGATATCCTTGTTATTGATGAGGCGCTTTCCGTTGGGGACCAGACTTTTACAGATAAGTGCATTGCCAAAATGGCAGAGTTCAAGGAAAAAGGCAAAACGATTTTCTTTATAAGCCACTCTATCTCGCAGGTCAGGGATTTTTGCAATAAAGTGCTGTGGCTGCATTATGGGCAGGTTAAAGAATATGGATCGAGTGACGAAGTGATCAATCATTATCTCACCTTTTTAAAAGAATATAATAGTCAGTCTGCGGATAAAAAAAGGGCGATACGGGAAAAGGAATCTAAGTTGCGTGATGCTGACGATTTTGGTCAACGGCAATACAAAGCATTAAATGTCCAAAAAATGTTATTTGCAAAAAAAGGCTTGGGGTTTGGCCTATTATGTTGTACCCTAGTTATAAGCGGATTTTTAAGCATTGCCCAGCCGACACTTTCGTTTAACCAAATGAAAAGCTTTTTTGCAGAAAAGGTACTGATGTTAGAACATCATACAGATAAAGAAGAATAAGAATCGGAAATACTTTTAAAAAGGATAGGATAGCATTGCAATCAAGATATGAGAGAAAGCATCAAAGACGTAAGTCTAAACCGAAAAGGCTCGTTAAGATCCTTGGCCTTCTTGTGCTTCTGCTATTATTTGGCGGGGGCGCCTATGCTTACAGCACATATGATGCGATCAAACAAACTGCAGGAAAAATGCATGTTAATATAGACACTGGCTCAGGAAATAAGACATTCTCAGAAGGCAAACCAATTAATCTTCTATTATTAGGGGTAGATGAGCGTCCAAATGATAAAGGCCGTTCAGATGCCATGATCGTTGCTACGTTGAATCCCAAAACAAATTCATTGCTTATGACAAGCATTCCAAGGGACACGCGGACTGTGATTGCCGGACGGGGGACAACGAGCAAGATCAATTCAGCTTATGCTTATGGCGGTACGGAAATGGCAATGAAGACAGTGGAGAACTTCATGGATATAAAGATCGATGATGTGATCAAAGTGAACATGGAGGGACTCGTTGATCTTGTCAATGCCGTCGGCGGTGTCACTGTGCATAATGATTTAAGCTGGATTGATGAGGGGTACTACAAGAAAGGTTACCACTACCGTAAAGGTGACATTCATTTGAACGGCGAACAGGCGATTGGTTATGTCCGAATGCGCCATAAAGATCCAAGGGGAGACTTTGGACGCAACCAAAGACAGCGCCAGGTTATCCAGGCTGTTGTTAAAAAAGGGGCAAGCATCCGCTCAGTGGGGAATTTAAAAGAAATACTAGACGCAATTGGCAGCAATGTTAAAACCAGCTTGACCTTTGACGATATGAAAGACATTGCTCAAAATTACCGGGATTGCCGCCAGAATATATACAGTTACGAGGTGCATGGCGTACCTCAGATGATTGACGGAGGATCATATGTGATCGTCTCCGATCAAGAAAAGGCGAAAGTCCATAATATGATACAGGATGAACAAGATGGACAACTGGATATGTCTAAGTACAAGACAGAGAATTAAATGTTAGCTATTTGGCCGGCCTAAAATTCCCAAAAGGGGATTTACTTAGGTCGGTCTTTTTGTTTAGCATTTCTACATATTTTGATTTTCTTGCGTGTAAAGGATATTTCACTTATAAGGGCAAATCATAATCAGTAGTTTCCTATTGAACCCAGAAGGACTTGATTTCTTTGTTTGCATAAAAAATAACTTTCTTCACTTAGATAGAATGAATCAAGTCTAGTATTTTAATGTGAAATTTAGTAACTTTTTGTCAAACAATTTATTGATTTCTGAAATATTCCATGTTAATATTTAGTAAGGAATTTAATATTTCCATAAATGGTGATTATATGATCAATTTTTTTTTTAATATTACACATGATTTAATTGTTCTAATATTCATTGGTTCAGCATTCCATAAAATTACTAATTGGAAAAGGTTCCTTTTGGTAATTAAATCCTATGAATTAAAATGGTTTAATAGGGAAAAAGCGATATTTAACACTGCTTTTATAACTTGTATTAGTGAGATATACATATTTGTTGGATTGTCATTTACAGATTGGAACATTCCTTATTATGTGGCAGTTTTTTTATTAACCTGTTATACATATGCGATTTCTATCAATCTAATTAATAAAAGAAGGATTGAATGTGGTTGCGGGGGTTTTCTAAATAATAGTAGAATTTCACCAATGATGTTTTTAAGAAATTTGTTACTACTTGCCTTAGTGATAACACTTTTATTTACAAAAAGAGCCGTAATTTTAACTGGTATATTTAGTCTTAATCAACTCTTTAGTTTATTTATAGCAACTTTATTAATGTTATGCTCGAAGAACCTATTCCTTATTAAAACAAATTTTAAAGTAAATAAGGAATATTTGTAGGGAGAATGTGGAATGCAAATTCTTAATTTAGTAATTATTTATTTGCTACTAATTATAATAATGCTTACTCTTGGATATATTTTAAAAACTTTAACCAAGATAACATTCCAAATACATCATTTAAAACAAGTAAAGGTAGGTGATAATGCACCTGATATAAAGATAAACGGAGACAACTTGTTGGAAATAGGTAATAATAAAAGTTTGATTTTATTATTTATAAATCCAGGTTGTGATAATTGTAATCAATTGCTTAATTTTATAAGAAATAAAGAACCTGATTTTAGTTGCGAAATTATAATATTTTATGAAGATAATAAAAGTTTCCTAAAGGAAGATCAAATGTTCAGAGTAGTTAAACAAAAGGAAGCATTTAAACTATATGGTATTGATATTGTACCTACCGCAATTCTTATTGAAAATGGAAAAGTAAAGAAAAGAGAACTTATTTATGAATTACATAATTTCCAAGATTTATTAGATTCTTTTTGGAACAGGGAAAGGAGTATGGTGAATGCTAAATAAGAATTTATTAATCAGTATAAAAAAGAACATTTATACAACTGAAGGTGATGACAAGACTATAATACTGAATTTAAAAACTGGTCACTATTTCGGAATTAATAATGTAGGATCCTTCTTTTGGAAACAGTTTAAAAAAAGGAAAACCGTTGAAGAAATTATTTCTAAAACAAAAAAAGAATATGAAATAGACGATGAAAATTTAATCATGGAGGATTTAGAAAGGTTTTTAAATGATATGCTTTTAAAAGGGTTAGTTAAACTAAAATGACTAAGTTCAAAATTTATATTTATATATTTTTAGTTGACTTTTTCTTGCGGCTTATAGGTATGAATTTTGTATGTAACAGATTAAAAAAAGTTAAAAGCAGAATTAAATTTAAAGATAGTATTTGCGATATTAAACCAATCTATGAAATGTGCGACGTTGTAAACACAGCATGTGATAAGCACCCACTTAAAGAAAAGGCTAAATGTTTACATCAGTCTATCATTAGCTTTTATATACTAGTAAAAAGAGGAGTCCCGGTAAATTTGTGTATTGGTGTATCTACGGATATTTTTCTAGCACACGCATGGGTTGAACTTTCTGGTAAAGTAATAAATGATAAAGATTCTGTGAAAAATAATTATAAATTAATCTATAAGGTATAGTAAGGTGGAATGATGAGTAAAATTGCTGGAATATATGGCCTACCTACTGAAAGAGCAACAAATTTATTAAGGAAAATGTTGGACCAAAATAATGAGTTATATGAATTTAATTTTACGGAAAAATCCATAGCAATGGGAATGAACTGCTGTAAAAAAGTTGAAAGGCAATTTTGTGTTAATGGGAAGTTATTACTTTTAATGTTTGAAGGTTTTATAGCAAATAGGGGAGAATTGATTAAAAGTTTCAATTTAAATAACCAATCGGTAACTGATGAAGAACTTATT
This sequence comes from Scopulibacillus darangshiensis, assembly GCF_004341035.1. Classification (GTDB taxonomy): domain Bacteria; phylum Bacillota; class Bacilli; order Bacillales; family Sporolactobacillaceae; genus Scopulibacillus; species Scopulibacillus darangshiensis. Next base: position 110,096 of record NZ_SLXK01000007.1, read on the forward strand.
GTTATAGCCTATTTAAGACACAACGAATCATTTATCAAATATATATTTGGTAATTTTTCGATAACGTTATACGACCATCATAGTAATATTATCATTCTTGCTAGGGACAGAGTCGGTATGAGAAGTTTATTTTATAGATATAAGGACGGCGTTCTGACATGGGCTTCAAACATTAATCAAATATTAAAAGTAAATAATGATTCTAAGATCAATAACAACTTTCTTAAAGAATTTCTGGTTTCACTACCCGAGGCAAATCATGAAACAGCTTACAATGATATCTATCGGGTTGAAGCTGGCCAGATCGTTATTTTAAAAAACAGCACGCTTTCAAAAAGATTTTATTATACTTTTGATTTTAAAATTATCGAGTACAGTAAAGAATCGGAATATATTGAACACTTTTTAGAATTATTAAGCAGATCAGTTAACGCATCTATTTCTTCGGATGAAAAAATTGGCTTTTCATTAAGTGGAGGATTAGACTCCTCATCCATATATACTATTGCTGAGGATTTGTTAAACAAGGGTAAGGTTGCAAAAAAGAATTTTGTACCAGCTTTTCTTCATCTAAATGATAGGTATGGAAACGAAAAAAATTATATAGAAATGATACAGGAGAAGTATGGGAGAAAGATAATAGTAATCCAAGCGGATGATAATTGGTTTTTTAAGGACAGTATAGAGTTTACTAAAAATCTAGATGAACCCTATCCATTATTTAACGTCTCTTTTGCTTCGGCCATACCTCAATATTTGAAAGAAAAAAATATAAATGTAGTTTTATCGGGAGCAAAAGGTGATGAGCTTTTTTTTGGGAACTTAAATTACCTTTCTAGGTTATTTTTAAAAGGGAGATTTATTAACTATAGTAAGGATTTAAAGGAATGGAATAGAAAAGAAAATGTTCCGTTTTTTAAATTGATATATAAACATAGTTTAAAGCCAATTGTTTCGAATTCTTACAAAAAGTCAAGACAACCAAATTGGATTAAGTTGGATAGTAACAGAAAACTGTTAGATATTGAGAATATGAAATTTAATTATGAAGATATTATAAATTATTATACCTTTATTATAAAAAGGGCAGGGCATGAATGGTCTAATCAATATTTATATTTTAAAAATAATATAGACTATCGAGCACCATTTTCAGACATAAAGTTAATGGAGTATATGGCAGGCTTACCAATAAATTTAAAAATTAGATCTGGATATAGAAAATATCTATTACAGCAATCTATGAAAAATATCTTACCTGAGGAACTAAGAAAAAGAGTTGATAAAGGTGCTCATACCAATTTATTTGTGAAAGGCTTTAAAAATGAATGGATTAATATACAACCTTATATAAAGTTTGAAGTTTTAGGGGACTTAGGATGGATTGAACCCCGATTACTAAAGATCCAGCTTGACAAATACTACTTAGGCTCTTTTGATAATTTTATTGAATTTCCTTCTATAATGAGGGCTTTAGCTTTAGAAATATGGCTAAAGGGCAAGTTAATTTAGCTAAAAACATTGGCTGATGATAAAACAATAAAAAGGTGGATGATTATTCATGAAAAAAGTATATGTTAGTCCAACAATTGTTGATCTAGGTAAAGCAGTAGATAAAACTCAAGCAAAGTGCCTTGGTGGGTATCCCGAGTGCGGATCAGGAGACTGCAGTTACTATAAAGAACGCTGCTATTAATACCCTATCCTGACATTGATTTAAAAACCTAAAAAACATCAGCCAATGTTTTTATAAAAGGGTGAAAGGACAGTATGAAATTAGCATTTTCTGTAGCTTGTAAATTCAAAGGCATCTTGTTGTTAGAAATTTTAGTTTTAATCATAATTGCGATGTTAGAAGCTCTGTTTCCTTATTTAAATAAGTTATTAATAGATGATGTTTTTGGGGAAAAGGAATTCGATCTACTTATTAAATTGTTTTTTGTTATTATCTTTTCTGCAATCTTGTTGTCTTTACTAAATATCTTATTAAGTTATTGTGTTTCATTCATATCAGGTAAAATTGAGATTTACATAAAATGTAATTTGTTTAACCGAATTAGGAAGCTCCCTTTCTCTTTTTATGATAACAATTCTGAGGGGGCAATCCTTTCAATCTTTCAAAATGATGTTTTTTTATTTGTTTCGATATTTAGAGAGATATATCCAAGTATTATTCATATTACACTAAGAATTATAGTTTCTGTGTCAATAATGACATTTATTAGCTGGAAGCTTTTCCTAATGGGCCTCTTTTTTTTTCCTTTATCCTATCTTCTTATGATTATATTCTCAAAGAAGGTAAAAAAACAATCTAATACCAATCAAGAAAATATTGCAATTGTCAATGAAAGGCTTAGAGAAGCCATTTTTTTAACCCCCGAAATATTTGCCTTCTCTCAGGAAGAATGGGACAAGACAAGACTTAAAAAGGTTTTTAAAATACCATTTATGAGTCAAATTAAGTTGTCCATGTATTCGTCCTTAAATTCAAATATTATAATATTTTTATATTGGTTTACTTTTGGAGTTTTATTTCTTTACGGCGGTCTTCTTGTAGAAAGAAATGCCCTTACTCTAGGTCTATTAATTGCATCCATAAACTATATGATGAATTTGTTTTCACCCATAAGTCATATCACTGTTATCGCTAATCAATTACAAGCGGCTCTAGGTGGTTCCGAAAAAATATTTAATTTATTGTACGGTAATAACCATTCGGAGGAAGTAAAAAAGAAACAATTATCTTCAATTGATACAATTAAATTTGTCAATGTGTCCTTAGAAAAGACAAAGGATAAAAAAATAATTTTAAATAAAGTTAATATGAATTTTAATAAAGGTAAGATTTATGCTATTACTGGAGAAAGCGGAGCGGGCAAGACAACATTAGTAAAATTGCTTTTAAACTTTATTGAACCAAGTAAAGGTAGTATATTAATTAACGACCATGAGAACATAAATTTCCGGGAGAAAATATCCCTAGTGTTTCAACATACTAATTTATTATCTGATTCAATTGATAGCAATTTAAGGTTTGGAAATTATCATATTGATCAAAATAGGATCAACAATGCAGCGCAAAAAGCATATATACATAAACTTATCCTATCACTTCCTATGAAATATAATACACATATTGGCAACAATGGACAAATGTTATCAGGAGGGCAAAGGCAAAGGCTTTCTATAGCCCGAGCGTTACTAAAGGAACATGATGTATTAATTCTTGATGAAGGAACATCCTCCTTGGATCATGTTTCAGAAAAAAATGTCTTGAACAATATTTTAAATGAGGATTATAAAAAAGACAAAATAATTATTTTAATTACGCATAATATAAATAATATGAAAATGGCTGATTATATTTACGTTTTAAAAGAAGGAAAAGTAGTTGAAGAAGGACCCTTTGATTCCATAAAATATTGTAATTCTGAACTGGTAACAAGCAATTAAGCAAAGTTTAAAGGTGATGGTAAATATGAGGTTTATGCGGCAATTTATATTTACTTTTATAGCTATTTTATGTATTGGTGCCTCTCCCAGTTTATTTAAAGGTATAAACATTCATCCAATAAAATTTTTAATTGAAATTTGGCACAACCTTAATCTGCTACTGCATCCTAATCAATTAACATATGGAAAAGAAACAGTACGGCCTTTAATACCTGATGTTTTTGATCCTTTTTTTTACTCAATGGTAATTTTATTGGGTGGGGTTATCTTATCTTTACTTTTTTCAATCGTTTTAGCATTCATTACTTTTTCTCTAGGTAAAAAGTGGGCAGATGGCGCGGTTTATATATCCTCTTATATTGAAGCCATACCTGATATTTTCGTTATTGCTATACTTCAACTGGGAATTGTTTGGGTTTATAAAATGTTTGGGAACGTACAAGTTAGTTTTGTATCTCTCGGCACAGATAGAATCTATATAATACCAATTATTATTTTAAGTATTTTACCTTCATTCTATTTATTCAGATTAGAGATAAGAGCCTTTATTGAGGAAAATGAAAAACAATATACAGAATTTGCATTGGGAAAAGGCTTATCAAAGTTTCAAATAATTTTCAGACACATTTTCCGTAATACGGTAGGTTCGCTCTATTTTAATTCTAAACATATGATTTGGCTTATGTTATCAAATCTATTCATGGTTGAGTATTTTTTTAATATGTATGGCATTATGATGTTTATCTACCAGTATCACTCACCAATTGTGTTAACTGTCTGTTTGCTTCTAATTTTCCTTTTGTTCTATGGAATACTATTATTAACAGAAGCTTTATTAAAGCCTTGGTTGAGAATGAGTGGTGACATATAACATGGCACTTTTTAAAAATAAACACTTTTTAATTGGATTTAGCTTTATTATTATTCTTTTAACCTCAAGTTTTGTAAATCAAATTATATTTGGCGATAATATTATAACTGAGAAATTGCAATATAAAGGGGGCGAATTAGTAGGAACACCACCTTTTCCACCTTCGTGGCACCATCCTTTTGGAACGGATACTGCTAGTCAGGATTTATTACAGATGGTTATATACGGAGCTAAATTTACCATAATAACAGCCTTGGTTGTCACCATATGTCGTATGGTAATTTCCATTATAATTGGAGTTTTCACCGCCTTATATTTTCCAAGGATCAAAAAGTGGCTAACGGAATTTGGGGAAGCCTTTCACTTTTTCCCGGGCACATTATTAACCTTTTTTCTTGTTGTTTCAGTGTTGACTATGGCTTACGGGGGCTTTAAATACCCCTTTATGCAGAGATGGGGCTTTGAGGTTTTTATAATGACTATTATAGCCTTACCAACACTAACTATGGTCATAAGTGAAGAAACTGATAGATTAAAAAGCCAACAATTTATAGATGCCTCAAGACTTCTTGGAGCAGGAAATCTCCATATTGCCAAATGGCATATTTCTCCCTTTATAAGGCATAATTTGCTAATATTAGCTGCCGAACAGTTTATGAATTCACTATTAATTCTTGCCCATTTGGGTGTTTTGAAAGTTTTCCTAGGCGGAACATGGATAGATTATAGCCCTATTAAACAACCGCCGCGGACTGTTTCTATGGAATGGTCGGGGTTAATCGGTTCAAAATTAGATAATCTACTTATATATCCCTGGATTACTTTGACTCCGATTATCTTTTTTACCCTAACTATTTTAGCTGTTCATAGTATGATTATTGGCATAAATCAGCAAGATAATAAACATTTGAATTTATGAAACGGCCCACAATAGGGCCGTTTTTTTAACACCATTTATTATTGCTGAAACCGTGAGATAATAGCCTCTACAATACGTTTTGCCGCCTGGCCGTCGCCATATGGATTGCTCGCTTTAGACATCGCATTGTAAACCTGTTTGTCGGTCAAAAGCTCCTTTGTCAGGTTATAAATATTGGCTTCCGTAGTACCGGCCAATTTCAGTGTTCCGGCATCAATGCCCTCGGGCCGTTCCGTTGTATCACGAAGAACGAGGACCGGGACGCCGAGTGATGGAGCTTCTTCCTGAACACCGCCGGAATCGGTCAGGATGATGTGTGCCCTAGATGCGAAATTGTGGAAATCAATCACGCCAAGAGGCTCGACCAATTTAATGCGATCGTGTTCACCAAGCTCAGTTGCCGCAGCTTCTCTTACAGTCGGATTGAGGTGGACGGGATAGACGACTTGAACATCTGGATGTTCGTCGACAATCCGCCTGATCGCACGGAACATATTGTGCATCGGATCACCGAGGTTTTCCCTGCGGTGTGCGGTGAGCAGGATTAGCCGATCATCACCTAATTGATCCAGAATATCATGTGTGTAATCCTTCTTTACTGTTGTGGCTAAGGCATCGATTGCTGTGTTCCCTGTAACAAAGATACTGTCTTTTGGTTTATTTTCTTTAAGGAGATTGTGGGCAGATCTGTCAGTTGGCGCGAAATGCATATCAGCAAGCACACCGGCTAATTGGCGGTTCATTTCTTCCGGAAAAGGTGAATATTTATTATATGTACGAAGGCCGGCTTCAACGTGGCCAACAGCAATCTGATTATAATAAGCGGCCAAGGCAGCGACAAAGGTTGTCGTTGTGTCGCCGTGCACAAGAACGATATCAGGCTTAACATCCTTCATGACGCCTTCCAATCCTTCAAGAGCCCGGGTTGTTATCCCGCTTAATGTCTGCCTGTCTTTCATTATGTTGAGATCATAATCAGGTGTGATTTGAAAAACATCCAGAACTTGATCAAGCATTTCCCGATGCTGAGCCGTAACCGTCACGATCGATTCAATCTCATTCGGATGCTTTTGCAGCTCCAGAACAACAGGAGCCATTTTTATTGCTTCCGGCCTTGTGCCGAAAATCGTCATAACTTTAATCCGTTTTGTCATGCAAACACCATTCCCTTCGGACAACTTACCTTAATCATATATAGAAAAGTTGGTGATTGGCAAGGGAGATATGTAAAATTTAGGTTAAAATAATGTAAATCATTTAGCGGAAATTGGCTGATTAAAAGAGGGGGGTGAAAGGCAAGGAAAATGAGAAAATACTTTTTCCCTTTCCTCTAGCCTGAACAGCCTAAGTTTTGGAGATGTGCGTCCTCAATGCGCTTGTCAAGATTGCAGATTCTAGTTAAGGCATCTTTATATTCGATCGTTCGATAATGATGGTTTCCACCCGGCTCTTCATCTGCTTCATCTGCTAAAGTGACGACACGCTGCAGTGAATTGAGCCTAAGCTCGCCATCAGGCAAATAAGAATCAGTATGAAGCAGGATCGCAAGGGCAATTTCCTTGGCCGCATGAGGATCTTCGCCGGACCGAATCAGCAATTTATGGGCCCGGTTTGCTCCCTTAATCGCGTGAATATCATTTTCTTTGTATAAGTCATAATCCCATTCACCGTCCCGATACCATTTATAATGTCCGATATCGTGAAGCAATCCCGCTTTCACCGCAAGATCAGGATTGACATTAAGCTTCAATGAAAAGCTGTAAGCATGTTCAGCAACCGCGATTGCATGTGCCATGCCTGATCTGCCGACATATTTCTGAGTTATAGGATGGGTAAAAAGCTTCTCTAATGTCACCTTTCTCATAACAGTAACCTCCCTTTCGAAAAAATTTATTGTTTTCGAATATAACACGGTTTGGATCTGAATGCAACTGGTAAAGGTTTAACAAATCATACCAACGCTTGGCACACCATAAAGAAAACTGGAAAAACATGCTTTATCGAATGATCTAATTGTGTTTATCATACGATAGCTTAATAAGATGAAAATCAAATATTAAAATAGGAAAGGGTGGGAATTATGGCACGGGCAACTGTTAGGGTGTTAGGTGTTATCTTTCTGATTCTTGGTATTGTAGGATTCTTTATTTCTTTTGATGATTTATTCTCTTTAACGCTAAATCATAACATCGTTCATTTGCTTACAGGTATTATTCTTCTGGCAGCAAGCGGCAGTGAGGCGAGCAGCGCCCTGGTCGCAAAGATTTTCGGCTTTATCTACTTAGTCGTCTTTATCGTTGGGTTGTTCACGCAAGATATTTTAGGCATTATGCTGCTTCCAGCAGACGATGTCCTCCACGTTATTATTGCTGCGGTTCTTTTATATGTCGGATTTAAATCGGCAAGTGTAACAACAAATCGAACCAAAAATACTCAAGCATAAAAAGTAAAACAGCCATTCCCAAGAAAGGGGATGGCTGTTTTGCACCTATTGCCTTTTTGAACGGGCACCCATATCCTTGGCAAGTGAAACAACGGCTTGGTTAATCCGCCAAACATAATAGAGGTCATAAATAAGCTTGTCATGGTTCAATACATTAAGGCTTCTCTTATCAGGGAGCCGTTCGATTCTCTCCCGTTCTTTTTCCAATTCCCATACGGATTCCTGATGGCCGCTCTTACCGCTGATTAACCGGCAAAGAACATTTAGATTATCTTCAATGCGTGATTGCACATGATGTAATGTCTGACGAAGGCTTTCGTCGGCGTCCCTTATAATCCCGCGATTTGTAGAAGCGGTAAGATGTTTGGCATAATAATTTACTGCTGTCAGCACAGTCAGCCGCCGTTCAATGCCGGAACGCCCTAAGGTGCCTGGAGTATTATGCAAAGGTCTTGCCTCGTCTCGGACCTGTTGAAGCAGGACGTCGAGATCCAACGCTTTGTCGGCAAGGTTCGTTAAAGGCTGCGCACCTGCGAATCTCCCCAAATAATCCTTCAGATAAGCCTTAAGATCGAACAGGAAGTCCTCGATAGTGTCAGCCACCTTGTCTTTCGTTCTTTTTGGAAAGACAAGCGCTGAAACGAGAAAACCAATAGCAGCACCGATCAGTGTATCAAGCACCCTGGCGAATAATAATTGTTCACTAATCCCGCCAAGCAAAATATCATACATTATTGCAAGCACCATGGTGATCCAAAAGATCATCAACGCATAAGAAATGGGAAAAAGGTAAAAAGCCATAAATACACAGAAAAACAATATACTTATTTCTAAATCTATGCGGCCCGACACTGCGTGGGCCAAGAAGAAGCCGACAACCGCGCCCAGCAAAGTTCCCGCAAAGCGTTGAAAGGCTTTTACAAAGGTTCTGCCGACTGATTCGGTTCCTAGAAGGACGACAAAGGCGGAAAGCAGTATCCAATATTGATGGGAGGGGGATAAAAGATATCCAAGGACAATGGACATTGTTCCTGCCAATATGGCCTGTAATGCCCTTTTTGTGGAAACCTCCATACCGTTTGTCTGGGTATCGTGACTTGTTTCTTCTTCTAGACTTTTAACATTATCTTTTTCTAATGTTTCTTTACGGGTAACCTTTAGCCGATGTGCGCTATCGACCACATGACTCGCGATTGATTCAATTCTCCGTATGAGGAATAACCATGCTCTTACGCTTTCATCCTTATTATTGAATTGATCCAATTTTTGCTTAAGCGCCTGAACAGCATCCTCAGCTTCCTTAAGGTGTGAGGCCTCATAATCTTCTTGCAACACATCTGCATCACGCAGCGCCTTTACAACTTGCAGCAATGTTTCCCTAACTTCAGAGTTTTCAAGGGCATGCAATACTTTCAAACGTCTGACTGCAGGCGATAGCGTTTCAATCAGCATTTGTGAGTCAAAAAGATATAAGCGAAGCTGCTGGGTTTGGATGCCCGGCCAAACTTTACCAGGATCGGTTGGCCCAAGTTGGCCAGAAGTCATCCTGGCATATTCATTTAGCTTCACCACGTTCCGCTTAAGAGTAGCTTGGCGCAGACGATTTCTCTTCAAATCCTCAATGGCTTCGATCATTATTCTAAATATAAGATTGGTCTGTATATGATAGGATGCCATGGAACGCTTAAGAATCATGTCGGAGCGCTCTTTGAAAATGATAAAGTTGAACAAAAAGGCGTAGACGACACCTACCGCGACAGCTATTAAAAACCAAGGCAGCTGTGCCGGCTTGACATGCAGAAGTGTTGAAAAATAAAGTGAAATAAAACCGATCATGCAAAGGGAAAAGTATCTGGACCCGAAACGCTGCAAATAGAAAGCCAAAAAGATAACGGTTATCAAAGCAACATCAGCAATGTGACTAAGGGAAGATAAAACTGAACCGAGCGTTATGGCTAGTCCGCTTGATAGTGTTAATAATAAAGTTGTGACTTTTTGTTCTTTGGTGGAATCATCATTTACAACCATAATGCCCATGAGACCCACGATGCCGGCCAAGATAGCAACAGTCATTTGTCCTTTTGCAAAAATGCTGACAAGCAGAAGCATCGTCAGGACAGAACTTATAACACTTAATGTAACGGTTATTGCTTTTTGCAGCCGTGTCAGCCCTGGGTCAGAAGCTAATATTCGATCTATCCAATGGCGGATAATATTTAAATTAATCATTTTGTTCTCATCCTCATCCCTTAATAATATCTGAAAGAGACTAGAGAACCAACTCATAAACTTTTCTGCCACAATAATGTAGGTTCCGGGTCGTCAAAATCTGCCTGAACGAATAATCGAATAGATAAGCAACAAAAACATGAGAAAAGCAATGACGAAGCCAATTTCAATCGCCGGGATCTGTGCCAAGAAGCTATTTCCAAAGGTAGCTCCAATGATGAGACCGACTATGACGATGCTAAAGGCAAGTAATGTAATGCTGAAAGACAGTCTGTTTCCAACACGGTCAAGCTTCAGCAGTAACTTATCAATCTGCGGGATGTTCATTTCAAACTTTGCTTTGCCCTTATTCACGTTGGTTAGTGTGCTTTTAAGCTGGTGGGGAAGCTCGAATATGACTTCTGTTATTCCCGTAACTTCTTGCCATAGCTTCGTCAGTGCATTTTTTGGATTTAACCGCTCCAACACCATTTTTTTGCCGTATGGCTGGGCCAGCTGAATCATGCTTAAATCGCTATCCAAATCAGTTATAATCGATTCGATCGTCATCAGGGCTTTGCCAAGCAATGTATAATCCTTTGGAATAGTGATTCTGTACCTTTGAGTAACATTGAAAAGGTCGGCAATCGCATTACCAATATTAATTTCGCTTAATGGAATATTGGCATACCTATCCCGAAGCTCATCCAAGTCTCTCTTAAGTTTGTTTTCGTCAATATCATCCGAGGAAACAGCCATTTGCCGAACAGTTTGCACAAGCAGATCGGTATTCTTTCTCATTAATCCTATAACAAGGCCGGCGAAGTTCTGTTTCATATTATTTGTTAACATGCCGACTTGTCCAAAGTCGATATAGGCAATTTTGTTTTCAGGCAGGAAGAAAATATTTCCAGGGTGTGGATCACCATGATAGAAACCATTAATTAATACCTGATTTAAAAATGAGTGGACAAGCCGGTCAGCAAGCACTTTTTTATCAAAGTTATCATGGGGCAATGCTGCTAATTCACTGAATTTCTTGCCATCGATGTATGCTGTTGTTAACACTTTCTTTGTCGAGTATTCCCAGTACACGCTAGGTATGATGATCTTATCGTTATTTTCAAATTGCTTTTTGATTTTCTCCGTATTTCTTCCTTCCCGAGAATAATCCATTTCACTCCTGATTGCAGTCGCCAGCTCGTCAACGATATCTCTTATTTGATAATGTTTGGCCCAGTTATAATGCTGTTCAATAAGATGTGCGAGATCTCTCAGAATCTCGATATCGTGTTCAACCTGAATTTCTATCTTTGGCCTGCGGACTTTTACAACGACATCTTCTCCTGTCTTTAAGACGGCCCTGTGAACCTGCCCGATTGAAGCAGCGGCAAGGCATTGCTCATCAAAATGGTCAAACAGATCATCACAGGATGCTCCAAGCTCTTGTTCAATAATATGTTTTATGACTGTGCTATTGATCGGTCTGACATCATCTTGAAGCTTTTCCAGCTCCTCAGTAAGCTGGCCTGGGATTAAGTCTCTTCGTATACTTAATAATTGACCAAGCTTGATAAAAGTAGGGCCGAGATCCTCCATTAACAGCCTGAGTCTTTTTCCGAGCGGTTTCGCATTGCCATTAAGATCTGCAGTCATTATTTTTGGAAGGGAGAGCAGGTGAAATAACCCAACTTCTTTTATAATATATCCAAACCCGAATTTCGCTAGAGCCGTAGCTATTTCCCTGTACCGGTGCATGTGCCGAATTTTCTTCATGATCATCATTTTTCACCTGCACTTCTTTTTAGTCCTATTTTTTTGCCGATTGAACAAGGCTATCCAGCTTTTCCTCTAACGTATTTAGCTGTTGTTTTACTTCCTTTAGATCTTCTTCAGTAATAAAGCCAAGGCCTTTTATCATGGAAGTGATTTCTTGACGAAATTGGTCATTCCACTCCTCTTTCTTCCCTTTTCCTTTTTCACCAAGGCCGTCGATGAATTTCTTCGCTTCACTGGGAGCAATGTCCCCTTTGGCTGCCAGTTCATTAATATACTTTTCCGCCTTTTCTTTGCCGGCAAAGGCTGCGCCTAAACCAAGGTAAAAGCCTTTTTTCAGTAAATCGTTCATATTTGTCATCCTTTCAAATTATCTTTTGTATTCTTTACCCGAAAATAGATCATCTTATTATTCTTTTTCGAGGATTTCTTATACAGGTCTGACATTTTTATTATTAGCTTGGGTGTTCACCTATAATCCCCGCTCGGCATATCGTATTTGTGTCAAAGAAATTTTCGTTAAACAGAGGAGTTGTCTGTATTGACTGGAAAGACAATTAACTATTATGCGGGCGGTAATACAGCACAGGGTTTCTATAGTTTATTTGATTCAGCTGTCGGGTCACTTGACCGGTTGTTCATACTTAAAGGCGGACCAGGCACCGGGAAATCCTCGCTGATGAAAACGATCGGCAGTGTTTGGGTTGAAAAAGGGTATGATATCGAATATATTCATTGTTCATCAGATAATGATTCAATTGATGGCATCATTGTGTCCGAATTAGGAATCGGCATTGTGGATGGCACAGCGCCACACGTTATTGAACCAAAAGCCCCAGGAGCTGTAGAAGAATATGTTAACTTAGGAGAGGCTTGGGATTCGAGGAAGTTAGAAAGCCACAGAGAAGAGATTGCTAATTACACAACACGGATTAGCGACGCCTTCCAATCTGTCTATGCCGTGTATGCTGATGCCCTTGCCATTCACGACGAATGGGAGGAAATATATATCAGCAATATGGACGTTGGAAAGGCAGACGCCTTGACAACACGGCTGATTGACTCATTTTTGGGTGAGCAAACATTGGATAAAAAGGCCAAAGTGGAGCATCGATTCTTAGGTGCCGCTACACCGAAGGGTCCAGTGGATTTTATTCAAAATCTTACAGAAGATGTTCCAAAGAGGTATTTTCTAAAAGGGCGCCCAGGGTCCGGAAAATCGACATTGTTGAAAAAACTGGCTCGTTCCGCGGAAAATAAGGGTTTCAATGTGGAGATTTATCATTGCGGCTTTGATCCGCACAGCCTTGATATGGTGATCGTCAGGGAATTAGGCTTTGCTATTTTTGACAGCACTTCACCGCATGAATATTTTCCCGATCGGGAAAGTGATGAAATCATTGATATGTACGAGGAAATTATTGCGCTTGGAACCGATGAAAAGTATGCGGGGGAAATTGAAGATATTTCACAGCGATATGCTGAAAAAATGAAGGAAGCAAACATCTATCTTGCTGAAGCAAAACAGCTGCATGATAAATTAGAGGAATTTTATATTGATGCGATGGATTTTTCTAAAATTGATGACATTCGTGAGACATTGGAAGCCGAATTTGACCGGAGGGCTTTAAAGACAGTGAAGAAATGACGGGTAGAAAAAGAGGCTGGGACAAAATTAAAAGGGTTCATTCATATGCCGAACAATAAAGTTTGAAAAGTATCATTGCAAATGCGAAGCGTAGTCAAAATACGAAAGACTCCTACGGGAACAGCACGTGTCCGAAGACCCCGCAAGAAAGCGGTTTTTGCTTTCTGAGGAGGCTGAGGCCGTGCCCGTGGAAAGCGAAGTATTTTGACGTAGCGCTTCGTTGTTTCTTCTGTATAAATAAAAACCCGAACTATTCAGATAGGATGTCTGAATAAGTTCGGGTTTTTCTATTAGTAAAAAAACCTTCTGTCCTAGCCTCTTTTTCTGTTACCCCCTTCTTTTAAAAGACATTTGACATTTTTCGACATCGATGATAAACTGCGTTGGTCGCAAAAAAACAAAATAAAATTATTCTTTCTTATCGTGAGAGGTGGAGGGACTGGCCCGATGAAACCCGGCAACCGTTAAGCGCTGCTTAAAATGGTGCCAATTCCTGCAAAGCGGATGGCTTTGGAAGATGAGAAGAAGGCGAATAAATAAACCCATGCCTTCCTGCTCATGTTGCGGGAAGGCATTTTTGGTATATGACATCATGACATCGCAAAAGAGAGGTTTTAACTAATGGAGACAAAAAGGGGAAGTTTATTGGCCTTGTTGCCGTTTGTTGTTTTTCTGGTTTTATTTATTGGCACCGGTGTGGTCACGGGTGATTTTTATAAAATTCCTGTGGTTGTTGCGATTCTTATTGCCGCTGTCATTGCTTTGGCAATGAATCGAAAAGAATCGCTCGCAAAAAAAGTTGATATTTTTTGTAAGGGAGCAGGCCATCCCAACATTATGCTGATGGTTATTATATTCCTTTTGGCCGGGGCATTTTCAGAAGTGACGAAAGGGATGGGGGCCGTTGAATCGACGGTTAATATGGCATTGTCTATATTGCCGCAAAACTTATTAATTGCAGGGTTATTTGTGATCGGCTGCTTTATTTCTTTGTCGATGGGGACATCCATGGGAACAATTGTAGCATTGGGCCCGATTGGTGTTGGTATAAGCGGGGAAACGGATATTCCTTTGGCATTGTCAATGGCTGCTGTCGTAGGCGGCGCGATGTTTGGCGATAATTTATCCTTTATTTCAGATACCACAATTGCTGCTGTTCGGACGCAAAATACAAAAATGAAAGATAAATTTAAAACGAACTTTTTTATCGTGCTTCCCGCGGCCATCATAACAATAGCCATTCTCGTCTTTTTGACAATGGGTGTTGAAACTAACATTACAAGGCATAGCTTTGAATGGACGAAAACCCTTCCATACTTGGCTGTATTAATTACTGCCTTAGCGGGTGTGAATGTTATGGTCGTATTAACGGGAGGTATTGCGTTTGCCGGGGTCATCGGGCTGTTAAACGGATCTTATGACTGGCTCAGTCTTCTGCAAAAGATTGGTGATGGTGTAAGTGGCATGCAGGAGCTTGCAATGCTTGCTATTTTAATTGGAGGGACCGTTGAAATTATTAAAAATAATGGTGGAATCGACTATCTACTCCATGTCGTGACCCGTAAGATCAAGGGTAAAAAAGGTGCTGAATTCGGGATTGCCGGGCTCGTCAGTTTAGCTGACCTTTCCACGGCGAATAATACGATTTCAATTATTATTACCGGCCCCTTAGCCAAAAGTATTGCTGAAAAGCACAACATTGATCCGCGCAAATCAGCAAGCCTGCTTGATATTTTTTCATCATGCTGGCAAGGGTTAATTCCATATGGTGCGCAGCTCTTAGCCGCGGCCGGACTCGCTTCCATATCACCGGTGAGCATAATACAGTACTCATTTTATCCGATTTTGATCGGTATTTCTGGTGTGGTTGCTATTCTCATCGAAGGAAGGGGTCAGGCCCGGGCCTGACCCTCTTTTTCCTCTTTCTCTCTTTTCTTTTCCTCTGCGCAAAAAGGTTGCTCTAGACCCACACTTGTTGCGTTTGATACGGTTAATGTAATCTATTCGACGGAGGACGTACATGGAGGATCAATATTATCATTTAAAGCTTGGAGAACGCGGGGCTATTATAAGTATTGTCGCCTATCTTCTTCTATCTGCTTTAAAGCTTATCATAGGTTTTAGCGCTGATTCGGAAGCGTTAAGAGCCGATGGATTAAATAATACAACGGATATAATTGCCTCAATAGCGGTCCTGATTGGGTTAAGGCTTTCGCAAAAGCCCCCTGATAAGGATCACCCCTATGGCCACCGGAAGGCAGAAAGTGTGTCCTCGATGGTTGCCTCCTTTATAATGGCTGCGGTTGGCTTGCAGGTCTTATATCAAGCTGTTCTGTCGTTGTTCGACCAAAAAGGCCATGTTCCTGACTTGCCGGCTGCCTTAACCGCTCTGGTTTCCGCCATAGCAATGTATGGCGTGTACCGCTACAATTTGCAGTTATCAAAAAAAGCGAAGAGTCATGCGTTAAAGGCCGCTGCAAAAGATAATTTATCGGATGCGTGGGTAAGTATTGGGACAGCTGTCGGAATCATTGGATCGCAATTTAACCTGCCTTGGCTTGACCCATTGACTGCTTTAATAGTAGGGCTCTTAATTTGTAAAACAGCTTGGGATATTTTCAGTGAGTCATCACATTATTTAACGGACGGTTTTGACGAAGGGAAGTTAGAAGACTATAAAGACACAGTTGCTGCTATACCGGGAATTACTGCTGTTGACAACATAAAGGCAAGGTCTTATGGGACGCAGATCATTGCTGATGTTATCATCCATGTCGAGCCGTCTATGGATGTCCAAAAGAGTCATGATCTTACCGAACAAATTGAAAAGGTCCTTGCTGAGGAACATCAAATAAGGGAAGTTCATGTCCATGTAGAACCGGATAAAGCCTGAGTATGCAAAACTGGGTTATAAATGATGATCTGCATAATGCAAAAGGGTATGTTTTGTTCCCTTATCTTCTTGAATACTTAAAAAGATAAACTTTGATTGCTGCTCTTTCGTTTGGCATTAAAATTGCATATAAAAATTTTAATGTTAAGGAAGGAGGAATATTTTGAAACAGTCCGCAACGCTTATTAATCCCTACCACGGTGTCGTTGAGAAGATTACCATTGAGAAAGATGAACGGATATATGAATGGGACCCGCTATTTACAATAAAAACGACTAATGGGCATTTGGAGACCGTTCGTGTTGGACTATGCGGTCTTATTGATTCATTAGAAGTAGGCGTAGGGGACCAAGTGAAACCGGGAATGGTTTTAGCTCATGTTAATGAGGATTTAATGATTTCAGGAAGCGATTAAAAGTCATTTAGCGAAACAATCGAAAAGGGATATTTAAAACCTGGCTTACCTGAGCCGGGTTTTTACGTTTGCCATATTTTTATATTGACTGAAATGAATATTCAAAATATAATAGAAAACATAACATTTCATGTGAGGAGATCTAACATGGATATAATTGATGGGTTTTATAATCATATTGTTCTGCGGATTCCGCCGGATAATTTAACTCATATATTGCAACGCATAAAGAATAAAACGGAACAAGAAATAGAGAATATCAAAAGCAAGATTAGTAAATATGAAGAAAAAAAGCGTGCTGAGGCAGCGTTGTATCAATCATTGACACCTTTTAAAAAGTTATTTGCAGGCCGTCCACCCAGCCATCACCAAGCTGTGGAATACATGTTTTTTGTCAAAGAACGATTTAAAAAAATAGATAAACTGAAAAAAAGGATCGACGATATAGAGGGTGTCATTCAGCTTCTAGGTGAATCGAAGACTGATAAGATCGTCCTATCTTCTGCCTTAATTAAAGAGATTAAGGCATTTAAAGAAATGGAGGAAAGATGAGGATGACCATAAATGGATTAAGTATGGGTTTAAATACAACATGGGTCGTGCTGACTGCAGCTATGATTCTCCTTATGGAGGGCGGCTTTGCTCTATTGGAAGCTGGCTTTGTCCGCTATAAAAATAACGTCAACATTATCATGAAAATTTTTGCTGATATAACCATAGGGACACTTTGTTTTTACTTTATTGGTTTCGGTTTAATGTATGGAGCGGATTTATTTGGAATCATTGGATTCAATGGATTCATGCTGAAGGGGGATTTATCACATTTAAATATCCCCGTATCATTGGAGGCGTTCCTGCTATTTCAGACCGCTTTTGTCATTGCGACGATTTCGATTGTTTCTGGAGCAGTGGCGGAAAGGATAAATTTCCGTGCTTATTTACTTTATACCGTTTTAATGACAGCTTTTATCTACCCCGTGGCAGGTCATTGGGTATGGGGCGGGGGATGGATCAGTAAGCTAGGGATGCTGGATTTTGCCGGATCAGCAGTTATTCATGCGATGGGAGGATTTTCGGCCCTTGCAGCGGCCATATTTATTGGACCTAGGACAGGAAAATTCACCTCCCAGGGGACCAGTTCCATTGCCTTGCCAAGCAACCTTCCTTTGGCGTCGGTAGGCAGCTTTTTGTTATGGTTCGGCTGGTTCGGCTTTAATGCGGGTAGCACGTTGAGTGCGACAGATGGACGGATTGGCCATATTGCTGTTGTCACCATGTTATCTGCAGCGGCAGGCGGAGCCGTAACCCTAATTTACACATTATTTCGTTATAATCGCTCGGATGCCCCGTCTGTGATAAATGGGTCCCTGGCTGGCCTTGTAGGCATTACAGCGGGGTGTGCGTTTGTCAGTGATCTGTCGGCTATTTTAATAGGCGCCGTATCCGGTCTGTTGATGTTGTTTGCAACAAATTGGCTTGAGGCAAAGCGCATTGATGATCCTGTAGGGGCGTTTCCAGTCCATGCTGTCTCTGGAATGTGGGGCACCATTGCTTTAGGTCTATTCTCGGAGAAAGAGGGTCTTTTTTCAGGGGGCGGTTTACACTTATTAAGCGTACAAATATTAGGTTTAATCGTCCTATGCATTTGGGGCTTTTCGATGACATGGGTTGGGTTGAAACTTATTGCATTATGGGTGCCGATTAGGTCAACTGAAGAAGAAGAGGAGGTGGGACTGGATGTCAGTTATCATGGCATCATGGCTGCTAACAGGTCACATGAGTTTATTGAGCACCAAGACCGTTATCAATAAAATTTCATAAAAAGGTTATGAAAATAGTCATTGACCCGTTATGTTCCTTATGATAGATTTATAGAAATATTAAAAACTTAATATTAGCTTTTAAAGTTTCAAGAGATTGAATGAAAAGGGAAATCAGTGCAAAGCTGATGCAGCCCCCGCTACTGTAATCGCTGATGAAATTGGAAGCGTCCACTGGTCAAAGACCGGGAAGGACCAAGAGTAAAACGAAGCGAAAGCCAGGAGACCTGCTTTAGAAGTGGCTTGTATTATTCTTCGGTGGGAAGAGTAAAATGTTTTTATGCATGTGCCTTTTGACATTATAACTGTGTGCATTTTATAAAACGTTTGACATTCAACCTTAGTCCCGCCGGCTAAGGTTTTCTTTATTTTAAATTGGACTGGAGGAATTGTAATTGGGGAAATCTTTAAGCTCTAATTTAGGGTACCCAAGAATTGGGGAGCAACGCGAGTGGAAAAAAGCATTGGAAAAGTTCTGGTCTGGACAAGTAGACAAAGAAGTTTTTTTATCAGAGTTAAAAAAGCTAAGGTTTAAATCTTTGCAAAAGCAAAAGGAAAAAGGGATCGATCTTATCCCTGTCGGTGACTTTTCCCTTTATGATCAAGTATTAGACACATCGGTTATGTTCGGCATTATACCCGAAAGGTTCTCATACGATGAGGGCCCGGTTTCAATTGACACCTATTTTGATATTGCTCGAGGGAATAAAGGTGCTGTGGCATCGGAAATGACGAAATGGTTTAACACAAACTACCATTATATCGTTCCCGAACTGCAAGGTGCTAAGCCAAAAATAACTGAAAATCGCCCCTTATTTTATTACCGCGAAGCAAAAGAGGAGCTCAAAATCGAGGGGAAGCCAGTTATCTTAGGTCCGGTTACTTTTGTGAAACTGGCCAAAGGTTATGAACCGGAACAGTTCGATGCGATCCTTGAACAGCTCATCCCGCTGTATGCCGAGATTCTGCAACAGCTAGAAGCAGAGGGTGTCCAGTGGGTACAAATGGATGAACCGATTCTTTCAACAACGTTGCATTCATCGGATATTGATAGATTTAAGAAGGTGTACGAGGCTTTAAATAGCGCAGTACCGAAATTGAATCTTTTGCTGCAAACCTATTTTGAGGGCATAGATGACTATCAAGACATTGTGAACTTGCCTGTCCAAGGGATTGGGCTGGATTTTGTTCATGATGCCGGCAAGAACCTTGCCTCCATTCATCAGCATGGTTTTCCTGAAGACAAAGTCCTTGCCGCAGGGGTCATCGATGGACAAAATATTTGGCGCTCGGATCTCAGTGAAAAACATGACCTGCTTCAAAACATAACAAATGCTGTTCCTGCCGAACGTCTGATCATTCAGCCGTCCGCAAGTCTTCTCCATGTCCCTGTCACGGTCAAAAATGAACAGTTTGATCCTGTACTGCAGAAGGGCCTTTCTTTTGCAGATGAAAAACTTGTGGAAGTTAGTCTTTTATCAAAAGGGATTAACGGAGGACGGAAGGCAGTAGAGAAAGAGATAAATGAAAGCACTGCAGCTGTATATGCTCTCAATCAGTCTGGAGATCGTAACGTTTTATCTGTCCAGGAAGAGATTCGTCAGCTTTCCGGATATCGTGCCGAACGGGAAGCCCCGTTTAATAAAAGGAAGAAAGTTCAGGAAGCAAGTTTCGGCTTGCCATTCCTTCCGACAACAACCATTGGCAGCCTGCCGCAAACAGCTGAGGTTAGAAAGGCAAGGCGAGAGTGGCGGAAGGGTGAATGGAGCGATGATCAATACGGACAATATGTTAAGGATCAAATTAAGAGTTGGATTGCCATACAGGAAGAGATAGGACTTGATGTTCTTGTTCACGGCGAATTTGAACGCAATGATATGGTCGAATATTTCGGTGAGAAGCTTGGCGGATTTGTTACGTCCAAGAACGGGTGGGTTCAATCTTACGGATCCCGTTGTGTTAAACCCCCGATCATATACGGCGATGTTGCTTTCCGCGAACCTATGACCTTAAAAGAAAGCGTCTATGCGCAATCGCTGACGGAAAAGCCTGTTAAAGGCATGCTTACGGGTCCAATTACCATTCTAAATTGGTCGTTTGTCCGTGACGACATTCCGCAGCATGAGGTTACCCACCAAATTGCATTAGCTTTAAGAAAAGAAGTGGAAGCATTAGAGTGTGAGGGCATTAATATGATTCAAGTTGATGAGCCGGCCTTGCGTGAGGGCCTGCCGCTCAAGAAAGAGAAGTGGGAAAACTATTTAAAGCATGCTGTGTATTCATTTAAATTAGCAACTGCTTCAGTGAAAAATGAAACGCAAATTCACACACATATGTGCTATTCGAACTTCGACGATATTATTGATGCGATTCATGCCCTTGATGCCGATGTCCTGGCGATTGAGGCAGCGCGAAGCCATGGCGGGTTAATCAAGACCTTCGAAGACAAAGCTTACGATCAAGGTCTTGGTCTCGGTGTCTATGATATTCACAGCCCGCGTGTCCCAAGCGTCGAAGAAATTATCGATATCCTTGACCGTGCGCTTAGAACGCTCGATCCGGAACTATTCTGGATAAACCCAGACTGCGGATTGAAAACCCGAAACGAGAAAGAGGTTATTGAATCGCTTAAATCAATGGTAGCAGCTGCTCATCTTGCCCGTGAAAAGCGACTGTCAGCTGAAACACCATAATATGCCAAAAGATCGGACATGATTTGTCCGGTCTTTTCTATTGGTTAATCAGAAAGTATACTTTCTGACGCACATAAGTGCAACTACGCCTCTGTCTTCACCAAAGGTTC
The DNA here is from genome assembly GCF_004341035.1 of Scopulibacillus darangshiensis. Lineage (GTDB taxonomy): Bacteria > Bacillota > Bacilli > Bacillales > Sporolactobacillaceae > Scopulibacillus > Scopulibacillus darangshiensis. The sequence continues at coordinate 131,345 of NZ_SLXK01000007.1, forward strand.
GCCAATCGGCGAGTTTTCTTTACCGTTCGTCCTCTATAATTCTGAAAGTTTATACATTTCATTTCAGGGAATAAAATGAGCAGTGGGAAAAATAAGGTAAAGGGTGGCCAACTTTAATTGGAAACTTATTCTTGGCAGAAACGTATGAAGAGATGGTATCTTAATTATTTTGAAAGGGGAACACAATATGAAAAGGATATTTAGCTTGGTAATCGGGGCTGTTTTGCTCATTGCCTTAACGGCGTGTGGCGCTTCCGGTCCAAAAAACGCAAGTGAAGTTTTGGAAAAGGCGCAAAAAGCCTCACAGGATCTAAAAAGCTTTAACGCCGATACAACAACCAACATGGATATGGAGGTTCAAGGGCAAAAGATCCACACGTCAACAATAGGGTCAGTAGATTATCAGAAGGAACCGCTGCTAATTTATACGAAACAAAAAACAAGCAACCCTAAGAACGCCGGTCAAACCATGAACATTGACATGTACATGACCAAAGATAATCTTTATATGCAAAGCCCTATGAAGCCAGGCGAATGGGTAAAACTAGATAATCCGCAAAGTGCCATGCTTGATAAGTTAACGAAGGGCAATGCCGCCGACATCGAAAAACAATTAAAAAGTTTAAAAGGATTTGCCAAGGATTTTAAGCTGGAAGAGAAAGACAAGAATTATGTCCTGACTTATAAAGGTAAGGGAGCAGACTTTGATAAATTCGTTAAGAAAATGGTAAAAGACCAAATGCCCAATATGGATCAATTTAAGGAAGCTATGAAAAATGTAAAATATGATAATGTCTCCTTTACTTATACTTTTGATAAAGAGAAATTTTTGCCTCAAGAAATGAAGATGACAATGAACATGACTGTGACCAATCCTAACGATGAGACACAGAAAATGAAGATGAAAGTCAAATCCAGCAGTGAGTACAAGGACTTTAATAATGTTAAAGTTACTATCCCGGATGATGTGAAACAAAATGCAAAAGAAGTCAAAATGCCAGATATGGAAACGACAACAACACAAACACAATAATACAACAGAGGTCCTTCCTAACGGATGATATGTTGGGAAGGACTTACTATTGGTGCAAAACATTTATAAGAGATCTGGTAAAATAGAAGACGAGGTTAATAAACGAAAGAGGGCGAATGCTGTGATAGAGCATATTGTATTATTTAAATTTAATGATGCCGCAACAAATGAACAAAAAGAAGAAGGAATGAAGCGTCTTCGCCAACTTAAGTCCGTCTTGCCGGGTATACTGGATATTCAAACGAACCACAATTTTTCCGACCGGAATAAAGGCTATGACATGGGGCTGACAGTCCGTTTTGAATCGAAGGAAGCTTTGGAAAATTACGGCCCTTCGCCAGAACATCAAGCTGTCGTTTCTTACTTAGACGAAATTGGCGTGATAGACAAACTTGCTGTTGATTTTGTGATAGACTCGCAAGAATAATGACCAAATGGAGCCCGTGCAAAAAATCAGCGCGGGCTCCTACTTGTCCCTTCCAATCCGTCTTATTTTAGCAACGAAATATAACAATACTGGGATGACGGTAGAAGTAATAATCCCGAAAAGGCTAAGGAAATGGCCAAAGCTAGTGACTTCATTAAAATTTTTTGGCAGCAAACTTATCAGATAGATCAGCGGTGCCAAAGTAAAAATGATGGTGACTTTTTTGACCCCTTTAAAAATAGAACTGATGGCTAGCACAGAGCCATCAAAATATATGGAAGATGCAGTGAAGATCTTCATGATCCAGACAGTGTAAAACAATGTTTCCGCCCGTTCGAATATACCGCCGGGAATTTCCACTTCTTTTGCAAGCTCAACGGTTGGAAAGAGCAGATTTCTTGTTGCGATATTAGAATAAACACCGATGGTTATGATATATATAAACAAATATAAGATAATTGGTACGCATATGCCGATGACGGCAGGTTTTACAGTTTTTTCATTAGGCCTCATTATAATAGTGTAAAATAAGAGAAATTCCCACCCGGTTAGTATATAATATGAATCCCTCACTCCTCTTAAGTACCCCGTCCAATTTGTTTTAAATAAAGGGAATAGATGCTTCGGATCAAAAACCGACAAGGCGCCAATGAGCAAAATCAGAAGGACGATGAGAACAATCGGCAAAAATAAAATGTTTAAACGGAACAACGCAGCTCTCGACCCCGCTACAGCATAGGTCAAGACTAATAGAAAAACAAATGATATGACCTCTTTTGGCGTTTCATCAAGCAAATATTGGTTGGTCAATATGGCTATATACCTTACCTCAAAGGCTGTTAAAAGAATGAAATAAATAATCATTAATATGGTAAATAAAACCGATAGTGGTTTTGTAACAAGCTTGGAACTGTAATCCAAGAATGACTCGTTTGGGAAACGTAACATCAATTTTGCGGTGATCCAAGTAAAAAGGATTGAAACTGAGCCGGCTATTAGAAGGGAAACCCATCCGTCTGCAAATTTTGTCGTTGCCGCTATGGTACGCGGAAGGGAAAGAATGTTGACCCCTATAATAAGGGAGGCGATTGCAAAGCCAATTTCTCTTTGTCCGATTTTCTCATCAGCGTAATCGAATGGTTTCAAGCCATCCCCTCCTTGTCCTCTCTTATCCGCCGTATTTTAGCTATTAAAAGCAAAAGGGCGGGAATAATGAAAGCCGCAAAGTAGGCCATAAAGCTAATGAAATGGCCGAAGTTAGTGACCTCGATAAAACTCTTGGGCAACATGCTAATCACATAGATTATAGGTGCCAAAATAAAAATGATGATGGCTTTTTTGGTTTTTTTAAAAATAGAGCTGATAGTCATCACAGAGACATCATAAAATATGGAAGCTGTTGAAAAGATTGTCATAATCCACACGGTAAAGAATAATGTTTCCGCCCGTTCGAAAATACCGCCGGGGATCTCCACTTCCTTTGCAAGTTCCACGGTTGGAAAGACGAGGTTTCTTGTTACTATGTTCGAATAGACACCGATAGTGACAATATAAAGTAATAAATATAAGATAATTGGCACACACATGCCGATAATGGCAGGCTTTACGGCTTTTACAGGGGGCCGTATTAGAGCGCTATAAATTAGGAGAATCTCCCATCCGGTCATGGCAAGAAAGGATCCCTTCACCCCTTTTAAGTACCCCATCCAATTTGTTTTAAATAAAGGGAATAAATGCTTTGGATCAAAAACCGATAAGGCTCCTATGAGTAAAATCAAAAGGACGATCACAACGATCGGCAAAAATAGAATGTTTAATCGGAACAATGCAGCTCTCGACCCTGCGACTGCATAGATTACAAGCAGAAGAAAAACAAATGAAATGATTTCTTTCGGCGTTTCATCGAGCAAATACTGCTTTGTCAATATAGCTATATAATTTATTTCAAAGGCAGTAAAAAGTACGAAATAAAGAATCATGAATAAGGTTAAAGAAAGAGCTAAGGGCTTTGAAATAAGTTTGGAACTGTAGTCCAAAAACGATTGATTAGGGAAGCGGGATACTAGTGTTGCGGTGATCCATGTGAAAAGGAGTGAAAGTAAACCCGCTATAAGAACTGAAACCCAGCCGTCTGCAAATTTCGTAGTATCCGCTACGACACGCGGAAGTGAAAGGATGCTAACCCCAATAACAAGGGAGGGGAGGGCAAAGCCAATTTCTTTTTGTCCAATTTTCTCATCAGCGTAATCGAATGGTTTCAAGCTGTCCCCTCCAATACTCTAGGATAGTTTTCCACAATTAACTTTTCCCTTTTGTCCCCATTATTTTAGCTATTAAAAACAAAGATCCGGGAATAATGGCGGATGTAATGAAACCCATTAAGCCAAGGAAATGGCCAAAATTAGTGACCTCGATAAAGCTTTTGGGCAGCATGCCGATTAGATAGATCAATGGGGCCAAAATAAAAATGATGATGACTTTTTTGGCTTTTTTAAAAATTGAATTGACAGCCATCACGGATACATCGAAAAATATAGAAGCTGTCGAAAAGATCGTCATGATCCAGACGGTAAAGAATAATGTTTCCGCCCGTTCGAAAATACCGCCGGGGATCTCCACTTCCTTTGCAAGTTCCACGGTTGGAAAGACGAGGTTTCTTGTTACTATGTTCGAATAGACACCGATGGTTACGATATATAGCAGCAAATACAAAATAATTGGCACACACATGCCGATGATGGCAGGCTTCACAGCTTTTACCGGCGGTTTCATTAAAGCAGCATAAAATAAAAGTATTTCCCAACCAGTCATGGCAGGAAAAGAATTCTTCATGCCTTCTGCATATCCTTTCCAGTTAGTTTTAAATAAAGGAAATAAATGCTTCCAGTCAAAGATCGACATGGCGCCAATGAGTAAGATTAAGAGGACGATGACGACAATTGGAAGAAACAAGACGTTTAAACGAAACAATGCCGCTCTCGACCCTGCAACCGCATATATGACAAGCAGAAGGAAATCAAATGAAATGACTTCTCCCGGCGTGTCCTTGAGCAAATATTGGTTGGTCAATATGGCTATATACCTTACCTCATAGGCAGTAAAAATAATAAAATAAAAAGCCATGAATAAGGTTAATAAAAAAGCCAAGGGTTTTGAAATAAGCTTGGAACTATAATCAAAAAAGGGCTGGTTAGGGAAGCGTGATACTAATGATGCGGTCATCCATGTAAAAAGGATTGCAAATAGACCACTTATAAGAAGGGGTACCCAACCATCTGAAAACTCTGTTGCATCAGCAATGACACGCGGAAGCGAAAGAATAATAACACCAATGACAAGGGAGGGGATGGCAAAGCCAATTTCTTTTTGTCCAATTTTCTCATCAGCGTAATCGAATGGTTTCACACTTTCCCCTCCTAGTTATTTCTTTGCCTTCTTTTTCTCCTTTTTCTTCTTCCCCTTCTTTTGCTTTTGCTGTTTGTTCTTCCAAGGAGGATCGGCTGCTTTGTGTATTTTCTGATTTACAAAGTAAATAAGAACTGGGATGACAAAGGACAGGACTGCAATAGACAGGACCAATAGTGACGGTTTATAATCTAAAATGAACTTCCACATTTATTGATGTCCTCTCCATATTATTTAAATTTCGATTCAATGACCGTTCCCGAAGATTTGACATTCACATGAGTTTTGACCGTGATAGTGCTCTTAGCAAAATAGTTCTCGCCACGATCCCAATTTGATTTTATTGATTGCCACAGATCATAGTGGTTTCTTTGGAGGTAATCCCCTAATCCAAGAGCATCGGTATTTAAATCATCTTGAAGCTTCTTAATAGCTTCGCCTGTTAAACGCTTAATCTGTTTCCCCACCGCTTTTTCCACCTTCGCCATTTGGGCAGGATCTGTGAAATCAATCGTTTGCAATGACTCGGCGACAATCCCGCTTGCATCAATTGAGACAGTAAAGTGAATATGATTTTTGTCCGTAACATCCGCTTTAATGCTGCTCTTAGCCCGTTGCAAATCGAAAGCAAATTGGTCATGGTCGATGCTGGCTGATATATAACCGCCCTTAGCCTTACCTGTTATGTAATTTAACCCCGATGTTTCATCTGAATTTAAAAAGCCGGCCAGCTGGTTCTTATAATCGAAGACTGCCGCGCCGTCGAGCCTTGCTTCGTTATTTTTGGTAACAACTACGGTTGGTATAATAAAAGCTTTCTTTTTTAACTTAGACGGCACAACTAGCACAATAGACTAGTTGTGCCCGTTCCATTTGCTTTCAATGTTGCTCAAATATGTACCTGGGTCTTGTTTAAATCTTC
>NZ_SLXK01000008.1 GCF_004341035.1 Scopulibacillus darangshiensis
ACCTTTTTATAAATTATCGAACTTTTTTAAAATTATCAATCTTTAATATAAATAATCACACTTTATTTCAAATCCACAACTATTATTATTATAACATAGACTCCAACAAAACACAAACAAATGTTCGTATTATTGCTGGAGTCTTTTTTTAACCTTCAAACAATTCCGCAACCAAATTCCCGAAATTTTTGATGTCGCGCAAATAATCGTATCCCGGGGGATTTCCTATTTTGTTGTACATCCGCACAGCGACTGCATTGTATTTTGGAATGACCAGACAGGTGCATCCCGATTTTCCTAAAATCTGATATGACCCTCCCGGCAGCTTCTCCCCAAGTTCACTTTTTTCATAGTTATTTTCATTACGAAACCAGAAAAAGCCATTTAACGGGATGTTTGCCATGTTGCCTGGTGTCTGAATGGCGGTGACTGTATCAAATATTTCTTTTGGCAGCACTTGAGTGCCATTGATGTACCCTTTTTTCAAATGAAAATAGCCCCAGTACGCAAGCTCCCTCGCACTGACAAACAAATTTCTTTCAAAACCAGTCCGATCTTCTAAACTGATCTTATGCTTCTCCGGCTCATCTAAAATATCATAAACAAGATTTTCCGAAGGCTCACTTTCCCAGCTTGTTTCATCAAAACCCAAAGGGGCAAAAACTTTTTCCTGAATAATGTCTGCAACCGTACAACCCGTTGTATTTTTGATAATTTTATAGAGCAATGATAAACCGGCATTATTATATCCCCAGTGAGTACCAGCCGGATATTCCTTGACTAGTCGATTACCTTCTAATTCAAGGCCGTGAGTGTGGGTGACAAGGTGACGAATCGTTACTCCCCGGATAATCTCTTCCCCTGCATCATCAAGATAAATCCTTAGTTCATCATCAAGGCTGTTTATTTTCCCTTCATACAGAGAGATGGCTGTTGCCAAACCAATATAGCTTTTTCTGGCAGAGAAAATATTAAAACGAGAGTCTTGATGGACCTTTCGGCTGCTGGAAAAGTGATGACGGCCCGAATACCATTCACCTGCTGTATTATCGTTATGTATAACATAGACTGCCGCTGCCGAGGCTGAGATTTGTTTTTGCACATCTCTTACATAAGAAAACAGGGGATTAAACGTTGAAGAAGGATTCTTTTTTAAAACATCCATAACCAAATTCTTGTTCTTTGTTTCATTTAGATTCTTCATTCCACACACCCTAACAAAATTTCATTGGATTATAATTGAAATTTCCGCCAACTGGTGTACCATTATCTTAAATAGAAAATGAAAGGAGATCACACCATGATACATATTCGAGCACTTAATCCATTTGAAAATTAGAGTTCTAGCATCCGCGGTCCTCCAATATTAGGTCAATCATCGCGAAGACCTATAACAAAATGGGGGATAGAAAATGAATAAACAACTCATGATTTTATTGATAGGCAGAATAATAACCAACTTCTCTGACAGCCTGTATATGATCGCGACAGTTTGGTTCGTAAAAACAATGACAGACTCTGCCTTTTTAATAGGATTAACAAGTGCGATTGCGATGCTGCCCGTGACTATTCAGTTTCTTTATGGACCGATCATAGACAGGTTTTCAAAAAGGCGGATCCTTTACATCGCCTGTATCGGCCAAGGGATATTGGTGAGCATCATTTCCCTTTTGTATGTAACTGATATGTTATGGCTGCCAATCTTATTTATCCTTTTGTTTGTCGCCCTTTCCTTGTCGGAAGCAACCTATCCGACTGAAAGCGCGTTAATTGAAAACCTGGCATCGCGCGACCAATTGACAAAAGTCAATTCAATCTTCGCTTTTTCATATCAGTCATTAGATATTATTTGTGATGCTATCTCCGGCATTCTTATTGCTTTAGTTGGACTTGGTATTGTCTATATATCTAATAGCATAATGCTTATCTGCACAGGGCTTATGTTCTTTTTTTATTTAAAGATTCCAAAGTCAAATAAAGTAAAGAAAAAGAATCTTCAACCGTACCTTTCTTGAACCAATATAAGAAAGATTTTATTGAAGGATACCATGTTGTTAAGAAACAAACGACATTATTAACCATTTTATTTGGTGTCATTGGTATGAATGTCTTTGGAAGTATGGGGATAGCGATGCTGCCGGTGATATCCACATCCCCCTCTGAATACGGCTTTTGGTTAACGGCTATGTCAGTTGGGACCCTTTCCGGCACCCTTTTGTCCGGTAAGGTGGAGAACATCCCCTTGAACCGGATCATGCATATGGTTTCTTTGTTTTCCGGGGTGTGCTGGATCCTGTCATTTGTCACTATGGAGAGTTTCTTGATTCCTTACATCCTCTTTGGCCTTTCATGGATGGGCATTGGGATATTAGCCATTTATGCCCAAACCTTAATTCAGGTCAATTTGCCTGGAGAATATCTAGGGATCGGATTTGCCTTCCTATCATCACTTTTGGGGTCATTAACCCCAATTGGCTATTTCCTTGGCGGATTATTGGGTGATCTGAGCTCTGGCTTTTTGATTTTGTTATTGTCCGGGACCGGATATATTGGGTTTGCTATATACTTCATGATCCATCCGAAGCTTAGCAGGTTAAAGAATCGGCTTAGTGTGAGCTTTGAACATGGAATATAGGTAGATTTTTTAATGAGGCTGGGACAAAACTAAAAGCGTTCATTCATATCCCTACCAATAAAATTTGAAAAGTATAATTGCTAATGCGAAGCGTAGTTAAAATACGAAAACTCCTACGGGAACAGCACGTGTCCAAAGACCCCGCAAGAAAGCGGTTTTTGCTTTCCGAGGAGGCGGAGACCGTGCCCGTGGAAAGCGAAGTATTTTGACGGAGCGCTTCGTAGTTTTCTTTTGTATAAAGAACTAACAAACGGCAATAGAAGCATTCACTCATTTATTATAGGACTCAGGTTCCGCTATTAGAAAAAGCAGCTTCATTAATTTCCAATTAACAAGGGAATCCTCTCTCTTATATACAGGCTAAGCCCCGAAAGTCACAATAAATTTACCACAAGGCGACTATTTTCAAGTTCCTTTACGTTCCATAAAAAAAACAGGATTTGTATCACCCTCACAACCCAAGGCATTCATATCTTACATAAATCAAGTCTCGTGTGCCACACCTTATGTTTTTCCGGACAGTTTCTTCAATATCATTTCGATAAAGGTAGGGAATAACTCGGAATGTAGCTTCCAGAAACCATCAAAATGCTCTTTTAATATTTTTTTAATTCGCCCACTTTTCCGCTTACACATGTTTTAGTGAAAAACTTAAAATCATTTGCCATCCGATATTGCCCATTTTCCGCCGTCCTTCATCTATAAACCCGCACTTTTCGTAAAGCTTTTGTGCAGGAATATTCTTCTCATTTACTGCTAATACAACTTCATTTACCGTTGGAAAATACCGCTTAACAAGCGCAGGGACTTGTTGTAATGCTGATTTCGCATAGCCCTTCCCTTGTTCATTATGATTGATCGAAAAGGCAATGAGCAATAAAGCATTTGGGTTGTCAGTATATTCACTGACACGTTCTCCCGACTGCAAAACAAAGAAGCCTACTGGCACCCTATTAGCTAAAATAACAACTGGGTTTCGGGTTTTATCGGATTTTGCCATTTGAATCATTTCTTTAGGCAATGCCGTGAATCTCACCTGTTCATTAGGTAAACTAAATTCATTTAATGCTTTATCATACTTTGGAATATACAAGGCAAGCTTTATTTTTTGCTGGACATCACATTGCATTATGCCAAACTCCCCTCCCCAACAAAGCAAACATATATTCCCTTATTCAATTCTACAATGGCAGCCAGATACCCTTTATTTTTTTATAAATATTTTGTGGTGCTAGCAGCTTTCACAATTTTCCCTAGCAGCTTTTTTAAAGCCACAACAATGATCAAACATACTAGTGAACTTGTGATAATCGCTCCGCCGGCAGCAATACTGAGATAGAAAGAAGCAAACAAACCAGCCATTATTGAAAACTCTCCAATCATCATCGAAACCCCTATTACTGCTTTGAAACTTTTCCCTAATATTATTGATACAGTAACTGGCAAGGTCATTAATCCAGTTACAAGCATGACACCAACGGCTTGCACAGAAATAGATATCGTCAGTGATATGAGGATCATAAATACTGCATTTGCGGTTTTCCCCCGGATACCCGACACAGCAGCAAACCCGGGATCAAAACAAGTACCGGAAAAAGTCTGAATTGAAACCATGGATCATGCTGAAAAAAAGGGGCTCATAAAGTGTAATAATTACGTTTTAAAATTTGAATCAATGTCAATCATTTTGTTCTTTACCTGCCAAAGCGTTATAATAACGGTAATTCATCATTTATCATAAAGTCCTATTGGAGGCATAAGCAATGAATGTTGCATCAGCAATTGAGATCCTCAAAGACAAAGGTTACAAATATACTGGTAAACGGGAAGAAATGCTCGAGCTCTTTTCTAAAGAAAAAAGATATTTGACACCTAAAGAAGTGATTGAAGTCATGAAGAACGATCACCCTGGCATCAGCTTTGATACCATTTATCGCAATTTGGCTTTGTTTTCGGAATTAGATATTTTGGAATCAACTGAACTTAACGGGGAAAAGCGTTTCCGTTTCAGCTGTTCAACGAATGACCATCATCACCATTTCATTTGTCTCGATTGCGGAAAAACACAAGAGATTAAAAATTGCCCTATGGATGCAGTCGAAACTAATAGCGACGGTTTTACAGTGACCGGCCATAAGTTCGAAGTCTATGGTTATTGTTCTGAATGCCATGATCAGCCAAATGTTTAAACAATTTGAACTTTAGATAGCCGGCTTTCCTGCTCTTATGGATTTTTAAGCGCTGTTTTCAAACTTTTTAAATTCTCCTTCATGACAGAAAAGTAATCCTCACCTTGCTTTTCTTCTTCTTTTGTTAAATTTTCCAATGGATTTAATGTCAGCGGCTTTGCTCCAATTTTGTTTTCCACCATTTTGGCTATTTTTGGATTAACCAGAGTTTCAAACATAATGTAGTGTACATCATGTTTTTTGGCAAACTGACCCATAACTCCATCCCACTGCCATTTTAGATAAGAAGATCTGCTTTATTTAATGCTGCCATTTCCCTTGGAGTTGGTTCATAGGAATGGGGCTCGGCACCGGGCGGCAGGATTGAGACAACCTTATCCCTGTCTCCTGCCAATTTCTTTGTAAAATCATAGATCGGATAAATTGTTGTATAAATGGTCAGCTTCTTATCAGCGGAACCGTCCACTTTCCCCGTTTTGCTGCTCCCGGTAAAAATAAGGCAGATTATGATTCCCGTGACCATACCCAACACGACTTTGCTTCTAAACAACTTTTTCCCCCTTGTAGTTTAATATTTTTAGAATAAATCGTAACAATTACGATTTAATAAACATTAAACCACAACCAGGCTTTTGATGCAAACTAAAAAGAAGCTACCATAAAGTAACTTCTTCTATATATATTTAGATGCCTTTCACTTGTTCTGGACTGCGGCCCAGAATGAGCATGCTGATGTTGGCAAAGCCGATGTCTTTGGACTTGAAGAATAATTGTTTAGCAGCATAAAATTCATTATGATTTTTTGCCTTCATGATTTCCAGATGGTACATATCAGCGACGGAATCGGGGATGTTAACAGGTGCATATTGGCCGGGGATGTCGTCCGTCAGCATGCAACCCAAATAATCATATTTCAATTGCAGCTGTCGTGTCAGATTAACAGCATGCAACAGTTTTTCAAATAAATCAGGATATTCCAGCTTTAATGTTCCTACTTCACTGTTTGCAGCATTCAATTCATCAAGACTAGATAAGACGATCATTTTACCCATCTCCTATATATTAAATGTTTCTAAGACTATTCAAATCAATAAATGCTGCCGTTTCTTTGGCCAACATCTTTCTTCGGCTACCGTCATTGTAATCCGCTGCAAGTCTTAAGTAAAATTGTTATTTTTCATACGTTGCATAACACTTGGTTATGTAAGTGCTTCCACTTAAAGCCAGCATTTAAAAAAGCCGCCTATTAATAGGGGCTGTTCCTGTTAAAAATTTGATTTTTGATCACTCAAACTGTTCTTTAGTAAACTTAAGAAGTTCCTTCGCTGCATACGAAAGATAACGATTTCTTCGCCAAATAATAGCAAGCTCCCAATTTACATTTGGTTCTGTCGCACTAATGACGCGAATGTCATCCTTCAATTCCAGACATTTGCTTTCAGGCAAAAGTGTCACACACAATTTGGATGCAACCATTTTACCGATAAAATCCCATTGCGAGCTTTTAGAAATGACTTTCGGCTGAAATCCCGCGACCATACATGAAGCCATAATCCGATCATGAAGGGCAAAATCATCATTAAATAACATAAAATGTTCATCCGTCAATTCCGAAAGCTTTACCTTCTTTCTCCCGGCAAGCCGGTGTTCCGGATGTACAATCAACTTAATCTCTTCTTTTACAAAGGAAAACGAATGAAAGAGTGTTTCGTTTGTCGGCAAGACTACGGCACCAATATCAAGACTGCCGTTTTCAACGTCATCAACAACTTTCTTTGACCCGTCTTCCACAAGTTCTATGGAAATGGCTGGATAGCGTTCACGAAACTGCCCGATAATCGCAGGAAAAAAGTGTGTTCCAATCATCGGCGGCAAACCAACACGGATGTGACCTTTTTTTAATTGGGAAAGGTCATCAATTTGGATTTGTAAATCTTCAAAGGCCTTATTAATCACCTGGGCCTGTTCCAAAATGATTTTTCCCGCATCAGTCAGCAATATCTGTTTTCTTGATCTGTCAAATAAAGTGACGCCAAGCTCACTTTCAAGACCTTTAATCGCCTTGCTGATCGTTGGCTGTGTCACAAACAAATGATCCGCCGCTTTGCTGAAACTATTGAAACGCGTCACCTCAATTAAATATTGTAAATGCTTAATATCCATCCGCTTTTTCACCGTCCGTCAATCATGGTGTTGTGATATTTGCTATTATACCCATAGTTTACCCTTAACTGAAGTGACTTAAATTTCAATGTTTTAGGTCATAGTGTTGATCTCTGCTGCAAGCCTCGCCTTTGTCTCCAAAAACCTCCATTTCTCTTTATCATTATTCAAGTGTTTCGTTGAATAAAAGGCCTCAAATGGCTGGTCTTCGTATCTTGCTACAACGTGCATGTGATAGTGTCCTAGCTCATTAAATCTGCCTCCATTTTGGCATATCGTTACACCATCAGGCTGAAATAAGGTTTTCAAAGCCTTAGAAGTTGTCATTGAGGCTTTCATAACGGCTATTGCTGTGTCCTGATCAAGCTCATCAACATCCAAAAAGTGCTTCTTCGGCAGGATAAGCGTGTGACCTTCGTTAAAAGGTTCGTGGTCTAAAAAACAGCACACATCATCATCTTCATATACCACATGAACCGGTTGTTTCCTATTTGCCAGAAGACAGCCTAAGCACGTCCCGTTCTCACTCATGTCATCACCTTTTTTTAACTTAATTATACCTTAGCCTTATACTTTTATAAAAATCAATTATAAAACTTGCAAAGGGATGGTAAAATTTAATATAGGGTATTATGGCCTTATTTTAGTAAATTGGAGGCGGATTTGATTGGATCCTTTAAAAAGTCAAAGATGGAAACAGCGGTTTGAAAACTTTGAGAAGGCTTACCTCGTTTTAGAAAAATACGAGCACCAATCTATTAATAATGAGCTGGAGCGTGCAGGGCTTATTCAATTGTTTGAGGTAACCTTTGAGTTGGCATGGAAGGTTCTAAAGGATTATATTGAGTCGGAGGGATATATTGTAAGAAGCTCCCGGGAAACGATTAAAACTGCCTTTCAAATGGAAATAATTGAAGATGGGCACATTTGGATAGATGCCTTGTCCAACCGAAATTTAGCTGCACATACCTACAATGAAGTGATGGCCATAAAGTTTACGAAAGAGATCAAAGACAAATATTTCCCCCAACTCCGCAAATTATACGAGAAACTCTCGAAGGAACGGTTATGATGTATGGACTATTAGAACGTGATTTTTATTATATTAAAAAAGCACTGGATAAATTTAGTGAGATTGATCAAGCTATTTTATTCGGCAGCCGCGCCTTAGGAAATTACAAAAAAGGTTCTGATATAGATTTAGCTATAGTTGGGGATGACATTTCAGATAAAACAATGGCAGATCTTTATGAATGGCTGAATGACATTTACCCGCTGCCCTATATGATTGACCTGCAAAACTACAATTCAATAACTAATGAGAATCTCAAAAATCACATCGATACCTGTGGAAAAGAATTGTATCAAAAGCAAGAAGATTCACGACCATAGGCCGCTTTATAATTAGAAGCGGCCTTTTTCAGATGTAACCCGATTATTAACCGATCTTTTTATACATTAATTTGTGAGGTCCGATTGGATGAATGTCGAATACTTCACCATGCTCGCTTAACCCTAATTTTTTATAATAGGGACTTACCTTGGTTCGTGCATTGCACCACCAAAGATCAGCACCTTTTTCCTTTAAAATTTCTTCAGCCGAAGCAATCAGCGAACTGCCAGCTTTCTGTTTCCTATACTCCCCATCTGTTGCCATGCCTCTGAGCCGATATTGCATCGCCCCATTTAATGTCGGGTTTTTTTCCCGATAAAAAGAAGCTATGCTAATTAATTGGCCATTAAAATAGGCACCTAAATGAAAGGAGTGTTCATCCATATCCCCCTCAAATTTGCAGTCTTCTATTGTTTGGTTCGGACGTAAAATCTTATGTCTAAGCTTATATGTATCTTTCGGTTTGATATATTTGATTTCCAACTGTGTACACTCCTTCAATTATCTCGTTTCTATAAGTCCAAATCCTATGCCAACAGGATCAACAAGGTAGGCTAGTATCTGTAATTTTAACTTTGCTCCAAATAGATGGCCAATTCTTTTTCATAACCCGCTCTTTATAAATTTTAAGGCGATCAGCTGTTTCCTTAAAATAAGCCGTTGGTTTTATTTCCATGTTGATCACGTCATCTATCCCACAAGGAGCGGTTAAAACCAAATTATCTTTTTCATCCAACTTAACACCTAATGATGTAGCTGTTTCTGGAAACTTTGAAATGGCATCCACTGATGATGTATAGGGTGAGATATCATTTACAACATGCATCCTCGCTTCATTTTTCACCGACCACGGGATATGGGGATTCATACCTTTTAACTTATCTTCTAATCTTTTTTCTGCCTCTTCATTTATATCGCCGGGATCATAATAGATGACATCAATATCTGATAATGGTGTTCTTATTTCAAACCCATGTAGCACATCCCATATCTTCGAACGGACGAATCCGGCACATACCCACCAGTCAGGCAAATTCAGCGATTTAACGTCCCTCAATATATCCATCATCCATTCGTCTTCTTTAATTATCCGAATGACATCTTCCTCGTTCCTAATCACTTACTCACCTTCTTATCATAATTGATCCGTATCAATCCCAAACTCATCCTGCATACATGCTCTCCCAACCCTAGTCAGCTTTATAGACCGTCGAATCGGGCCATCTTCAATCCAGCCAAGGTCATGCAACCGCCTAGTGATGGCGAGTGCCAAGGGACCGCCAATATGGTGCCTCCGCTCGGTCCAGTCTAGGTGCTGCGGTATAGCATTAAAATCGATTTTCTTTGGCAAGAAAGGCTGAACACCGAAATCAATTAGCCATTCTTGTCCCCTATCCGTCAACTGGTAAACATCTCCTATATCCCGAAAATAGCCGCAGGCAATTAGGGCATCGGTCGTGGCGACACCTAATTTCCCTGCCAAATGACCATAGCAAGTGCGTGCGTATTCAAGTGCTTTCTTCTCGCTGGATTGCCGCAAGGATCGGACCTTTAGAGGAGGGGAGGCAATCGCAATTGCCTCAATGGCACGCGCGACTTCGGGACCTGAAAGCTTAAAATAGCGATGCCGTCCCTGCACTTCCACCTTTATGAGTCCGCCTTCCATTAATTTGTTCAAGTGGCTGCTTGCTGTTTGCGGCGATACACTGGCAATGTGTGCAAGTTCACCAGCTGTCAGAGCCTTGCCATCAGCTAGAGCCATCAATATTCCTGTTCGTGTCGCGTCACCTATAAGCGCGGCTGTTGTAGAGATATTAGAATACATGGTCATATCGCATCCTCCTCCCTAAGCTTACAATAAAAGTATAGCATCTCAACATTTCGATGAAACATGAAATATTCAGATTGTATAATGGTTGAAAACAAGTTAAGTTTCCACTTACTGGAGGGATTTTTCCATGGAAAAGACTCTGACCCGCCTACATATACCCGATTATATTGTTGTGTACACTGCCGGCGTTGGCATGTTTTTATCTACACTGGATACCGGGATAATAAATGTGGCTTTGCCAACGTTGGTCATCTCATTTGATTCATCCCTTTCCGTGATGACCTGGACCATCACTTTGTATACTTTAGCTCTTGTTGGAACGATTGTTATATTTGGACGGTTAGGTGACAAGTATGGCCGTATAAAAATATACAGCTTGGGCCTTATGGTATTTATGTTGGCATCACTTCTGTGCGGTCTTTCATCAACACCGGGACTATTGATTGCCTGCCGCGGTTTACAAGGCATAGGTGCGGCGATGCTGCAAGCCACTGCAATAGCTATAATTACGAGCACAATTCCTAAAGATAGACAAGGTTCAGCGCTTGGGACATTAGGTTTGCTTTTGGGTCTTGGTCCCGTCCTTGGACCAAGTATCGGCGGGATCTTAATATCGCTCGGAAGCTGGCAATGGATTTTTTGGATCAATTTACCTTTTGCTGTTATCGGCCTTACAGGGTGTATATTTCTTCTGAAAAGGAGCGAGGATTCACGCCATTCTATAAAGCTTGACCTGCCCGGGAACCTGATGTTGGCATTTTCAATCCTTGCATTGCTGCAGGGGCTTTCTATGCTTTCAACTTCAAACTTATTGACACTTGGTTCCGTAGTTTTTTTTATTTTATTATTTGCGGGATTCATCTTGTGGGAACTTCGGGCATCGCAGCCAATATTAGATTTAAAACTGTTCCGAAGCGGTGTTTTTACCGCACCAATTATCGGGATCTTCGTGTTAGGCGGAGCGACTTCCTTAGGTTTTATCGTGCCACCATACTTTTTGGAAAAGCTGGCAACCCTTGAGCCTTGGCAGGTCGGGCTTGTGAATTTATCTGCACCAGCAGGTCTCATGTTATTGTCTAAGGTGTCTGGCTGTATGATGAAAACGATCGGTGTCACTCGCCTGATGGTCATTGGTCTCGTCATCATGTCGGCTTCGTATGGTGTGCTTAGCCTGATGCAGGCCGCTTGGTCCCCTGTTCTAATTGCTATGATCTTATTGGTGTACGGTATTGGAGCGGGGCTTTTTATTCCTGCCAATACATCGGCCATTATGGGCTCGGCCGGGCAGACTGTTCAAGGAACAATTGGCGCCGTCCAGCGGATGGTACAAAACCTCGGCATTGCTATATTCTCAGCAATCGCCGCCGCTGTCATTCGCGCCCATTCCCACCAGGGGACGACAGTACTCATGGACGGCTTTCGCGAAGCCTGGGCTTTTGCAGCTATCAGCCTAGCCTTCAGCTTATTCGTTTTCATTTTTGTCTATGTGCGCAAGCGGAAAATGATTGGCTAAAAAAGGAGTTTTTAATATAGCAACAAGAGCTCACCCTCATAATTTCTTATAAACAAATTCCCTGGATTTAATAAACCCGTGCTTTTTGTAAAAGGTCTTCGCCGTTTCATTAATACACCAATAATCCAATTCGATTAAATCGATGCCTTTGTCTTGCGCGGTCTTATAAATGTTTTCCATTAATCCTGAGCCGTAGCCTTCATTTCTTTTGTCCGCCATAATAGAAATCTGGTGAACATAGACGGATTGATAGGCTTTTTTGAAAACAGTGTCTGAATAATCTCTTATTTCGATCCATGCGTAGCCAAGCGGCTTACCATCCTCCTCTATTAGAAGAAAAATATAGCTTGGCTTGTTAATTTTATTTTTGAAGAAGATTTTCATAGTCTCATAGTTATATGGCCGAAAAATTTCCGGGTACAATGCCACGTGCAGATCTTGGACATGGCGATTCAGTTTTGCGATAACATCATAATCCTTGGTTTCTTTTATCCTCATCCTGTTCCCCTCTCAATCATTTTCATTTACAATAGCAAGCACTTGATGATCTTCCCATCTGCCATTTATTTTGACATTCTTTTTCGCAATGCCTTCCTTATGAAACCCCGCTTTTTCTAAGACTCTCATAGATCTTTGGTTATGCGGCATGACACCTGCTTCGATTCGATGCAGCTTCAACGCATCGAATGCGTACAAGACAACAAGACGAACTGCCTCAGTCATATACCCTTTTCCATTATGGCCTTTATCAAGGGTATAGCCGATAAAACAGCCTTGGATCGCACCCCTCACCACCTCTGATAACGTGATATCCCCGATCAGATCCCCCGTATCCAATGCAAAAATGCCAAAGGAGCAGCCTGAATCACACTCACGCTCCTTGTTTTTATTATTAATGCGATCCATTTGCCCCTTTAGAGTATAAAAATCCTCATCTCTCGAAGATGTATATAGCTTGAAAAAGTCGCGGTTTCTTAACTCCAGGTCAAGCAAAGCTTCTGCATCAGAGTTTTCGAGTTGCCTTAACCCTATCATTTTACCTTCTATTAACATTGGATGCCCCATCTCTTCATTTGATTAATTTAAATACAAAAAACTACTCCGCACCTTTCAAAAAGAGGTCGACAATTTGGCACGCAGCTTCATGATCAGATGGAAAAATGGCGGTCCCATCTGAATGTCTGTAGTTGCCCACCCTCAGTAAGGAAATATAGGAGTGGGCAGCAAATGTCGGATTAATGGTTTTCATTTCCCCATTAGCCATCGCCGTTCGAAGCGCATTCTCAATCTCCCCATACATTTTCTCTTCCGTTTCTCTAATATATTGAACTTGTTGAGGTGACAATGATGTTTTCGTTTCTCTCATGAAGCCATCCAAATCGATCGAGGTTGTCGCTTTTAAATGGGCTTCAGCAACATCAAGAAGCCGTTCGTATAACGGTTTATCCCTACCTAGCAATTGCAGCATTCTTCCTCTGATTCGTTCCATCATGGCGATCATTGACTTTGTAAAGAGCAACGCTTTGGTTTCGTAATAATAGTAGACGGTTGCTTTGGTCACACCACTAGCCATTGCGATATCGTCAATTGACACCTTTTGGAACCCATGCTCCAAGAACAGCGCCTTTGCTATCTGTAATATCCGTAAATGTGTCGGTTCATTTGATTCATTGTTCCGCGGTCTTCCCGGCGGCCGATGCTTGTGTCCCATCACCCTGTCTCTCCTTGATCATTACAATCGAATAATTTAGGTTGATTATATCATACCAAATTTATTGATAATAAAATTTTTAGTTGTGAAATAGACTGACCAGTATATATAATTAAATAAGATACTTTTAACAAAGGGGCGCGCGCTGTGAATAAATTTATAGGAAATGGGATCGCACGTATAACCGGCAAAAAGGGGAGATGGGTGACACTGGGGATTTGGGTATTGATCATAGCCATTTTGTCCCTGGCATGGCCAAGTGTTAATAAGGTTGAGGATAATTCTGCCTTTCAGCTTCCTAGTGATGCCATGTCCGTTCAAGCTGCTAAAATTGCGAAAGAACAATTCCCGGATGATGCGGGTAATCCCGTTCTCATCACATGGTACAGAGGTAACGGCTTAACTAATAAGGACTTTGAAACTGTGAAAAAGACATATAATCGGTTAGAAAAACAGCCAATAGATGACCAGTCATTCATCCCGCCTTTTAGTAAAATGCCGCCAGAATCGATTAAATCATCTGTATCTAAGGATGGCACGGCACTTGTTACCCCCGTATTCATTAATAAAAATGCCGGAATTAACCAGCTTCAAGAGGACATCGATCAGTTAAACAGATCAATTAGCAGGTTTACAGGGAAACATGCTTTTTCGGATAAACTAGATACTGGCAGCCTTCATGTCCGCCTGACTGGACCTGTCGGCATCCAAACCGACGCTGTTTCTTTATTCAGCCAGGCTGATGTCGCATTGTTGATAGCAACTGTCCTATTGGTATTAATTCTTCTTATAGTACTGTACCGTTCACCGTTACTAGCCATTGTACCTTTGATTGGTGTCGGCTTTGCCTATGGGGTTATCAGCCCAATTCTAGGATTAATGGGTGACAAAGGCTGGATTACAATAGACACGCAGTCAGTGTCGATTATGACTGTCTTGCTTTTCGGTGCGGGAACAGATTATTGTCTTTTTCTTGTATCCAGATATCGTGAGGAGCTTTTTGAAGAACAGGATAAATTTAAGGCCCTAGAGTCAGCTATCAAACATTCAGGCGGTGCGATTCTCATGAGCGCATTAACTGTTGTATTGGGTCTTTCGACGCTTTTACTTGCCCATTACGGCTCTTATCATCGGTTTGCAGTGCCGTTCAGTCTAGCTGTTCTGATTATGGGTCTTGCAGCCTTAACATTGCTTCCCGCTATCTTAGCGATATTCGGCCGTGTCTCTTTCTTCCCTTTTATCCCGCGAACAAAAGAGATGACGAAAGCATTAGCAGAGAAAAAAGGCAAGACCATTAAGCAGCGAAAAGCCCATGGCAGTGCCAGCGGTTTTTTAGGGCGGATTGTGACCAGGCGCCCATGGACAATCATCATTGCCAGCGTCATTGTTCTTGGTGTTCTGGCCTCTTTTTCTGCCAAAATTAACTATACCTATGATTTGCTTGAATCATTCCCTAAAGATATGCCTTCCCGCGAAGGGTTTGATATTATTGCCGAGCACTTTTCCGCTGGAGAACTCGCACCGGTTCAAGTGATCGTTGATTCGCACAGAGAAGATTTGGATTTAAAAGAAAAACTTGAGGCGCTGCCGTTTGTTAAAAGTGTTTCGAAGGCCCAAAGGGGAAAGACAGATAAGGACATCCTTTCCTTTGATATTAATTTGGCGCAAAATCCTTATACAGCAAAGTCGATTGATTTAATTCCTAAGATCAAAAACACAACCGCATCTGTATTATCACATGCGGGTATCGCAAGTCCGGATCGTAACCTTTGGATTGGCGGGGAAACCGCTAATTTGTATGATACAAAAACTGTTACAGACCGGGATGCCAAGGTTATTGTACCAATTGTCATTCTCATCATTGCCCTGCTTTTACTATTCTACCTTCGTTCGGTTATAGCTATGATCTATCTTATCCTGACCGTCTTGCTGTCCTACTTTTCGGCACTAGGGACAGGATGGCTACTTTTGCATTATGGCATGGGGGTGTCGGCAATACAAGGATTAATTCCTTTGTATTCCTTTGTATTCCTTGTCGCGTTGGGTGAGGATTATAACATCTTTATGATCTCTGATATATGGAAAAATGGTAAAACACAACCAATGAAGACAGCGGTAGCAAACGGTGTGAGCAAAACCACCAGTGTGATCACTTCAGCCGGACTCATCCTAGCGGGAACATTCGCTGTACTGGCAACTCTGCCGATTCAGGTCCTTGTGCAATTTGGCATTGTCACCGCCATTGGGGTCCTGCTTGATACTTTCGTTGTTCGCCCGTTGCTCGTTCCGGCAATTACAACAGTACTTGGCCGTTATGCCTTTTGGCCGGGAAGGCTGTGGAAGGATACATCTAAGAAAGAAAATTATTCAAAGGAAATATAAGAAGCTGGGACAAAACTAAAAAAGTTCATTCATATGCCAAACATTACTATTTAAATGTGACCCAATGGGAAAAGGCGCCGCAAAGGCGCCTCCCGACATTTTGTCTCATCTGTTTATTAACTTAGTACACGTAAGCTGTACCAATAATAATTAACAATATGAAGAGTACGACGATTAAGGCAAAGCCGCCGCCGCCATAACCGCCGCAACCATAGCCGCCGTATCCGCCGCCATAGCCGCCGCCAAATCCGCCGTAGCCACCATAGCCACCGAAGAAGCCCATATATGTCACCACCTTTTTTATCAGTCCCTATACTTTATGTGCAAAAACGGCATTTTGAAAGGGACAAAAAGGAAATCTTAACGGGTGCCAAGCCTATCTTAATGAAAAAGTTAGGTTGACTCTCTATCAGAGATTAAACTGTGGCACGGCGAAGCATTAAATATGAGAGAATGATATAAATAACAACCGTTGGAAACAACCATAATGATAGCTGGAATGCCGTGTGGCTGCCAATCCAGTGAAAGATACTAACCCACCAGTTATTATATGTGCACAAAAATCCTCCGACACTGAAGATAATAAGTGCAGCAATAACTAATACGATCATGCCACTCCTTCTGAAGCGACGATACACGCTTGCGATCACAAACCCGAGGAAAAACATTTCCAAAAATAAGGTGAAAGAGGTCCAAAGCTGTTCGGCTACGGGGCCGTCATTAAGGTACGGCAGATGGAAAAAGTGCAGGTTCACACCCCATGCTCCCGTCAATTTCTCAGCAAGCGAAAGAAGAAACAAAAGAGCAGCCGTAAAAGCACTGATGACTAGAAATGTAAGCACAGTGCCGAAGAAATAATCCTTTCGCCTTACACTAAATCCGAGCATAAAAGAGAACGTATGCGGCAAAGTGACAAGCGCTGCGACAAGCATATAAATATAAATTGAAGCAATGCCGCCGGTATAAAGGTCTTCTCTACCACCGATCGCAAGGCCTATGATGTAATTAATGATGAAGCTTGTTAACAAAATGATCCATGGGGTGAAGATCCAAGACCAACGATCCCTAAAATGCATCTTCAATACGCCTGTCGTTCTATTCATTGAGCCCAGACCTCCTTTTTGTCAATACTTTTTTATAGGGGTCTGACACCGCTTTTTGGGGCATGCTGTTATCGGGTGATGAACATGAAAGCAAATGAAAAAGAAAACAAAGATTTCAGCAATGCTCTTGATACAATTATTGAGCTTTTTAATAACCTTGAGGATGATGAACCCTTGATTGAATTTGGTCAGGATGTCATTGAAGACATTGAAAGGGCAAAAAAAATGTACGGACAAAATATCATTAATGAAAGGATCAATAATGTTGTAAGGGAAATCCTTTCATTACTAACTTTGGATGAAGTGAATAAAAAGGACAGTACTGATGAAGAATCTGAAGAAGCAGAGGAGGAAAAGGAATGAGGTTAAGATAAGCGATTAAGCGGGAATGCTGCCAATTCCCGCCTTTTTTGTACGCCTTCGGCGTTTTATTTGAGATTTGCGGGATTTACGCGCGCTCACAGGGACTTTTGCGCTCCCCTTGGGTTTTTTGCGCTTCCCTTGGGTTTTTTGCGCTCCCATCGGTTTTTTTGCGCTCCCATCGGGTTTTTTGCGCTCCCCTTGGGTTTTTTGCGCTCCCATCGGGTTTTTTGCGCTCCCATCGGGTTTTTTGCGCTCCCCTCGGTTTTTTTGCGCTCCCATCGGGTTTTTTGCGCTCCCCTCGGGTTTTTTGCGCTCCCATCGGGTTTTTTGCGCTCCCATCGGGTTTTTTGCGCTCCCATCGGGTTTTTTGCGCTCCCATCGGGTTTTTTGCGCTCCCCTCGGTTTTTTTGCGCTCCCCTTGGTTTTTTTGCGCTCCCCTCGGTTTTTTGCGCTCCCCTCGGGTTTTTTGCAGGCTACATCCATTAGGCTGCAAAAAATCCATTTTTATTGTTGCGATGCTTTAGCCTATACCACTTTCCGGCCTTTGGCGGTGTCCGGTTCTTTGCTTCTCTGCTTGAACGTCGCGCCACCGCCCCCTTCGCCGGGCGGTGGCGCGGAAGGCGGGGCCAAGGGTGCTTTAGATTGACCCTTTGTGGACCAACTCCGGGTTAATACGGCGGCATTCCCGAAGGCCTTGGCCTTCGGATTTGCTGCGCAAATCTACCTGTTTATGCGAACGGCGGGAAAGCGGGCTTTCCCGCTCGATCGCATAAAAACAGGTTGGAATGCCGCCGTATTTTTAGGAAGATGGGTCTTCTTGAGGTCGAACATTTGCCCTAGGCTGGGGGATGTTGCTACAATATAGTTATTATATGATAATGGAGTTTTGGAATGAAAAGGGATATTATGAATTCACCATTTACGGCGATTGGCGGGGCGGAGATGATTGATGAGCTTGTCAACGCTTTTTATAAGAGGGTAGCTAAGCATCCGGATCTGGCTCCGATATTTCCGGATGACCTGACTGAGACGGCACGGAAGCAGAAGCAGTTTTTGACGCAATTTCTTGGCGGTCCGGCGCTTTATAGTGAGGAACATGGGCACCCTATGCTAAGGGCGAGGCATTTGAAATTTCCAATTGGCCCAAGGCAGGCTAAAGCCTGGTTATCTTGTATGCATGAGGCTATGGAGGAAGTGAGTCTCGACCCGGACTATCGCGAAGGTATATTTCGCAGGCTGACGTTGACTGCTCATCATATGGTTAATTTAGAGGATGAAAACAGCTAGAGAGGTGATACGATGATGTTTAACAACACCGGCTCTACGTGTGAAGGGACACCTGGTCAGTTTCACTGCACAACAGGAGAACAGCAAAACGGTCACAAACCCATTGAAATATATGCTTTTATTGATCCCCTATGTCCAGAATGCTGGGGACTTGAACCCTTCATGAAAAAGCTGTTGCTGGAATATGGGCAATATTTTACATTGCGCTATTTAATAGTAGGGAGGCTGGACAGTTCTGATCGTAAGGTTGTCAAAAAAATTGCTGATCAGTGGGAAAAAATTGCTGGTTTAACAGGGATGTCATGTGATGGAGATGTATGGTATAATTTTCCTCCTTCTTCTTATAAAATTTCAGTAGCTATCAAAGCGGCAGAATTGCAAGGTAAACCAGCGGGCTTTCGTTTTTTGCGGAGAGTAAGGGAAAAGTTATTCCTGGAAAAGCAAAACATAAATGCTGACGCTGTTTTGTTAGATTGCGCCAAAACGGCTAAGCTGGATATCGAGGAGTTTGAAAAAGATATATCATCTAACGGCCCTATTAAATCTTTGCAATGTGACAGACGGATGGCCTGTGAAATGGATGTCTCATCATTTCCAACCTTAGTCTTTTTTAATGCTGACATTGAAAAGGAAGGCATCAAAGTGACGGGACGATATCCTTTCGATGTCTATGTCCAAATTCTTTCAGAAATGCTGGGCGAAAAACCGGTGCCAAAGGAACCGCCGGAGCTTGAGGCTTTTCTAAAAAAGTATCATTTAGTTGCTACTAAGGAATTGGCCGTGGTGTACAATTTGTCTGAACAAGAAGTCAGACGTGAAATGAAAAAACTTAAGCTTAAACAGGTAGTTGAGGCTGTTCCTGTTAAATACGGCACCTTCTGGCGTTATAATGGCGAATAAGACCACAGCTTTTAATTTAAATATTTCTTGCTAAAAACTTGCCAATTGGCAAGTTTTCTTTATTTCAGCTGATTTTCAATTCATAATTCCTGTATATTGCCATAAGCTTTTAAAAAAACAGCAGGTGATGGGATGAAAAAGTGGTGGATCATTTTCTCTTGTACAACAACCGTAGTATGTTTCTATTTTTACCTGTTAGGCTTAATGCATTTGCAACCGTTGACTTTTTCCGGTGCCCTTTTCTTCGCGTCCCTTCTCGTAACGATTCGCATTATCACCGCCCCGCAAAAAGAACACAAACAAAATTAAAAAACATCACCGGGTATTTTACCGGTGATGTTTTTGCATCCCTTTTATTCAAACAATAAATTCTCCATCTCATCCAAAACAGATTCAAAAACGGAAAGCGCTTGTTTGATTGGTTCAGATGTTGTCATGTCAACGCCGGCTTTTTTCAGCACCTCTATTGGATAGTCAGAGCTTCCTGCTTTTAAATATTCTTTGTATCGCTTGACTGCCGGTTCGCCTTCATCTAGAATCTGGTTCGATAAGGCAGCGGCAGCGCTGTAGCCTGTGGCATACTGATAAACATAATAATTGTAATAGAAGTGAGGAATTCGCGCCCATTCCAATCCAACCGCCTCATCAACAACGACATCGTTTCCGTAATACTTTTTGTTAAGATCATAATATAACTTTGTCAGTAATTCCGGTGTCAACGCTTCACCTTGTGCTGCTTTTTCATGAACGAGCTGTTCATATTCGGCAAACATGGTTTGTCTGAAGACTGTCCCTCTGAAGCCTTCAAGCTGGTGATTTAAAAGGTAAAGTTTTTTCTTCTTGTCATCTGTTTCCTTTAACAAATAATGATTCAGCAAGGCTTCATTGCATGTTGATGCCACCTCTGCAACAAAGATCGAGTAATCAGCATATGGATAAGGCTGATTTTCTCTCGTAAAGTAGCTGTGCATCGAATGCCCGAGTTCATGGGCCAGTGTAAAGGTATTGTTAATATTATCCTGCCAATTTAGTAAAATGTAAGGCATTGTGCCGTATGTCCCTGAAGAATACGCGCCGCTTCGCTTAGCTTTCGTTTCTCGGACATCGATCCAGCGGCTGTTGTAGCCTTCTTTAATCGTATTAATATAATCCTCACCCAAAGGAGCAAGCCCTTTTAATACAAGTTCCTTCGCTTCTTCATAACTGACTTCCATTTTAACATCCTTAACGAGCGGTGTGTAAAGGTCATACATGTGAAGCTCATCAAGTCCAAGCGCCTTTTTCCTTAATTTAATATAACGATGCAAAAGATGAAGGTTGTCATTCACCGTATTCACTAAGTTATCATAGACCTCTTCCGGGATATTATTGCCTGATAAAGCGGCTTCCCGCGCTGTTTTATAATTTCTAACCCTGGCATAGAAATTATCTTTCTTGATCTGGCCGGAGAGTGTGCTGGCAAAGGTGTTCTTGAAATTGCCGTATGTATCATAGACAGCTTTAAAGGCATCCTCTCTTACACGGCGCACATCACTTTCCATCAGCTTTGAATATCGGCCATGAGTGACCTCTACCTCTTCACCATTCTCATCCTTAATTTCAGGGAAAGTTAAATCAGCATTGTTTAACATACCGAATGTATTTGAAGAATTACCGGTCACTTCACTGGCTTGAGCAAGCAATGCCTCTTTATCCTCATCCAAAACATGAGGCCTCATCCGGTTAATCTCCTCAAGCATGTGGGTATACAGTTTCAAATTGTTATTTTCCTGTAAATAGCTTTTTAGCTTGCTTTCATCAAGCTCTAATATTTCTGGCACCGCAAATGCAAGCTTACTGCCAACAATCGTTGCTAAATTACCGGCGCGGTCGTTCAAAGCCTGATAAGTAGAGTTAGCTGTATCTTCATCAGATTTCATATGGGCATAAGCATAAAGCTTGTTAAGCTTCATGGTTAATTCGTCTTCTTTTTGCAAAGCATTATAAAGCGTTTCAGCAGATTCACCCAATTTCCCTTTATATGCTTCAACCTTAGGGATGATAGCTTTGACAGCTTCAAATTCCTTTTCCCATTCGTCAATATTTGGATAAATCGCTTCGAGGTCCCATTTTTCTATTTCAGGGACTTGATCTCTCTTGGGCAATGCGTTCGTTTTTACTTGTTCTGTCATTCCTGCACCTCCAAAAAGCTAATTAAAACACTCTGTACTTAACTTAATTCCATCAACACTAAAATATTCCTTCTTTTTGTTTATCGTTATCTTTATTCTATGCTATCCTGAAAGATTTCAACAAAACATTTGCTTATGATCATTATGTTTTTGCATGTCCTCGCACCATACCTTCCAATTTATCCAATACCAGCTTGTCCTTAAGAAAAAGCTGGTCCATCTGCTGATACGGCCATCGCTCATCTATCATGACACGGTATGTCTTTTTATCAACAGATACCATTATGCCTAAATCACATAACTGATCGAAATAGCCCCGTAAAATTGAAGTTAGGGAAGGTTTCGTGCAAAGCATTTGCCTCATCTGAAACAAGCCTTGATCAAGCATGCCTTGAAACGCTTTTATAACAACAGGCACTTTTAGCATGTGATTCTTTTTATTAAAAAGGAATGTGAGAATAAGCCAAGACTGCCATATATACGAAGGTGTCGAGATGAGGATATTGTGCCCGTGCGGAAGGCCAGCGTATGGGGGAAATGCTGAAAAAATGAGGCCTTGTTTGTAGCACAATGAGCGTATATATTGCTCGGAACGGTTTTGGAAAGGCATCGCCGCCAATCTTTTGTTTTTCTTACTTTGCAGCCATGCCTTGTTAAAATGACTACCGGCTTTGACAATCGATGGGTGAAGAATCCTTTCTAATGTTGCACGTGACAAACTGATAACATTTATGTCCGCAAGAAATTGACTAGAACTTATGGTGTTAAGGTTTGAAAGGATTACAAAAGACTTTTGCCGTGGACAGAAAAACAATGATGTGTAAGGTGAAGTAAACAGATTTGGTGAAGATCGCGAGGTCTTTTCTGCAGTTCGGACACATAGGAGGTCCATAGTGGTTAGGGTAAAACTGCCGTGTTTTCGCTTTAATCGCTGACCGCCAAGGATCCAAATCGGTTGTATGCCCTTGTTAAAATAGCCGCGGGTGCGTTCAATTAAATGAGTGGGCGGGATCGATGCACATTGGTATTCAATAGCTATAGGAGAGGTTTTGTTTGGCAGGTAAATGTCGGGACGCTGACGGATTTCTGGTAAATAATATTCGAGCCTTGGTTCGCTATGCTGACTCTGCAGCCATTGATAAAGCTCCCGTTTTCCGTCAAGATGATAATCAGATTCAGGTTCATTCTCATAAAAACAAGTTGTGTTACGAAAGTGGGCAAAATGCCATTTTCTTGTTTGACCAAGCTTTAGCGAAACCGGATTATTGCAACCCGGACAGTAGAACTTGACATTGTTTTGCAGCATCTCCAAGCCTTTTCTACTATAACGCTCTGCAAGCGAAATGATGCGATCATCGGACGTTTTGGCAACGAGCAAGGCATATCACAACCTTTCATTTTCAATTATCATACCATAAATATTAGTGCCTGGCACCGTGGTGACAGGCACTATAATAATGGTGATAACAGCCTTGATGTTGATTCAATGATTCTTTTGAATATCGACCGCTTTTTGAATTGGGTAAAGTTCACCTCTTTGGCCTTTTCCAAATCATCAATAAAATCTGTGACAAGCTGGATCGTGCTGTCCGTCCTATAAAGAAACGCGTTCACCTCAAAATTCAGATGGAAGCTTCTCATATCCATATTGGAAGTGCCGATCGATGCAAGCTCATGGTCAACAATAACGACTTTACTATGCATGAACCCTTCCTCATATTCAAAGATTCTGACACCCGCTTCAAGCAGGTCAGGAAAATAAGAATGCGAGGCATAAAAGACAATCCGTTTGTCCGGGCGGTTCGGCACTAGAATTTTTACATCAATGCCACTTAAAGCCGCTATTTTCAAAGCACTCAAAATATCATCGTCTGGAATGAGGTAAGGCGAAGCAATCCAAATCGCCCTTTTTGCCGATGTAATCATTGAAAAGAACAGGCTTTTGATCACTTCCCACTCACTATAAGGCGAGGATGATACCATTTGGACTGCACCAAAGTGGTCACCTTGCGCCGGTTTCACTTCAAAATAGCTGTGATCTGTAATGGCCTGACCCGTCATATAATACCAGTCCTGCAAGAAGATAACTTGAAGGCTTTTGACTCCTTCCCCTTTAACAAACAAATGGGTGTCCCGCCAAAACCCGAAGGATGGGTTCTTTCCCAGGTATTCATCGCCAACATTTAGCCCGCCCATAAATCCGATTGATCCATCAATAACAACAATTTTTCTATGGTTTCGGAAATTGATCTTGTGATTTAACACCGGGAGTTTTACCGGAAAAAAGGGGATAATTTCTGCTCCCGCTTCCTCTAACTCCTTAATATACTTTTTGGACAAGCGCCAGCTGCCCACTGCATCATATAAGAAGCGGACCTCTACACCCTCGCTCATTCTTTCGATTAAGGCCTCTTTTAATTTCGTGCCGATGTCATCGTTCCGGACAATGTAATATTCCAAATGGACATGATGCTTGGCCCGTTTGATCGCATCAATGATTTCTTTAAATGTTGCTTCACCATTCGTTAAAACCTTTGTTTCAGTCGTAAACGAGACTGGATGCTGACCAAGTTTTTGCGCAAGCTTTAATAATGCATGCTGGTGCTCACCCATCAAATTTAATTTGTTCTTTTCAATTACTTTAGATGGGGCGGCGCTAGCCAATTGCAAATTGTCCAGGAATGCTTTTTTTCGGAACAGCCGCCTTTTTCTTAAGCTCTGGCCAAAAGCTATATAAAAAATAAAACCGACCACTGGAAATACCGCCAAAACCAACAGCCATGTAATGGTCCTGGCCGGCTGTCTATTTTCAAGGAAAATCACCACGGCTATAAAAAAAACTGTCAGCGATAAGCCAATATTCAAAGTATCGAGCAGCCAGCGCTGCCAATCCTGTACAAGCAGTAATATAATGATTGCTAATAATGTAAAAAGAAGAAGCTGGAATTGTTTCTTCATTTGCCTAAACTCCTTAATGTCTGTCAAAAACCATAATATCATCTTACCCCTAAAAAGTGTATATGAAAAGAAAGGCGCTGAAGCTAGACAAAGCCATCATAACCTCACATGCTTTCTCACCAAGAGACAAAAAAATCCGGTTTTTCCTAGGAAAAACCGGTCATGAGTGTTTTGGAAAATGTTTTTTGATGTCGCCTAAAGCATTTTCAGAAATGACTTCTGTACCATACTCTTGAATAAAATGGATGGTTCGCTCCGTTTCATACCCATACTCCAGAATACAGCTTAGACGATTATCCTGCTCAAATTCGCTCATATCCTCATAGAAAATGACATCAAGGTAATAGTCGTTCTCATAAACGTATAAGGCGGTATCGACGGAAGGATGATCGATGAACTCATGACTTAAATTGATCACGTCCTCTAGATCATCAAACCTGATAAGGAATGTCAGATCACCATCATCACCTAGTTCTTCATCACTGCCATCATCGCCTGCTTCTTTCGTCCCGTTTTTTTCAGCCTTATCGGTCTGGAAGTGTTCGCTAATAAGGCTTTCCAACCCTTCATTTACCGGAATATCCAAGTGCTTATCCTCGGAAATCGGCAGTTCAAGCTTAGAACCATCTTGGGAAAGCTGTGCCCGTGTTACGATGATTTCCAATCCCTTTTCCATGGCTTGAACTTGAATCCAGAGCGGCCCCTCAAGCGGGAATGACTCCTGATTGTGCGCCTCATCCATTATTTCCCAAAATAGTTCCTCCCCGCGTTCGCGGTTATACCAAATCTCTTCGCGGTCGAAACCGCGATTTTCTATGTCAAGATAGCTAATATAAAACTTTAAAGTGTAATCGTTGACACGTTCTATGTCCATTTAAAATCTCTCCCTTCGCCATAGTATTTTCGGGAGCGACCATTCTAATTGACGGCAACACCTCTGTCTTGTACTCCTATTGTATGATAAATCGACTGTGAATGAAATAAAAATGTCCGTTCATCTTAATTAATCCGCATTAGCCCTTTTTTCTAATTTCGATGCCCGCCTCTTCATGGTTACCTAAAGGGCCTTTTCCTATTTGTACTAAATTGTATAAAAGATTATTCACCAATGCTGAATATTTAAACCAACAGATAAAAAACAAGTCCAATTTATCTATTATTTATATACCCAAAAGAGCCATAGTATGAAACGACGACATGCTGCTTGGTTATTTTTCTGGACAGGTCAGCATAGATTGGTGCTAGGATGCTAATCACGAGAGGGGTAGAAATATGCTCACAGACCATTTACTAATATCAGTGTTAAACATCGTACTAATTGATATAATTCTCGGGGGCGACAATGCTGTGGTCATAGCCCTTGCCTGTCGCAGACTTCCGGTCAGGCAGCGGAATAAAGCGATTTTACTCGGGACAGGCCTTGCCGTCATTCTGAGGATCGTCCTCACAGCCATGATGGTTTCCCTTCTGCAGGTGCCCTATCTTTTACTCATTGGGGGGCTAATGTTAATCTATATTGCCTTTAAACTTCTTATTAATAAAGAGGAAGATGTTAATATAAAGGCCGGCACATCCCTCCTTTCTGCTGTTAGGACAATTGTATTTGCTGACCTTGTAATGGGACTTGATAACGTCCTTGGCATTGCCGGTGCAGCTAAGGGCAATATTCTTCTTGTTATTTTGGGGCTTAGTGTATCGGTGCCAATCATTATATGGGGTAGCAAAATTATTCTTAATGCCATGGAGCATGTGCCTGGCTTAATTTATATCGGCGGAGCGGTCCTAGCTTACACTGCATCAGGTATGATTATGTCTGAACCAAAAATCCACAGTTTTTTTCTTGGACACCCTGAGATGAAAACAACCTTTACCGTCATCATCATTGTCGGTGTCTTATTGAGCGGGTTGCTGATTAATAATATAAAATCAAATAATGCCAGTCAGCATTTTTAGTCTAAAATTCCCTAACATAAGAAAAGCTGAAAAAAAAAGACACTCCCGAGAGAGTGTCTTAGTTAACTAAGCGTTGTGCTTCCTGAAGCTGGAAGGTACGAACTTTTCTTGGTAAGAACCTGCGGATTTCATCATCGTTATAACCCACCTGCAAGCGCTTATCGTCAAGCATGATTGGACGGCGAAGCAGCCCCGGATTATCTTTGATTAATTCGTACAGGTCTTGAAGAGGCATAGCGTCCAATTGAATGTTCAATTCTTGAAACGCCTTTGATCTTGTTGAAATAATTTCATCTGTCCCATCTTCAGTCATCCGTAGAATTTCTTTGATTTCGTTAATGGACAACGGTTCAGAAAAAATATTTCGTTCAGAAAACGATATGTCATGTTCTTTAAGCCATGCTTTGGCTTTACGACAAGATGTACAACTTGGTGATGTATATAAAGTGACCATTTATTCACCCTCCTTAAAGGACTGTCACTACATGCACATAGTTAATCAGAAAGTATAAACTTTCCGAAATACATAAGAGAACAAAGATTTTTATTATGGAGAACTCGGCAAAGCCAAGTTTTCTTTAAAAACTTTACATCATTATTATATTATAATATTTCTAATTTGGCTAGACCCTTTTGAAAATGATTTTCAATAAGGGTCATTTTGACCTATAAAAACATGTGCAAATGTAACGCTAAAATAATAATTCCCTTAATATTATATTGCTAAACATGTTTTTCATCAAAAAAAAGAGGCCACCGAATTTGGGGCCTCCTGTTATGCAGAGATTTTGCTATTTGATGCCGGTGTTTTTTTCGACTTCGGTTCCCACTTACCCAAACGTTCTTTTAACCATTTTTTCAACGCATTTTTTCGCTTGCGCTTACCATTGGGCTTCATGTCGCACCGCCTCCTTTATAAAAATCACGGCATCAAACAAATTAAGTTGGGCTTTTCTCTGTCTCGAACTCAAGTATATTGTCCGTCTTATCGGCTTCAATTGTCAAGACCTCATCAACATCTAGGTAAGACTTGCCGTATAATTCAACGTCTTTATACGTGTGGATTTCTTCATACGTTTTCTTAACTTTTTCCATAATACTTTCTTCGGACTCATTTGTTGGCGACCAATAAAGAATTTCCATTTCATTCACTTCGTTGGTTGCCAGGCTGCGGCGTTTATAGCCTATTGAGACAGCATGTTCGAATCCTTCCCTTTTATAAAAATGAAGGCGTTTCTCTGTATCTGTATCATCGTAGTTAATGGGCTCAACTTCAAGAATAATCGGTTTGCCTTTTGCCTTCAGCTTTTCCATTAGCTTATGCCCTGTTCCTTTTCCACGTGTTTTAGCCGCAACGTAAATATAGTCAACAAAAATAAAATCTTTTGTCTCGACATACATCAACACATGGTCTGGGCTTTCATCCTTATGATACATTTCAGCCTTATCCTTTAGCAAAAGCTCCATGTGTTCCTTTGATTTCATTTCTTCAATAGGGAAATACTCGTTCAATTTCTCGTACCAGTTCATTCCTCGACCTCTCTTTTTTGATTTATTATGCAACAACGCTTAAAAAATAATCACGTTGTGACATGCAAGTCATCATGATCTTTTCCACGGTTGGCATTTTATTAAAAGGTTAATCAGAAAGAACTCCTAAAACAGCGGGATAATGGAGTAATACAGGAGATAATGTGGAAAAATTTACTATCAAGCTTATTTGGGATTGAAGCTTGACGCCAATTGGGTATGTCATACCACACCCTATTTGAGTTAATAAGAAAGTATATACTTTCTTACGCACATAAGTGCACTGGCTAAAGACGTAACATCCTGTTGCAACGCCAGTACTAGCACGTCCTGTGCGTCGCAACTACGCCTCTGTCTTCACCAAAGGCTCGCCAATCGGCGAGTTTTCTTTAAAAAGAAAAACCTTCACATTCCATGTGAAGGCTTTTAATGATTATATTATAGTGGATTAAGTCATGTTTGTCAAATCGTCAAGGGGGAAATTCAGGATTGCCCGGAAGCTATTTCCTTCGAATAGGGAAAGGCGCTTTCGCATTTCTTTATTGTGTTTGAAAGCGTAAATGTTATGTGAGTATTGTCTAGCTTCAGCGCCTAGCCCCTCGAGTCACTTCGGTCCCCCTCCGGCGGCGACAGCCTCCTCGGAGGCCCTCCAGTGCTTTTCGGGGCTGACCAAGGCGCCTCCGCCTTTCTTTATTGCGGCAGCCAATCCTGGACGTCTTTTACGGAAACAACGCCGCGAAAGGTATGAATGATTTTTCCGTATGGATCGATGAGAAATGATGTCGGTATACCAAAAATGTGATAATCCTCTTTGACTTCTCCCTTTTTATCAAACAAAATAGTAAAGGAAACAGGATTTTCATTTAAATATTTTTCAACTGATTTTACCGATGTTTCTTCACTCGTCATATTGACTGCCAGGACTCTTAACCATTTTTGGGGAATTTTCCGCTGGATCGTTTCCAGGGACGCCATTTCCGCGCGGCATTCTTTGCACCAAGTTGTCCATGTTGTTAATAGAATGGACTGTCCCTTGTAATCGGCCAATGTGACCTTGTCGTTTTCACCATTCAGCAGGGTAAAGTTTGGAGCTGACTTAAAGGATGTCACTTCGGTTCCTTTGTTTTTTCGCGTGCGGGGTTCTTTAACCTGCGTGTTACTTTTTAATGTTTCATGATTGACAGTGTAGATGACGGTGATCATCACAGCGACTAATAAGAGACTTACAACAATTTTTAAAAAGGAACGTTTTCTTTTGCCATTAGCCACTTAAGATCCTTCCTTTTAATATGATATAGGTGCATTTTTTATTATATTTATGATTTGTCCTATAGAAATATGAGTTTAAAAAACATATCTAGGGGGATTAACGCATGCTAAGAGCCTTGGTAACGATTTTTGCTGTCTTATTAATAATAGCTATTTTTATTCAGTATGCATTCGGGGGGATTAGCGGGACGATCATCCAAGTGCTGTTATGGGTAACGGTGGCCCTTTATCTCGTATATATTTCTAAGAAAATACGGGATAAGAGAAAATGAATTGAAGA
Source organism: Scopulibacillus darangshiensis (assembly GCF_004341035.1). GTDB lineage: Bacteria > Bacillota > Bacilli > Bacillales > Sporolactobacillaceae > Scopulibacillus > Scopulibacillus darangshiensis. The sequence goes on from NZ_SLXK01000008.1 coordinate 29,632, forward strand.
GGCTTGGACAAAACTAAAAGGGTTCATTCATATGCCGAACAATAAAGTTTGAAAAGTATCATTGCAAATGCGAAGCGTAGTCAAAATACGAAAGATTCCTACGGGAACAGCACGTGTCCGAAGACCCCGCAAGAAAGCGTTTTTTGCTTTCTGAGGAGGCTTTAGGCCGTGCCCGTGGAAAGCGAAGTATTTTGACGTAGCGCTTCGTTGTTTCTTCTGTATAGATAAAAATCCGAACTATTCAGATGTCTGAATGAGTTCGGATTTTTCTATTAGTAAAAGACTTCTGTCCCAGACTCTTTGTTTAATGCTTATCAACGGACACATACTTATACGTATAGTCCGGTCCAAATGGATGGACGACATAGTCATGAACGTATGGCTTGGTCAGGAATGCCGAGCCGTTCTGGAACATTGGTGCAAGAGCAGCATCATCCTTCAGCAGGATCTTTTCTGCATTTTGCAGGGCTTTCCAACGGGCATCCAAATCTTTTGTATGCGTCTTCGCGAATTTTATTTTCTCATCGTATTTTTTATCGGAGTATGCCATTTGGTTATGGCCATCCCCAGTCAGGAACATATCAAGGAAGGTCATTGGATCCTGATAATCGGGACCCCAGCCTGCCCAAACGAAGTCATATTTTAAATTTTCCTCCAGGTCAAGCATGACCTTAAATGGCTGTTGCTTGATATTAATAGAAAGACCAGGAAGATTTTTCTCCATTTGGTTCTTAATATAGACTGCCTGGTTTTTATTCTCTGGGCCGTCATAGGAAAGGAATTCAAGATTAACTTTATCGACGCCTAATTCCTTTAAGCCCTTTTCCCAGTATTTCTTCGCTTCTTTTGGATTATAGCCTAACAGATCCCCATTCGCTGCCCGGAAATCTTTACCGGCAGGTCCTTTTGTGAAATTTTTCGGTACAAGGTAATCAGCCGGGACTGACCCATCCTTCATTAGTTTATTAACAAAGGCTTTCTTGTTAAAGGACATAGATAATGCTCTGCGGATATTTTCGTTCTTTAAATACTTATTTTTCTCGTTAAACTTAATATAGTAGACCGATGTACCAAGATATGTTTTGAAATCCTTCTTGTTTTTGTACTTTTCGACCCAATCCCCTTCCAGTGCCACGCGGTCAATCTTACCGGAGTTATACAGGTTAATCCGGGTCGTCAATTCTTTTACTACCTTAACATTGATTTGATCTAGGGAAACGTTTTCTTTGTCCCAATAGTTTGGATTTTTTTTATAGACCCATCCTTTATTATGTTCCCATTTTTCAAGGATGAACGGTCCGTTATAAATCGTTGTATCTGCCTCAAGTCCATATTTCTTTCCTTGCTTTTCCCTATATTCTTTATTTTGCGGGAAGAATGTCGGAAAAGCCATAAGACTTTTAAAATAAGGCACTTCTTTTGTTAATGTCATTTGCAGAGTATGATCATCAACCGCTTTAACACCTAATTTATCCACCTTGCCGTACATTGGACTATCAGGGTCTAAAATTTTATCAGCGTTCAACATACCTAACGTTGCAAATAAGCTCTTATAGGTCGCTTTAGAGTCTTTTGAGATTACCTTGCGCCATGCATAGACAAAGTCATTGGCAGTCACCGGCGTTCCATTGCTCCACTTGGCGTCCTCCCGCAGTTTGAAAGTATAGACCGAGTGGCCGTCCTTTTCCTCTACTTTTGGATCACCCTTCGCTAAGGCAGGAACGAGTTCATCCTTGGCATTCATCGTATAAAGCCCTTCAAACACTGAAGCAAAGACATTAAATGATACTTGGTCATCACCTTCAGTTGTATCCAGTGAAGGGATCTCTTCACTTGAAGCGACATTAAGCACCTGTTTGTAATCCCCATCCTTGCTGCTCCCTGACCTTTCTCCGCTTGAACTGCTTGAACATGCTGATAAAAACAGACTCATGATCAGAACAACAGCAAGCAAAAATGACCATTTTGCTTTTTTTCTCATACAGAAACTAACCTCCCCATGTTTGTTAATTAATTAGCAGAGCGAAACCCTATATCAGACTATACTAAAAATTCCGTCTCCACTTGTCATTATACAAGCTTATACCTTGGACCTTAGCCCTATTTTTTTAGACAAATCCAAAAAATGCATAAGGTTGGTTTTTGCGTCAAACAAAAGAGGACTTTTCGCCCATCCAAAAAATAAAAGGAGCACACCGGCTATGATGCCGTGTACTCCTTCTTATAATTCTTAGTGCTTATCAACCGAAACGTACTTAAATGTATAGTCAGGACCGAACGGATGAACAACGAGATCCTTAACATATGGTTGTGTCAGCTTAGCTGAGCCCGATTGATACATAGGTGCAAGTGCAGCATCATCTTTCAAAAGAATCTTTTCTGCATCCAGCATCGCTTGCCAGCGTGCTTTTAGATCATTAGAATGTTCTTTGGCAAATTTGATTTTCTCATCATACTTTTTGTCAGAATAAGCCATTTGGTTGTTGCCGTTGCCTGTGACGAACATATCAAGGAAGGTCATTGGATCTTGATAGTCAGGGCCCCAGCCAGCAGAAACAAAGTCATATTTCAAGTTATCTTCAAGATCAAGCATGACTTTAAATGGCTGCTGCTTGATAGTTACCTTTAATCCAGGAAGATTCTTTTCCATTTGGTTTTTCATGAAAACAGCTCTGTTCTTGTAGTCAGGACCATCATACGCAAGGAATTCAAGGTCAATTTTATCAACGCCGAGTTCTTTTTTACCTTTTTTCCAATACTCTTTTGCTTTGGCAGGATCATAGCTGATCAAATCGCCATTGGCATCGCGGAAGTCTTTGCCGTCAGGACCTTTTGTAAATCCGCCAGGTACTAAGAAGTCTGCAGCCTTCGAACCATTTTTTAATAGCTTAGTAACGTAGGCATCCTTGTCAAATGACATCGCAATCGCTCTGCGAATGTTCACGTTTTTCAAATATTTATTTTTCTGATTGAACTTGAGATAGTATACTGATGTACCAGGGTATGTTTTGAAGTCTTTTCTATCTTTGTACTTATCAACCCACTCTCCAGTTAAACCAACACGGTCAACCTGGCCTGAGTTATAAAGGTTAATGGTTGTTGTTAATTCCTTAACAACTTTAATATTGACTTGATCTAAAGAAACATTGTCTTTATCCCAATAGTTAGGATTCTTCTTGAATACCCAGCCTTTGTTATGTTCCCATTTATCGAGAACGAATGGACCGTTATAAATGGCGTTATCAACTTCAAGGCCGTATTTCTTGCCTTCTGCTTCCCTGAACTTCTGGTTTTGCGGGAAGAATGTCGGGAATTGCAATAAGCTCTTATAGTATGGCACTTCTTTCGTTAATGTCACTTGCAGGGTGTGATCATCAACAGCTTTGACTCCCAACTTATCGACTTTGCCGTACATTGGATCGTCAGGATTAAGTATTTTATCAGCGTTTAGAATACCCAGAGTCGGGAATAAGTAAGAATAAGGTGCTTTGGAATCCTTTGCGACAACACTGTGCCAAGCATAGACAAAATCATTTGCAGTGACAGGGTCACCATTACTCCACTTGGCATTTTCTCGAAGCTTAAAGGTATAGTTAAAGTTGTCGCCATCCTTCTTGATTTCTGGATCACCTGTTGCAAGTGCCGGGACGATCTCATTCTTTGAATTCATTGTATAAAGGCCTTCATAAATGGCTTGGAAAACGTTGAAAGAAACCTCATCGTCGCCAACCTTTGTATCCAACGTTGGAATTTCTTCACTTTCGGCAAGATTTAACACCTGCTTATAATCTCCATCACTGCCGCCCGACTTGCCATCACTTTTCTTCTTATCACCGCTGCTAGAGCTTGAGCAGGCAGATAAGAACAAACTCATGACAAGCACAACAGCCAGCAGTACTGACCATTTCGCTTTTCCTCTCATTAAAAAATGACCTCCCTTTATGATATGTGTCAGATGAGCTTTATTTATGTTTCTAACTTTGGCAAAGCCCATCTCTAAAATTTATTTTACAAGTATTTTGTGAATATTTCATTACTTATTTTTTTAAAAATTAGAAAATGTAGCATTGGAAGGCTTTTCCGTGTGAAAAATAGGACTTTATAACTATATCATTCATGCTATTTAATTTGTCGAAAAAGACCGTCTTTCGTTAATGAGCAGAAGAAATTTGCCGAAATAACCACATATAAATCTAAGACAAATGTCATAAATAATTAGGCTTAAAAAAAGCTTCCGGGATTAACCGGAAGCTTTGGTGTTTGGCTTTATTTATTTTAACCGTGTTTGTACTCATCATCATGAAGGTGGCAAGCAACCCAGTGGCCTTCTTTTGCCTCTTGCCACTTTGGCGTCACCTGGGCGCAGACATCCATCGCCATTGGGCAGCGTGTTCTAAAGCGACAGCCGCTCGGCGGGTCAATCGGACTTGGCACATCCCCTTCAAGAATAATGCGTTCACGACTGCGTTCGACATTAGGATCCGGTACAGGAATAGCTGACAGCAATGCTTGAGTGTACGGATGAAGCGGTTCATCATACAGTTCATCACTTTCTGAAAGTTCAACCATGTTACCGAGATACATGACACCCACACGATCACTGATGTGTTTTACCATTGATAAGTCGTGGGCGATAAATAAATAAGTTAATCCGCGCTCTTTCTGCAAGTTTTGCAGAAGATTAACAACTTGAGCTTGGATAGATACGTCCAAAGCAGAAATCGGTTCGTCTGCAATGATGAAATCGGGATCGACTGCCAATGCTCTGGCTATACCAATTCTTTGTCTTTGACCGCCGCTAAATTCATGCGGGTAACGGCTCGCATGGTCACGGTTCAATCCAACTGTTTCCAATAATTCAAAGACACGCGCTTGGCGTTCTTTTGAATTTTTTGCAAGACCATGAATATCGATGCCTTCAGCAATAATATCTTTAACTGTCATTCTCGGATTAAGGGATGCATAGGGATCTTGGAATATCATTTGCATCTTTCGAGTCAATTCTTTTTTCTTACTCTTTTCTTTAACTCCATGAACTTCTTTACCACTATAAAGCACTTGGCCGCCAGTCGCACCGTATAAGTCAATAATCGTTCTGCCAGTTGTTGATTTGCCACAGCCCGATTCACCAACGAGTCCTAATGTTTCACCCTTGTAAATCGTAAAGCTGACATCGTCAACTGCTTTTAAAACTTCTTTATGACCAACATTAAAATACTTTTTTAGATTCTTTACTTCAAGCAGTTTCTCTCTTCCTTGGGCTGCTATCATCACTTACTCCCCCCCACACCAATTGTTTCTGGCGGTTCAACCTTTGGCGCTCTTTCATCCAAAAGCCAGCATGCAGATTTTTGCGTATCTGTAAGCTCTGTGTAGTCAGGCATATGTTCGATACAAACCTGCATGGCGTGCGGACAGCGGGGCGCAAATGGACAGCCCTTTGGCGGATTCGACAAGTCTGGCGGTGAACCCGGTATAGCCAGCAATTCTTCACTTTTACCGTGAAGCTTCGGCATGGATGATAATAATCCCCATGTATAAGGATGTTTCGGTTTGTAAAAGACTTCATCAACTGTTCCGGTTTCTATAATTTTTCCTCCATACATAACCGCGACTCTATGTGCCAGGTTAGCAACAACACCGAGATCATGTGTAATTAGGATAATCGACGTGCTCATTTGTTTTTGGAGATCCCTCATAAGATCCAAGATTTGTGCCTGAATGGTCACATCCAAGGCGGTTGTTGGTTCGTCAGCGATCAAGAGCATCGGGTTACATGCCAAAGCGATGGCGATAACGACCCTCTGACGCATGCCTCCTGAGAATTGGTGTGGGTATTGCTTCACACGCTTATCGGGATTCGGAATACCAACAAGATCAAGGAGTTTAACCGTCCGTTCTCTTGCTTCCGAGCGGCTTAACTTTTGGTGTTTTATGAGGCCTTCCATAATTTGTTTGCCGACTGTCATAGTCGGGTTTAAAGAGGTCATCGGGTCTTGGAAAATCATTGAGATATCCTTCCCTCTGACACCCTGCATTTTTCGATCGGATAATTTCGTCAAATCCTTGCCGTTGAATAATATTTCCCCTTGCTTGATGCGTCCGGGCGGGTTAGGAATGAGTCCCATAACGGCTTTGGATGTAACAGACTTACCAGATCCGGATTCACCGACAATAGCCAGTGTCTCACCCTTTTTGACATCTAAGTTAACACCTCTGACAGCCTTAACTTCACCGCCGTATGTGTCAAATGATACATGCAAATCTTTTATCTCTAGTAATTTATCCAAAATTCTCCCCCCTTTTATTTCCGCATCTTAGGATCAAACGCATCGCGCAGACCATCTGCCAGCAAGTTAAAGCTAATCATTAATATACTCAAAATTAATGCCGGGAAAAAGGCCATATACGGGTAAATCTGAATATTTTGGAACCCGTCATTGTTCAAAGATCCTAATGAAGCATTTGGCGGTGCAATCCCCAGACCGATAAAGCTTAAAAATGCTTCGAAGAAAATGGCGCCCGGGATGGTAAACATTGTTGTAATGATAATTTGGCCAAGCACGTTAGGAATTAAGTGTTTCCAAATGATTCTTGAATCTTTACTCCCTAAAGTTCTTGCCGCAAGGACAAATTCCTGGCCTTTCAGCTTAAGTGTCTGCCCCCTGATAATCCGGGCCATCCCTGTCCAGCCCGTAATCATTAGAGCTAATATAATTGACTCCATTCCTGGGTTTAACCAAAGAATGAATAATATCATTAATATTAAATTTGGGATTCCTATTAAAATTTCCATAAATCTTTGCATAACGGTATCGACTCTGCCTCCGTAAAAGGCAGAAATTCCGCCATACGCCACACCGATAATAAAATCACCAAGAGTCGCCACGATAGCGATAATCAGTGATACTTGCGTCCCTTGCCAAACCCTTGTCCATAAGTCCCTTCCAAGGGTATCCGTACCAAACCAGAAATGATCTTTAATTCCTTTCATTTCATAGGCATCTGATCCTGACATGGCATCAACACCGCCAAATCCAAGCCATCCCAGCCCTGTAACCTTCGGAGGGAGATTGGAACGATCCAAGCTTTGGTCATCAAAGCCGTACTTATTTAGATGTGGACCGATGATTGACATAAGGACAATTAATATGATGAATACTAATCCAACGATCGCCGCTTTGTTTTTGCGGAGGCGAAGCCAGGCATCCTTCCAAAAGCCGATAGTCGGCTTGCTAATTTTTTCATTTTGCTCGGAACCGAGAGCGACTGGCTTGAACATATCTTCTGTTATATGATCTTGAGGCATATTCATTAATCCTTACCTCCTGATGCAAGTCTGATTCTTGGATCAATGATCCCGTACAGCAAGTCGACAACTAGGATGATGATCAAGAATAACGCGCTGTATAAAAGAGTTGTTCCCATGATCATCGGGTAATCACGCTTCGATATTGAATCGACAAATTGATCCCCAAGACCTGGTACGGCAAAAATATGCTCGATAACCAGTGTTCCGGTTACAAGGCCAATAACAAGCGGTCCCAAAATCGTAATAACCGGAATAAGCGCGTTACGGATGGCATGCTTAAATACGACCGTAACACTGCTCAATCCCTTTGCCTTGGCCGTCGTCATATAATCCTGTCCTAAAACTTCAAGCATTTCCGTTCTCATGAAACGGGCGATGGTCGCCATGACACCAACCGCCAGTGATATAACGGGCATGACATGGTACAAAGGACCTTCCCAAAACGCTACTGGCAACAATGCCCACTTTACCCCTACAAAATATTGCAGCAGACCGGCAAATACGAAGGATGGAATGGAGATCCCTAAAACCGCAACAATCATAGAGATATAGTCGATATAGGTATTTCTTCTAAGTGCAGCTATAATTCCTAGGAGCAATCCCAATATTGTTCCTACAATGGTAGATTCTATCCCTAATACCGCGGATGGCCCTATTCTCTCTGAAATTAACTTCGTAACAGGTCTTCCATCATAGGTAAAGGATACACCTAAATCACCTTTAAAAATGCCTCCAATATAGTTAATGAACTGTTTGGCAATCGGATCATTTAAATGATACTGATCCTTCAGAATTTCAATCTGCTCATTGGTCAATTTCTCTGAATTGAACGGAGAACCAGGTAATAGTTGCATCAACATGAAGGTTAATGCAGCAATTATGAAAAAGGTTACAATCAAATAACCGATCCGTCCTATTATATACCTGACCATAGTCGACCCTCCCTAAATTCTCAAAAATGTGTTATAAGTCCCATAATTATAAGTTTAAGAGAATAGTTACTTTCTGACAAGTAATATTTACAACTTTCTTACTAGTATACTTTTCAAGACTAGGAAACATGCGAGTTTTCATTAAAAGTCCTGAAAAAAAACCATAAGTGTAAAAAAGAGAGTATATGTCAGGACGACACATACTCTCCTGAAAAACTTGTTTTAGTGTTTGTCGACGGATACGTATTTATATGTGTAATCTGGGCCAAACGGGTGGCGGACATAATCTTTCACGTAAGGTTTTGTCAGATATGCATAACCTTGCTGATACATCGGTGCCAGAGCAGCGTCATCCTTCAGAAGGATTTTCTCAGCATCAAGCATTGCTTTCCAACGAGCTTGTAAATCTCCAGTGTGGGATTTAGCAAACGCAATTTTCTTATCATATTTTTTATTGGAATATGCCATTTGGTTGTTGCCATTTCCTGTGACAAACATATCCAGGAATGTCATTGGATCCTGATAGTCTGGACCCCAGCCTGCTGTAACCATGTCATATTTCAAGTTATCTTCAAGATCAAGCATAACTTTAAATGGCTGTTGTTTGATACTTACTGATAATCCAGGGAGATTTTTCTCCATTTGGTTTTTCATGAAGACGGATCTGTTTTTGCTTTCAGGGCCATCATAAGCTAGAAGCTCGAGGTCAATTTTATCAACACCGAGTTCTTTTTTGCCTTTTTCCCAGAATTCTTTTGCTTTTTTGGGATCATATTTTATTAAATCACCATTGACATCACGGTAATCCTTGCCATCTGGACCTTTGGTAAAATCGCTTGGTACAAGGAAGTTGGCTGGTTTTGAACCGTTTTTCAATAATTTATTCACATAAGCCTTTTTATCAAAAGACATCGCAATCGCTCTGCGAATGTTTTCGTTTTTCAGATACTTGTTCTTTTCATTATATTTGAGATAGTAAACGGAAGTCCCAGGGAAGGTATCAAAATCCTTCTTATTCTTGAACTTGTCTACCCAGTCACCAGTTAAAGCTGTACGGTCAACTTGACCTGAATTATAAAGGTTAATGCGTGTTGTTAATTCTTTAACAACTTTTACATTAATCTTGTCTAAAGAAACGTTTTCTTTGTCCCAGTAGTTAGGATTCTTCTTGTAGACCCATCCTTTATTGTGTTCCCATTTTTCAAGAACGAATGGGCCATTATATACCGCGTTGTCCACTTCAAGTCCGTAGTTTTTGCCTTGCTTTTCTCTAAACTTCTTATCTTGCGGGAAGAAAGTAGGGAATTGCAAAAGACTCTTATAATACGGAACCTTTTTTGTTAATGTCATTTGCAATGTATGATCATCAATGGCTTTGACACCTAGTTTGTCAGTTTTGCCATACATTGGGCTTTTGCTGTCCAAAATTTTATCAGCATTTAAAATACCCAATGTTGGGAATAAGTAAGAATAAGGTGCTTTGGAATCCTTGGCAACAACTTCTCGCCAAGCATAGACAAAGTCATTCGCTGTTACAGGATCGCCATTACTCCATTTGGCATCTTCTTGCAGCTTGAAAGTGTATGTGAAATTGTCGCCGGCCTTCTTAATTTCCGGATCGCCCTTGGCAAGTGCCGGTACAATTTCGTTCTTGCCGTTCATCGTATAGAGACCTTCGAAAACGGTTGCAAAAACATTGAATGATACTTCGTCATCGCCAACAACGGTGTCTAGTGTTGGGATTTCCTCAGTTTCAGCAAGATTCAATACCTGCTTGTAATCCCCACCGCTGCCTGACTTCTTGTCGCCATCTGAACCTTTGCCGCTTGAGCAAGCTGACAAGACAAGGCTCATGACTAATACAACGGCCATAAGGACTGACCATTTGGCTTTTCCTCTCATAATAAAAATGACCTCCCTCAAATGATGTTGATGAAAATTTTGTCGGATGGACTTGATTTATTTTTCTGATTTTATTTATTAGACTAATTAGCCCATCTCTACTGAGTATTATACAAGTATCGTCATAATATTTCATTACATTTTTTTGGGAAGTTTGTGAAAATACCTATTATATTTACGATTCTTTAACATAAAATAGGTCTTTGTACCTATAAAACATGCGCTTATTTCTTACTATATTACTTATTTCGACAAAAGATTCATTTAAACGTAAGAGTAAAGTCGTAGATCATTCATGTTATAATACAGGACATAAGGTGAATAGAGAGGACATCATATATGACCAACAAACTCCGAAACTCACTTCTTAAAACAGCAATAGCCGGAATTATTCTAATGGTTATTGTTATGTTTTTCTTTTACGATGCATTAACAAGGTTAAGTTTTATTAATTCACTTTTTAACACAGGACTAATCTTACTAGTGATTGGCTGCATCATTTTTGTCATTCAAGGCGGTTTTTTCAACGGCTTTGTCTTTGGTTTCAAGAGATTTTTCAATTCGATTTCCAGGAAAGCAAGTTATATTAAAGAAATTGAAGACGATCTTAAAAAAGATAATAAAAAAGAAGAGGAGAATTATATTAAAAAAGAACGATCGCCGTCACAATGGTCTTGTATGATCATCGGCGTGATTTTCCTAATTGTCTCTTTTGTTTTATCCTATTCTTTGTATTAAGGGCTTGCATTTATGGAATGAATTGTATATATTAATTAGATAATATGTTATTCATGCGATGATAAAGAAGAGTACACAATTAGAAGTTCCTAGAGAGTCTGGAATGGTGAAAACCGGACAGCGGAAAGTTGTGGAATGGGCTTTTGAGCACCGAACCGAAAAAAAGTAGGCTTCGGCGTCACATTCGGACGTTATAACGAATGCCGGCAAGATTTTAGCCGGATAAAGTGATTCTAATTAGGAATTATTAGGGTGGCACCGCGGTTCATTCGTCCCTTTCGGAGACGGGTGGGCTTTTTTTGTTGCAAAAAAAAGAGGCGCCCCTCTAGCCAAAATAAAATAGGATGGTGAAACATATGGCAACTATTTTTTCCGGCATTCAGCCGACGAACACACCTACTTTGGGCAATTACCTTGGCGCACTTAAAAATTTCGCGCCGCTGCAGGATGAGAACGATTGTTACTTTTGTATTGTGGATCAACACGCTATCACTGTGCCTCAGGATCGTCTGAAACTTAAACAAAATATTCGCAGTCTGGCGGCATTATACCTTGCTTGCGGCATTGATCCTGAAAAATCAACTTTGTTCATCCAATCGGAGGTTCCGGCACACTCTCAAATGGCATGGATGCTGCAATGTGTCAGTTATATCGGTGAGCTTGAGAGAATGACGCAATTTAAGGACAAGTCAAGAGGCAAAGAGGCCGTCACCGCTGGATTGCTAACCTACCCGCCGCTCATGGCAGCTGACATCCTTCTTTATGGGACGGATATGGTTCCCGTCGGTGATGATCAGAAGCAGCATATGGAATTAACTCGGAATCTTGCTGAACGATTTAATCGAAAATACAATGATATTTTCACTGTCCCTGATGTCTATATCCCGCCGGTCGGCGCGCGCATCATGTCACTCGTTGAACCGACGAAAAAAATGAGCAAATCTGATGAAAATCAAAAAGCAACGATTCTTGTTCTTGACGATGAAAAACAAATTGTTAAAAAGATTAAGAGCGCAACAACGGATTCTGATCAATCAATCCGTTATGATAAGGCAGAAAAACCAGGTGTGTCAAACTTGCTTGACATCTTCTCCCTTTGTTCCGGGAAATCGATAGATCAACTCGTTGCCGAATATGACGGAAAAGGCTATGGCGATTTTAAAGAAGCTGTTGCCGAATCAGTAGTAAAAACATTGAAACCTATTCAAAACACCTATTATGATTTGCTTGAATCTGAAAAACTTGATGACATATTGGATGCCGGTGCTGAAAAGGCTAATCGCGTCGCACAAACAACATTAAAAAAGGCCGAGCGCGCCATGGGCCTCGGCCGGGGAAAAAGATAATAAAAGTCTTTAAAAGCCGCCTAAATTGGCGGTTTTTTTAGTTAATCAGAAAGTATAACTTTCTGACGCACATAAGTGCACTGGCTAAAGACGTAACATCCTGTTACAACGCCAGTACTAGCACGTCCTGTGCGTCGCAACTACGCCTCTGTCTTCGCCAAAGGAACGCCAATCGGCAAGTTTTCTTTATTTTGTTTACTTTGTCGATTTAACTCGTTAAATCGAGTTTCTTCCTATTTAATAGTCTGTATCTTCACAATAATATTGTGTTTATCAAAACCCAATACAAAAGCACAAGCATTGGCGCTTGTGCTTTTTCCTTCTAGTTAACCTTGGTTCCGTGTTCTAATTCCCAAATTTTCTCGAAATAGGGCTGACCCTTTATAATCCGTTCGCACATGTCATAGTGCTTCCTGGACCACCCTTGTTTGATTTCATTAAACAGGGCTTCCCAGGCATCATCAAACATCAGGACCCTGCTTTCCCTGTACTGTTTTGGAAACCATTCGGTGTACCAATAACGCATTTCTTCAAGATTGCCTACACCTTGCAGTTGATCAAGTGCCATGAGTAATAACTGCTTTAACTGTCTTTCTTTTCGTGTTAAGCCCGTCATCCATTCCGGGTCGGGGGACATGATATGATATTCCTTTTTATCCCCGTCCTTTGGCAAGGCATAGCCCAGAATTTCCAAGTTCTCTGCCTTATCTAAAATAAGCTGCTCCTGTCTTGGAATTAATCTGCTTTTTCGAATCGGGATGGTGTAGCCTAATGTATCCACCACCAGATGCCGGTTTCCGTCGGTAGCTATAAAGCAATATTCGATCATTTCTCGCTGGTTGTTCTTCCTTATGTAGCTTTGATTTCGCACATCCTCAAGCAACTGTGGCGGCAAATCCCGTAAATCATTTTCAATATAACGAAACAATGAGGCCTCTACTTTAAGCAGTGGGACTTGATCAAGCAGTTCGATAAAATCATGCTTTCGCCATTCATGAAATTCACAGACATTATAGCCATTTTCTTCACCTTCAAACCAATTGACCCATACATCTCCAATCAGTTCCATGATTTCGTCCCTCACTTCTTTTTTTTCTTTAGAAAACAGTATGGTCAGAGGGGAGACGATTTATTCCAGCTACTCAAGTTTTTTAACAGTAATGGCACATTTTTTACCGTATAAAATGGATGTCGGATTATCTCCGAAACGGGAAATATATACTGACCCAAATAATAGAAATGCCGCTGAAAAACAAATATGTTTCCGGTCTTCCCTTCATAAATAAAAGATACTGCAGGAAGCCATGGCCGGTCGTCATTATATTGAGGTAGGCGATGATCGTGATGCCGCCGGCAACTGCGAAGCCAAATCCTATCATAAATAGAAATAATCTTAACGCTATGATAACCACCGCCCCTAAATAAAACTCTTTCAGGACAACCATTTGCCTGTCCTACTATTATCTATGATGATTTTAAGAGAATTATGCAAAAAAGGGGCCGGGCCCGGGTAGAAATCCCGGGCCTGGCCCCTTTAAAAATATATTATTCCTCGTATTTCTTGAAGATAAGTGTTGCGTTATGTCCGCCAAATCCTAATGAATTGCTCATTGCCACCGCAACGGGCTGCTTTCTGGATTCATTGGTCACATAATCTAAATCACATTCTTCGTCAGGTGTTTCATAGTTGATGGTCGGCGGAACCACCCCGTCAACTATGGACTTAATAGCAAAGATCGACTCAACACCGCCAGACGCGCCAAGCAAATGGCCGGTCATTGATTTGGTCGAGCTCATTGGTACCTTATAGGCATAGTCACCGAATACTGTCCTGACCGCCATTGTTTCATTAACATCATTCATCGGCGTGCTTGTCCCATGTGCATTGATATACCCAATATCTTCAGGTTTCAATTCGGCATCCTTCAAAGCTTGATTCATTGAGCGGACAGCACCATTGCCCCCCGGTTCGACGGCAGTAACGTGGTGAGCATCACCTGTCGCCCCGTAGCCAACGATTTCAGCATAAATTCTGGCTCCACGCTCGAGGGCTGAATCCAGTGATTCAAGAATTAGCAGCCCGGACCCTTCACCCATGACGAATCCGTCACGGTTTTTATCAAAAGGACGGCTCGCTGTTTTAGGATCCGGATTTGTAGACAAAGCCTTCATGGAACTAAATCCTGCAAAGGACATATTGGTCAGCGGGGCCTCAGCGCCGCCTGTGATCATTATGTCATTGTCACCGCGCGCAATCGCTTTAAAAGCATCACCAATAGAGTTTGTACCTGTTGCACAAGCTGTTACCGTACATGAATTAATTCCCTTGGCACCAAGTTGAATCGATACCTGGCCAGAGGCCATATCGGGAATCATCATTGGTACAAAAAATGGGCTAACACGGCGGAATCCTCTTTCCAATGCAATTCTCGTCTGTTGTTCATACGTTTCCATACCGCCGATCCCAGAGCCAATCCAAACCCCGATCCGGTGAGCATTGGTTTCATCAATGGTTAGATCGCTATCCGCAACCGCCATTTTTGCAGCTGCTACCGCATAGTGTGTAAAGCGGTCCATCTTTTTCATTTCTTTTTTGTCTATAAAATCTAATGCATTAAAGTCTTTGACCTCACCGGCCACCTTGGCAGGGAAATCCTCGGGATTCACCCGTGTTACGTTACCAATTCCGGATTTTCCGGCAACCGCATTCTCCCAGGTTGCCGCCACGTCATTTCCGAGGGGCGTAACCGCTCCTAATCCTGTTACGACGACTCGTCTTTTCATCTTCTTCCAACTCTCCTTTGACTATTTTCCCCAGCGCAGGGCTACGGCACCCCAAGTCAATCCGCCGCCGAAGCCGACTAAAACCAGGATATCTCCATCTTCTATTGTGCCATTTTCTACTGAATCTGCCAATGCTAAAGGAATAGATGATGAGGATGTATTTCCATATTTGTGAATCGTTTTAATTAATTTTTCCTCTGGCATCTCCAAGCGTTGCCTGGATGCCTCCATGATGCGGATATTCGCCTGATGTGGAATAAGATAATCAATATCCTCTTTTGACAGACCCGCCTTCTCAACAACATTAACCGCTGATTCCCCCATTTGTCTAACGGCAAACTTATAGACTTCGCGGCCGTTCATGACAAGTAATGGACCATCTTGGTAGAGATGCTTGCCGCCGCTACCATCAGAACCTAACTCGAATGATAGGACACCCTTGCCTTCCGATACAGGTCCCATAACGACTGCCGCAGCCCCATCTCCAAACAGGACAGCTGTACTGCGATCTTCCCAATTCGTGATTTTTGACAGTTTCTCAACTCCAACCACTAGAATATTTTTATGGGATTGACTGTCGATAAATTGCTTGGCGGTAATCATGCCGTACATAAAACCGGCACATGCAGCACTAACATCCATCGCAGCAATGTTTCTTGCACCAAGCCGTTCTTGTATCATACAGGCAACGGAAGGAAACGGCTGATCAGGCGTGACTGTTGCTACCATTATCATATCAAGATCCTCGGCTGTCAGTCCAGCATCATCAAGTGCTCGCTTAGCAGCTTCGTATGCCATATCCGAAGTATCTATATCATCATCGGCAATTCTTCTCTCCTCAATACCCGTTCTCGTTCTAATCCATTCATCGGATGTATCCATCATTTTCTCTAAATCAAAGTTTGTTAAGACACGATCAGGGACAAATTTGCCTATTCCCAATACTCCAGCGCCCATTCATCAAGCTCCTTCCGGTTTTGTTAGTTAATGTTATGACTTGGTACTAATTTTAATATGAAAAAGGTCATTTGTCTATAAAGAAAACTTGCTGATTGGCGAGCCTTTGGCGAAGACAGTGGCGTAGTTGCGACGCACAGGACGTGCTAGTACTGGCGTTGTAACAGGATGTTACGTCTTTAGCCAGTGCCCTTATGTGCGTAAGAAAGTTTATACTTTATTAACTAAATAACCGTCCATTTTAGCTCTTCTTGGGGTCTTTGCCGGGTTAGTAAAACACCAACACATAGTATCCCTCATATTCTATAATACAAGACAATTCATCAAGGAGGGGTCATATTGGCTTCATCGCAGTCTAATGAACAAAATGAGCGTCTTGATCCGTTCACTCAATTGATGTTTGGCCCATCGATGGCACCGCCGTCCCCGCAGCCGCAATCGCAGCAACCTGATAATCAAGAAAAACAATCATCAAATAAAAATAATCAATTCGATCTCGATAAAATAATGAATGGTGCCGACCAGCTTTTTAAAGTGATTGATAAAACAGGGCCTATGCTCAAGCAAATATCACCGCTGCTAAATTTATTTAAAAAGTAGCTCTTAAGCATGTCCGCCCAACGGACATGTTTTTTTTATTTTTTTCATAAAAATTGCACCAGTCGTTCAAGCTATCATAGTGTACAGATTTGACTTTGTTCATACTTGAGAGCGTTATGCTCGAATACATAGAAAAGGAAGCTGCCCATGGGAAAATCGGAAGCATTGTTATGGAGCATCGCCTTCCCCGGTTTTGGACAGTTAATTGACCGCCAATATATTAAAGGTGTTTTATTAGTTATATTGGAGATTGTTATCAATGTCCAGGCTCATTTTAATGATATTATCGTTCTTAGCTTTAACGGCCATATTCATGCTGCGATTGAAGCGGTGAATATCCAGTGGCTGATGTTTTACCCATGTGTTTATTTTTTTTCAATGTGGGATGCGTATAGAAATGCCAAAGGGGAAAAAGATGACGGAGCGTTTTTGCCATTTGTTTTCTCAGCGTACTTTGTGACGCTTGGCCTCATCTTTTCTTCTGAAATAAGGTTGTTTGGCATCCTTTTTGGACCGGTCTTTTTACCGATGGTTTTCTTAATTCCTGGTTTAATCTTTGGTTTAATCATAAAGTTTTTTATGAATAAAAAAAGACAGCCGGCCCCTGACTCTTCCAAGGAATGACTCTCTAATCAGAAGCGGGTGAGTAGTTCAGCAGACGTGCGGCTTTATCATACGGGAAAATTTGATTTAACCCGCCTTCTTTAAGCTTATGGTCCTTGCCGCTTGTTATTTGTATAAGCTGCAAGCCATTGCCTCCTGGAACAAAAGGGGCCTTTAATAATGCCTCAATTGCATCCGTGACATCGATTGTGTCTTTGGCTGCTTCGGCAATATCTTCACTTCGCAACTGCCGTATTTCCGCCATCCTTAGAATGACCGCTTGTTTAATTTTTTGTTTTGATCGATTTTCAATCAACAAATTAATAAAATGCTGCTCAATATCATTTGCAGTATGGCCTCTTACTGTATTTGGCTTAACGGGTGTTTTCTCTGTTATAACACCCGTGCATTGCCCATAAATATCGATATGGGAAAACAAAGTCATACTTTTAAGGCAATCTGTTTTTTGGAAAATACTTTCGGTTATTTTCCGCATGTCGTCCTCAGCTGATTTTATGCAATCCTCATGATCCTTTAATAAATCGAGAAAATACAAATGATCGATACCTGTACTGATATCACTTATAGCATCAAGGTCGCCTTTATGCTGAAATAATGCGTGCCGCCCAAGGAATAATTCATTATCCTCCTCGATTGACCGTTCGGATTGGTTTTTGGCTGAACTTAGCGAAACAACCTGCTTTTCAGTTTCAAGCAATTGTTCACAAAGCTTCAGCCCCAAAGGCGTCAGGCCGCCATAGACCATGACGGTTTCCATATTATCCCCTCTTTTGTTAACATTCATTTTTTGGCTATTTACAGCCACACAGAACTCTTATAATAGCGTATGCACACAAAAAAGGAAACATGAAACCACATGGTTTGTCTTTAACCTCCGCTGACGGAAGGAATCAATCCGACTATATATTGAAGCTTAATAACCTCAAACACCTATCCTTGTCATGAGGTCTTCGATCGCTTGATCAATGGCACCATTTGAATAGACCTGTACCCCTGCCTTATTTCCGATCCGCTTGGGGTCATCCATAGTGATGATCATTTGAATCCCTTTTAATGTCGTGATAAGGTTGTCGTCGTCTGCTGAACGATGAAAGAGGACTTTATTAAAGGCCGCATGTTTGAAGCCTTCTACAAGCAATACATCAACATTGCCGTGATTCTCATAAAACTGGATAAGCTCTGCCAACTGAAAAGGTGTTTTTGATAAATGCGACAGCGTTGCCCCATCAACATACGTGACTGCGTCCGCACCAGCAAACCAATGCTTTCCTGTATCTGTATTTGGATCAGCGAGATGTGTTCCATGATGGCCATGATGCTTAATAACAGCTGCTTTCAGACCAACTTCTTTTAAGCGCTTAACCAAATTTGTGATGAATGTCGTTTTCCCGCTGTTATGATAGCCGGCGAACTGCCATACTTTTAAAGACAAAATTTGTCACTGCCTTCCCCTTGCAACAGTAATACCTTGATGCTTTCACCAGACTTATAGCCCCTTGTACCTCCCGGAAGGATCATCAGTGCATTGCTATCGGCAAGCGATGTCACAACATTTGATTTATCAAGGCCGACCGGTGCGGCATACAAATGGCCGCCCTCTCGTTTGACACGACAGCGGACAAACCTTGTAAAAGGATTAGACTTAGGAAAATCAACCGATAAAACAGCCTCTTCCGATTGGAGAAAACGGTTTGTCACACCTTGCATGGTCTTCAAATAAGGACCTGCAAACAGTTCGAAGCCGACAAAGCACGCTGATGGATTCCCAGACAAACCGAACAGCCATTTTTGCTGATCTTTAAGCTTGGCCACAGTCGTTACGCTGCCGGGTCTCATGCCGACTTTATTAAATAGCACCTCGGCACCAAGCTTTTCATAGATGGCTGGCAAATAGTCAAAATCCCCAACCGATACCCCTCCTGTAGTGATTAAAACGTCGATGGCATCCAGTGCTAGGGATACCCTTTCAAAACTCTGATCAAAATCATCCTTTAGCTGATCAAGATACACGGGGATCGCACCGGTTTGCCTGATTTGGGCGAGAATCATGTGGGCATTGCTGTTTCTTATTTTACCAGGTTCTAATGGCTCGTGGACTTCAAGCAGCTCCGAGCCGGTTGCGATTACGCCGACCACAGGTCTTTTATAAACTTTAACATGGGCATAACCGAATGTTGCGAGGACGGCTTTCACACCCGGTGTTATTTTGCGGCCCTTTTTCAATAGGATTGATCCCGACGCTGTATCTTCACCCTGCCATGAGATATTATCACCGCTTTTGAATGGGCGCTTGATTGCAATCTGCCTGCCTTCGCTGCCATCAATCTCTGATGTCAATTCAAGCATAACCACCGCATCGGCCCCCTTTGGCAATGCGGCACCCGTCATAATCCGAATTGCGCTGCCATTGGTCACTTCTTTTTCGGCGACATCACCCGCTCCAATCGTTTCGATAACTTCAAACAATGCCGGGTTGTCCCGCGAAGCTGCTGCTGTATCCCCTGCTACGATGGCAAAACCGTCGTATGGCGAACGATTGAATGGCGGAACATCATGGTCTGCTACAATATCCTCTGCAAGATACCTCCCATCACTTTCTTCTATACGAATCTCTTCCCCTTCCAAAGCCTTTGCATTAGTTAGGACCCGCTGCACCGCTTCTTCAACAGGGATGGACTTGCGTCTTTCTACCATTCCTTCTCCCCCTATTACCCCATAATATATCATTCATTAGTTATAAAGAAAACTTGCCGATTGGCAAACCTTTGGTGAAGACAGAGGCGTAGTTGCACTTATGTGCGTCAGAAAGTTATACTTTCTGATTAACCAAGGAAAAAGCACCCCTGTTAAGGGATGCCTGATTATAAATCAAGAAATGCCTAGAGCGATTTTTGCATAGCGTGACATACGATCTTTGGACCATGGCGGGCTCCAGACAATGTTAACCTCAACATCATTCACTTCATCAATAACGGACAACGCTCTCTTAACTTCATGCTGGATCGTCGCTGCCAATGGGCACCCCATTGCCGTCAGCGTCATGGTGACAAGAACATCACCTTTATCATCCATTTCGACGCCGTAGACGAGACCTAAATTTACAATGTCTATCCCTAATTCAGGATCGATAACTTCTTCTAGCGCTTCCATCAATTGATCATTCATTTCACTTTGGGACACGAAAATCATCCCCTTTCTAATAGTCTTTGACACAAGTATAGTATAAACACGTGTCTTTTACCATTATTCGGCCATATTTATTGTCGCCAAAGGGGCATTGCGTACTAACGGCGCTCATTTCCTGCCTGCGCCATTGTGTCCAAAGAAGGCGGATGATCCTGGCGTGACAGCGGAAAGGCGAGCTTTTGAATGGATTGATTGACTTCATCAAGTTTACCTTCGATTCGATGAAGAAGATAAAGCGTAACAACGATTGGAAAGCCAACATCTTTTACCATCGCTAACCATTCACCCATCGTTATCCTCCTTTTTTTAAGGGGTCTGACCCCGAGGGGTCAGACCCCTCTTTTTTTACAACGTCAGCTCGGTGACATTGCGTTCAATGATCCTTGCGCCCTTGCTTTTAACAAGTCCGCCTCCAGCAGATGTGTAGACATCCTCCGCTAAGACTGCGTCAATTGCAGCTTTAACTGTTGCGGGATCATAAGGCTCGACTGGATGATCGAGAGATATGCGGACTGTGCCGCCTTCCTCATTTTCAAAGATTAATTCAATTGTTTTCATCTAATAGTTCCTCCCTTCTGCTTATTTTTCCATGTCATTACTCGGCAGAGATCATGATTGAGTTATCTCGTTCCACCGATTCAAGTGGGTACTGCTGGAGCGGTGCTAAAGCATTAGCAACATTAAATAACTGATCATATGTTGCCAGCGTTTTGATGTTACGGAAGCTCTTACGTTTGTATACCGGCTTCCCGTCTTCGTTAACACCCGCATCAAGTGTGAGAATCAAGGCTGAATTAACAACTGTTCCGCTTGCCAATCGAATCACCTCCTTCCTTTTGCATTATAAATAGACAAAAGGTACCTAAAATGGTGAGGTGATTTTAAAAAAGTATAAAAAAACCTTAACCCCTGTTAAGTGGATTAAGGCTTAGTGGATATTTAACTGTCAAAGATAACGATGTGTCCAATCAACCATTGCTAAGAGACCCTGCCTTGATACCTTATGACCTGCATTTTCATCGCTTATAAAGAGCAAATCATCACCATCATCATCGCGAGTATAATCCGGTTTTACCTTTTCATAAAATTCCCGTGCGCTTGCATAGGGGACGACCGGATCTTTTTGCCCATGCCAGAACATGAGCGGGCGCCGGCCAAGCCTGTCAGGGTGGGCACCAAGATCATAATCATCTAATGCCGACATCATTTCACTCAACTCTTCCACAGAATACGGGAGATCAAATCCTTGTTTTTTAAAATAACCTAATTGGCCCTCGGCGAATTTTTTAAAATAGGGGTTGCCCATCAAAGAAACGCCTGTTTTTATCCATTTAAAGGCAGAAAGTGAACCCAAAGTAATGACACCGCCCATAGATGTCCCGGCAAGTCCAATACGGCGGTCTTTGATCAGTCCCCTTTCATCGGTCTTTTCTTTGATTAGCCTTGTTTCTTCAATCGATTTGATCACGACTTCCCAGAATCCGACCTGCCTTTTCTTTTCATCAAGTTCATCTGCACGCTCGCCATGCCCGCATGCATCCGGAAGCATTACCCGATAGCCTTCTTCAGCTAAAAGGTAAGCATAATGGAGATTATGCTCCTTCGCACTTGTCCAGCCGTGCCAGAAAATAACTAATGGCAGAGGTTTTCCATTTTTCCCTTGCCCTTCGATCCATAGCATTGGAACTCCGGCAAATGTTTTACGATCCACTAATATCATTGTTTATCATCCTTTTATACAAAACCTTAACTTCAGCTCAACTTTAGCTTATCACCCTTCCCTTATCATATAATTGTTAAGCGAAAATATAAATCATAACGTTCTGTTATTCTTGTATGGTAAAATGGGCATACATTAAACTACCAATGATTCCCTAGATGCTGAAAGGAAGGATCCCATATGAAAAGACATTTAATCGCAGTTGATCTAGACGGAACACTCTTAACAGATAATAAAACGATTCTTAAGCGAACTAAATCAGCTTTAATGAAAGCAATGGAAAAAGGGCACCATGTGGTGATCTCAACCGGCCGTCCATACAGAGCGAGCAAATCCTATTATCATGAACTTGGGCTAAAAACACCGATTGTCAATTTCAATGGCGCCTATGTTCATCACCCAAGAAATCCAGACTGGGGCGTCTATCATACACCGCTTGAATTGGATACAGCAAGAGCCTTAATTAAGACTTGCGAAAACTACGACTTAGCAAACATTATGGTTGAGGTAAAGGATGATGTGTACATAAGAAATCCCGAGCCGGAAACACTGGAGGCTTTTAACGCCGGTGATCCAAAAGTCATTACTGGCGATGTCAATAACACCTTGCAGGACAACCCAACATGCGTCCTTATTCAGCCTCATAAACAGCATGTTGTGAGCCTAATTAAAGATCTTGAAAAACACCATGCCGATGCTGTCCAACAAAGGTCATGGGGTGAGCCTTGGAATATTATCGAGGTCATTCGTCCGGGTATTAATAAAGCTGTTGGGCTCCGGCGTGTTGCAGCGGATTTGGACATTCCTGCGGAACACATCATTGCTTTTGGTGATGAAGATAATGACATTGATATGCTGCAATATGCCGGACAAGGCATTGCCATGGGTAATGCTATGGATGATATCAAAAAGGCAGCCGATAAAGTGACCGCTACAAATGAAGAGGATGGCATTGCCCAATACCTCGAAAATGAATTAGCTCTGGTCTGATATTTGAATAAAAATACTTCTCTTTTGTGTACATTAAGCGTAAAGGAGATGGTTAGATGCCTAAACAACATACTGAAAAAGAACGCAAACCGCTGGATGGCAAAAAGCAGAGTGAGCGCAAGGCAAGAGAACAGAAAAAGGCAAGCCGTGGCGGCGTGTGATTTGAGGGTCTGACCCCGAGGTCAGACCCTAGCTATTTTCAACGAGCGTTCTTTCTAGTAATATTAATACATACACGATTTGTGATGACCGAATTAATAGGAGTGACCCCCCGAGATGAATGTTTATCAGGTTAAAGAGGATGCATCTGATCATTTAAAACAAAAGATTGCCGAGTTATTCATGCAGCAGATTTCCGTCTCCGATGATGAGGAATCACTTGCAAGAACTTTAGAAGCCATAAATATGACATTAAGAACAACAGGATCAAGATTGGTTATAGCTGAGGAGAATGAAGAGATTCTCGGTATTGCCTACCTAAACATTGGCATTAGCCTGCGTGTCGGCGGCAGCTATCTTTGGCTTAACGAACTTTATGTCCACAATGGCTATCGTAATAAAGGAATCGGTAAAAAAATGCTTTTGCACATTATTCATATGGCAGAGACAGAAGGAATCAAGGCAATCGAGCTTGAAACCGGCGTGAATAATTCTGTAACAAAACATATGTATAATTCACTTGGTTTCTATGAAATTGTCTCCAAAAGATACGGCTTCAGTTTCTAAAAAAGCTAAGCCAAAATCCTATTAATCGTAGCACTTCTTTTATTTTTGGTATACAATTGACGATGACAAGGTCAAGATAAAGGAGAGATAGAATGAGCATTGATGTTAGAGTGGATACAACCCCTAATCCGAATGCCATTAAATTTACTGCGGCAAACAAAATGTTTGATGGCCGCCTATCAGCAAAAAAGGGTGACAATATTGGCCATCCTCTGGCTTCAAAGCTTTTAAGCCTTGAGGGTGTAGACAACATTTTTGGATATGAGGATTTTATTACTGTTAATAAAACTTTTGACGCCGACTGGGACGTGCTTCTTCCCCAAATTAAAGAAGTTTTTAATGATTACAAGTAATTAATATGCAAACAGCCATTTCTCATAAAATCCGAAATGGCTGTTATTTTGTATTAATCTTCCTTTCGGAAGAAACCAAAAATACCTGCTGTTTCCACGATATTTGTAAAAGCATGGGGATCAACAATTTTTATAACCTGCTCCAAAGTATATAATTCATACCGTGTCACAACGATAATCAGCATCTCTTTATCTTGTTCGGTAAAAGCACCTTTGGCAGGCACTCTGGTGATGCCTCTTACCATTTTTTCATGAATCGCCTTTTGAATATCGCGCCCTTTACTCGTCACGATCATTGCAGTAAGCTTTTCGTGTCTCGTGTGAATCGTGTCAATCACCCGCGATGTGACATAGATCGTAACCAGTGTGTATAATGCCTCTTCCCAGCCAAAGAAGAAGCCCGCGGAAAGGACTATTAAACCATTTAACGTTAAAAAATATATACCGATCGGCCGATCCTTCAACCGTGATAAAATCATAGCAACAATATCCATCCCGCCTGTAGAGGCCCCGTACTTCAATGTTAATCCAACACCAACTGCACTTATAACTCCTCCAAATACTGCATTCAGCATGATATCATCCGTCAATGAATGAACCGGAATTACCGTCAAAAAAACGGTTGTCACCGCAACGCTTAAGATACTATACAATGTAAAACGTTTGCCGACTCTGGTCCAACCAAGATAGGCAACCGGAACATTTAGAATAAACAACAGGATACCTGTACTCACATGAAATGGTGTTTGCTGCAAGATGGTGGCTATAAATTGGGCAATGCCAGTAAATCCGCTTGCTAATACTTTTGCGGGGATTAAAAAGAAATTCAAGGCAAAGGCGTTCAGCAGCGCGCCGATAACGACAATTGTAGTAATTTTGGCTTCATTATACATAGGGACCCTCCTTCCTTACATTGTCACTATCCAAAGTTTCCCCTATAAAATGTAAACCTAACAAAGTATAATCGTTCACATTAAGGCCTCAAATACTATATCATTCTACTCAGATGTTTAACAACAATCTTTTGAACCAAAGTGTGACTATCCTATGAAGCATTATAAATAGTCATTAAGCTATGGACATTCTTTGTTTCAGCTTTTTCACTGCTGTCTTTTTCCAGGAACGAACCGTATGTGGTGAAACATCGCATTCTACAGCAATTTCCTGCGTTGTTTTTCCCTGTATAACCGCCATCAAAACCCATTCCTTTTCCCGTACCGAAAGACAGGCAAGCCATTCATTTAAGTCATCCGCTTCAAAGTATTGGTCCGTCGTTTGGATTAACAAGCTTCTCTCTTCCAAGAGCAACGTGCCATACTCATACCTTGAATCATATTTTCGCCGATTTTTTAAAGCTGTCAAAATGTGCCCCTTAACATATGCCTTCGCATAAGCGGGAAAGCAGCCCTTTTCGGGTCTAAAGGAACGGAAAGCTTCCCACAAGGCAATCAATCCAATTTGATACATCTCATCGTATTCGTCTAGAATGTGGTAAGTTATGATTAGTTTCTTAATTAGCGGTGAAAAAGCCTCTGCGATCTCCTCAAACTCATTGTTTTGATACCCAGCCATTTTATATCTTCCCTAGGAAGACGCGCCTTCAATATTCCGCGGTAAAATTATTTTAATGGCTGTTCTGTATGTGTTTCACGTTGACATTTTTGATAAAAAGGGCATCGCAGAACCGGGAAAGCATTAAATCCTTAAGAAATATTTCAAAAATAAAGAGGGGTTCATATTTTATTATCAGAAAAAGTATTCATTTATTCTTTTCCCCTCATGCACATCAAACTTACCCAAAATAAAAAGCATCCAATCTGATGATTAGACGCTTTTTTGGTATATGATTATTTAACATCAGCTATCGGCAAAGTAAATTCAAAGGCCGTCTTATCTTCTCTTGAGAAAACCCTAATCTCGCCATGGTGCTCTTCAATAATATCTTTACAGACGGCTAAGCCTAGTCCCGTCCCTAATTCCTTGGTACTAATAAAGGGATGGAAGATATTTTCCAATATATGTGACGGGATTTTTCTGCCATTATTTATAATCGTAACCCGTGCAGCATTCTCAATACGATGGACATTTACAATAATCTCACGATGACCGCAAATTTCGCTCAATTCCTCAACAGCATTGTTCATAATGTTCAGGATCACTTGCTTGATTTGCTCCACGACACCGCTGACATTGATATCAGATTCAATGCTGTTCTCAACTTTAATTGCTTCTACAACAAACCTTGGATACATGAAGTGGATCATCTCTTTAACCAACGTCGTTAAGTCAAATACTGCAATGTCGTCCCCTAATCCCTTCATTTTCGATAAATAAAGAAATTGGCTGACCTTATCCTCAAGACTATCCATTTCCTTATCGATAATTGAAACATAATATTTTGATTGAGCATCTAGTTCAGGGTTCTTCGCTAGCAATGAAATAAACCCTTTTATCGCCGTTAATGGGTTGCGGAATTCATGGGCAAAACTCGCAGATATTTGACCAAGAATTGACAGACGGTCACTATGCATATCCTGTATGAACTCCGTTTTCTCGCGAATAATCTGATCCTTCATCTTGGTAAAATGGGTTATCGCATAGTATATGTATGAATCGATAAAACGATTTATACTGACAATGCCTATATAAGCGGTCTTTTGATCAAAGTTTTCGTCAACTATGAGGTCTAGGATAATTTTTCTGCCTGCATTGATGTTTCTAATAAAATGGCCTAGATCAGCCTTTGCCTCGATTCTCTCTATTGCAATTTTTTCCGTTAGTGCGCTGACAAGCTCTTTATTTGGCTTGCGAAAAAAGATTTTCATTAAGCGTATACTGTTTTTAACATTGCTGATAATATCCTCATAAAATGGATCAGACTCATTCAGCTTAATCGCTTTCTGCCAACGATCTACGATAAGATCCGAACGTCGGTCAAGCAGGTCCATTATCCTCTCCTTATGTTCAATGCTAAAGTTCGCTCCATCCATAATCTTAGTCCTCTCTCTTTATCCTGTCCCTATTTTAACATGTCCAATTTCATTTTTTTAGTATCCATAGGAAAAAGGTGCCATTATACAGCAATTTTATTAGGTTAAGCTATAAAGAAAAGCGTAAGCGACTTGGTCAGCCACGAAAATCACTGGAGGACCTGCGAGGAGGCTGTCGCCGCCGCAGCGGGGCCGAAGTGATCGAGAGGCTAGGCGCTGGAGCTAGACAGAGAAAAGCGTAAGCGACTTGTTAGCCGCGCAATTTGCCGACTAAACGCCGCTTCCTGCGGCATCGTCGACACTTGGACGTCCATGTCCTTCGAAAGGAGCACAACAATATGCATACGATGTGGAAAGGTTCGATCAGCTTTGGACTGGTCCATATTCCAATTAAGCTTTATGCAGCAACAGAGGAAAAAGATATCAAACTCAGATTTCTCCACGAAGAATGCGGGACACCGATCCGTTATTCAAGAACGTGCCCCACATGCGAAAAGGAAGTGCCTAATGAAGAGATAATTAAGGGTTATGAATATGAACCAGGGCAATTTGTGCCTATCAACAAGGAAGAAATTGAAGAGATTAAGGGACAGGCGACCCGTTCCGTTGAAATTTTAGATTTTGTCAATTTAGAAGATATTGACCCGATTTATTTTAATAAATCCTATTTTGTCGGGCCGAACGATAATGGTGAAAAAGCCTACTCACTCCTTAAGCAAGCACTGCAGGATACGAAAAAAATCGGGTTAGCTAAATTGACACTTCATTCCAAACAACATCTAGCCGTTGTGAGGGTCTACGATAAAGGATTATTGCTTGAAACCATATATTATCCTGATGAAGTTAGAAATGCCGGGAATGTCCCTGGCATTGACAAGATCGGCGATGTTAATGAGAAGGAGCTGCAGACTGCCATCCAGCTGGTCGATCAATTAACAACACCTTTTGAACCTGAACAATATGAAAATGAGTATCGCCGGCAATTGCATGATCTTATCCAAGCTAAAATCGCTGGAGATCAGGTCAAAAAGCCCAAGAAGGCGCCAAAACAGGAAAATGTCGTCGACCTTTTATCTGCTCTGCAGGCAAGCATAGATGAAACAAAGCCGCCAACGAAAAAAGAAGCTGCTAAAAAACCTGCAGCTAAAAAGACCAGTCCTAAGACCAAAAAGACTAAAAAAGCAAGCTCTTAGGGGAATCCGATATTTATGCGGCGGCATCTGTCCCCTTATGTTTCACCATCTTCCGGCATTTTACAGTCTTTTGGGGGCACGTCCACAAAACTTTGAATACTCGGTTGCCTTAATGAATGCCCAGGACGCCATTCAGCATATTGGATTTTAACCGTTAAGGCCGGGCGGACCCAATGGGCGGTGTCATTCCGCTCCGGCTTATTTATAAAAGGACGGTCATCCATTTCCTTTTTCTTCAGAATATCTGTCAGTTGCCGCCATTCCTGATTTGACAGTTTTCCCGTTCCCGTATGGCCAATGTAATAGAGCTCTCCCTTTTGATTATACAAGCCAAGCAGTACAGCATTTACGACCCCGCCACGCAACGTAAAGCCGCCAACAACCGCAATGACATCCAAGTAATTCTTTACCTTTTGCCAATGATCGGTCTTTTGGCCAATCTGGTAAGGTGAATCTTCTTTTTTAAGAACAATCCCTTCCATCCCATTTTCTTTAATAACATGAAATAGGTGATTACCGTCACGATGGGATGAGACGAGTTGGATCTGCTCATTCGGCTCGATTATATCCGAAAGTAACCTGGTTCTTTCATTAAGCGGACGTTTGTTTAGCCATTCTCTATTCAAATAAATCACATCGAAAATCATATAGGCCACTGGGACAATACTAACCATTTGTGCAAGCTTTTCCTTACGTCTTATTCCATCACGCCGCATAACCTCATAGAAGCTTGGTTTGCCATCTTCTCCCATAGCAATAACTTCTCCATCTAAAATAACGGATTCTGCCGAACAATAAGATGATAAGTTAGTCAATTCCGGATAATTCCATGTCCGCTCATTTAATTTTCGATTATAAAGGCGAACTTTAGTACCATCGAAATACGTTAAAATTCGTACACCATCCCATTTAATTTGAGCAAGCCACCCGTTCCCCTCAGGTACAGCCTCACTTTTTTTTGGTTCCATCGGTAAAATCGGTTCCATTTCTTTGTCACTCCATAAATGTCAATTTTACATAGTTTGAACAAGCCTGGCTAAAATAATTATAATCACCGATGGGGGGATTTCCGATGGGATCTAAGGAAGAACAACGGACGGTTTTAATTAACGATAAGAAAGTCAACCTTACCAGCCTTGATAAACCGCTTTGGCCTGATAAGAAAATTAGCAAGGCCAATTACCTTCAATACCTTAATGATGTGGCGCCGAATATGCTGCCATTTCTGAAAGACAGGGCATTGACGGTCATCCGTTTTCCTCATGGCGCAGGCAAAAGCGAGTCTTTTTTTCAAAAAAATTGCCCTGATTATGCACCTGATTTTATTCAGACGGCAACGATCGGTGACATTCATTACATCGTGTGTTCTGATATGGCTACATTTATTTGGCTTGGTAATCAATTGGCCTTTGAATTTCACGTTCCTTTTCAGACAATTAATATCGACGGTCCATCGGAAATTGTCTTTGATCTCGACCCTCCTTCAAGAGATGAGTTTTCACTTGCAATTAAAGCCGCATTATTCATAAAAGAGGTCCTTGATAAGCTTCATCTCGTCTCATTTATCAAAACATCAGGAAATAAAGGCCTGCAGATCTATATCCCGCTTCCGGACAATCAGTTTTCTTTTGAGGAAACAAGAGTGTTTACCTCATTCGTTGCGGAATACCTTATTGAAAAAGAACCAACGCTATTTACTACAGAGCGCTTAAAAAAGAACAGGGGAAACAAACTCTATCTTGATGTTGTTCAGCACGCTGAGGGAAAAACAATCATCGCGCCATATTCTGTTAGAGGAAATGTGGAAGCCTTAGTTGCGACGCCGCTTTTTTGGAATGAGGTTCAGCCCTCGCTTCGGCCAGAGCAGTTCCCGCTTGAGACGATTATCCCGCGGATTGAGTCTAGAGGCTGCCCCTTCTCCACCTTTTTTGAAACCAAAAAGATACAGCCCTTTGTTCCCGTACTAAAAGGACTAATGCAACAAAAGAAAGGAAGTTAATGCTACATGACGAATCTTATTTTGAAAATTGTTGTAACACCTGTGATCATCCTTATTGCCGATATGTTCAGCAACAATCAGATAAATTATGGCGCCATTTATGAAGGGATTGTGATTGGAGTTATTATCGGGATTGTGAATTGTGCTGTTGAAATGCTCATGCTTAGGAAAGGGACAGTTTGGATGACAACCGTTGCCGACTTTGTCATTTCCTTGTGCATTGTCTTCTTTGGTTCAAGGCTGTACAATGATGCCTTTGTCGGCGGTCAAGGGGCACTGGTTCTTGGAGTGGTTATTGCGGCCTTCGAATACACCCTCCATGTCTGGCTGCTCCGTAACAATTATCGAGCAGCTGCAAGGGTCTGACCCCTAGGGGTCAGACCCTCAGTTTTACACCCTCTGCTCTTCATATTTGATGGCATTTTTAAATACATCCACCAAAATCCTCATGCCTTTTTCAAGCTTGTCTGGTGTCGAATGCGTGAAATTTAAGCGGATTGTATTATACTTTGGATCGGTAACATAAAAAGGTGCACCAGGAACATAAGCCGCACCTTTTTCAACAGCTTCAGCCAAAATTCTTGTTGAATCAATGACTTCAGGAAGGCGGACCCAGAAAAACATCCCACCTTTTGGCTCAATATATGACAGACCAGGTAATTGAGCCTGATCTAACAAATATTGCATAATCCTCATTCGTTTATGATAAGCACTTCTAAGATTTTGAATATGTTCATCAAGATCAAAATCACAACAAAGGTGATATAAAGCGTGATGTGAAAGCGAATTGGAATGCAGATCAGCTGCTTGCTTTGCCTGTGCCATCATTCGGATGATTTGATGCGGCCCTTTAATCCATCCCGTTCTTAGTGCCGGAACTACTGTTTTCGAAAACGTACTTGTGTAAAGAACATGTTCCCCGTCATCTAAAGCCGCAATCGGTATATAGGTTTCTTCCTCATTAAATTTGATATCACCATAAGGATCGTCCTCAAAAATGATGACCTTCTTCTTTTTCGTGGCTTCCAATAGGTGCAGGCGCCTATCCAGCGACCACACTTTCCCCGCCGGATTTGAAAAAGTCGGGACAACGTAAACACATTTCGGCATATGCTTTTTGATTTTATAATCAAGATCTTCCGGAACCATCCCATGCTCGTCCGTTTCGACTGGAATAATCTTGACTTCATAGGATTGAAATACTTGAACCGCTGCAAGATAGGTAGGATTTTCAGTCAATATGATATCGCCGGGGTTGAACATGACGCGGGCAAACAAATCGATTGCCTGCTGTGAACCTGTCGTCAACATCACATCATCCGTTTTTGCCGGGATGCCTTTTTGTGTCATCCTGTCCACAAGCACGTCACGCAGAGGGGCAAATCCTTCTGTAACACCGTATTGAAAGGCCTTATTCCCCGATCGAAACGTTTTTGAAAAAGCTTTTTCAACCGCTTCAACAGGAAATAAATCATCATCAGGAAGCCCGCCTGCAAATGAGATCACGCCTCCTTTATCTGTTATTTTCAAAAGATCACGAACCGCTGAAGATTGTAAATGGTGCACTCGTTTAGCAAACGCATACCTCATGATCTATGTTTCACCTCGGTTTCTAAGATTTAAAATATTTTAATTATAGCACAATTAAGGGTCAGACCCCTAGGGGTCTGACCCTTATATTTTTAACTCTCTTCTATTTTCACGTTGTAGTGCTCCATCCAATGGTTGATTTGGGCTAAATGCGCGATCAGTTGCGGGCCGGCCATCAGTTGACCAAACCATGGGACCTTAAAAGCATCACCGCCGGTATCAATGATATCTTGAATTTTTTCTCTATCAAAAAATGCCAGCAGCGGCGATGACGGGTTATCAATAACGGCTTGGAGCCACTCTGTTACCGCTTTTGTATAATGAGGATTGTGTGTTTTTGGATAAGGGCTTTTTTTGCGATAAAGAACCTCATTTGGCAGCTTGCCAACAAGTGCCTTTCTAAGAATTCCTTTTTCCCGGCCGTCATGCATCTTCATTTCCCAAGGGATATTCCATACATATTCAACAAGACGATGGTCTGCAAACGGAACTCTAACTTCGAGACTTGCTCCCATACTCATGCGGTCCTTTCGATCGAGAAGCGATGTCATAAACCATGTCATGTTAAGATAAAATAGCTCCCGCCGTCTAGCATCTTCTCCTGACTCACCATCAAGCCGCGGTGTTTCATTTAATGTTTCTTGGTATCTTTGGATCGAATAGTCCTTTAAATTGAGCCTTCCCCGCCAACTGTCGTTAAGCAGCGCTTGGCGTTCCTCAGTAGAACGCAGCCAAGGAAAGCTTTCCTTCGCTGATGTTTCCGGGCGATGAAACCATGGATAACCGCCAAAAATTTCATCGGCGCATTCACCAGACAAAGCAACAGTTGCACCGAGCTTAACTCCTTTACAGAACCATAACAACGACGCGTCCACATCAGCATGCCCTGGCATTTCCCTCATGACGATTGATTCCTTTAAATAATGGACAAGTTGTTCAGTATCTATTACCAGATTATGATGTGATGTCCCTAAGTATTGCGAAACTTTGCTTATATATGGCGAATCGGCATTCGGCTGAAAGGTGCCCGCTTTAAAATACTTGTCATTACCCTGATAATCCACCGAGAAGGTATGAAATGGCCATTGGTTCTTTTTCTTGAAATGTTCTGCTGCCACAGCCGTGATTGCGCTGGAATCCAGACCCCCAGATAAAAAAGTTGCAACCGGGACATCAGCAAACAATTGCCTCTCGACTGTATCTTGAAATAACGTCCGGATGTGGCCGGCCGTTTCTTCAAGGCTTTCATTATGAACTCGGCTTTTCACGTTCCAATACCGCCATACTTTTAATCCATCATTAGAAAAAGTGAGCGCATGTGCAGGCCTTAGGTCTTCGATACCTTTATATATACCGTTCCCAGGTGTTTTCGAAGGCCCTAGTCCAAATACCTCGGAAAGGCTTTCACGGTCAAGTACCGGTTCAATATCAGGATGGGCAAGCAACGCTTTTAATTCCGAGCCAAAGAAGAACCTGCCATCTTTTTCACTATAAAAGAAAGGCTTTACACCTAAACGGTCGCGTGCTGCAAACAACCTTTGCCGATCATTGTCCCAGATCGCAAAAGCAAAAATGCCATTAAAACGATCAAGGCACGCCTCACCCCATTCAATGTACGCGGTTAAAAGCACCTCAGTATCTGAGTGACCGTTGAAACGGTGCCCTTTTTCCAATAATACCTTCCTGATTTCTTCCGTATTGTAAAGTTCACCGTTATATACAAGCGAGTAGCTCTTTTTGTTCATTTCTATAAGCATTGGCTGACAGCCGCCTTCAGGATCAACAACCACCAATCTTGCGTGGCCAAATGCAGCTCTTGACGATAACCATGTATTTAAATCATCAGGTCCGCGGTGCTCTAATGTTTCTGCCATGCCGCGGATTGCCTCGTATTCGTGTCTCAAATCTTTTTTCCAATCAATCCAGCCTGTTATGCCACACATATACTTCACATCCCTTCTTAACCTGTCGTCTGCTTCACTTTAGCTTATGAAGGAAAAGGGAAGTTGTGATAAAAGCCTAGTTTAAAGCATTTTTAAAGAGGCAAGTCCTTACGGCTAAAGATTGCCATCGCGGCGACAAATAAAATGATAGCCCCGATTCCCAATAGACTTCCAGTCAAGAACAGATTTTCATCTCCTTTTACAATGGCTTGCGGGTCAAATGCAGTAAAAAGTGAAAGCTTTTTTAACCAATTAATGTCTGGACTCAGTTTTCCTGCCAAATTCATAGCAAAAAACAGTATCGTCAGACCCGCGGAAACCCCAAGTGCCCGTTTTTCATCATTAAATAAACAAGAAAATAAAAATGAGTATCCTGAAATGACTGCAAATAACAGGAACAGCATGACATTTAATTGGATGAAAACATCGGTCTTAAGTTTGGCATCCGGCACAATCCAATCTGAAAGAACAAGCCCGGCAAGCGTCGTCACTAGAATAATGGCAACCATCCCACACAGCATAACCATCGTTTGCGTAAAGGCCACTTTAAACCGGGAAACAGGTGTTGACAGCATGTAAGCCATTGCCCCCCTGTCTACTAATCTTGCAATTAACTGTGTTGCAGTAGAAACTGCATAAATCATCAAAATGATCAGGAACAACAGCCCGTAAAACTCGCTGGCAAGATAATCAACCAACGAATTAATCCCGCCCTGCATGCCAAACGCTTGCTGAACGCTCTGCGGCATGGATTGAATCATGTCGTTCAGCCCTTTGGAATCCGCGATAGATGGATAAATCCAAACAACAAGTGCCAGGTAGCAGACCGAACCTCCCAAGAAACCGCTGATCATTCTGCTGTTGGCTTTTAACATGGCATTAAAAAGGGTCAGATTCATTTGACAGGCTCCTTTCGATCATAAAAATTCATAAATAAATCCTCCAACTCTTCTGAACGGATCGCCATATGATCAATGTTGCAGCCTGAGAGCACCTGAAAGACTTGACGGTAATTTCCTTGTACAACGATTTGGATATTTAAATGATCAGTATTTTGGACATCCAAATCGGACTTAATAATTTGATTAATATCAGTTTCTTCCTTAACACGAACATCAAAAATACGGCGCTGCACCCTGCGCAGATGACTGATATCCTTTACTGCTACGAGGACGCCATCCTTGATAATTCCTGCCCTGTCACACGTCCGTTCAATTTCCTGAAAGCTATGTGATGACATCAGAATCGTTTTCCCTTTTTGCTTTTCCTCCAAGACGAGGTCAATGAATAACTTTTGCATAAGGGGATCCAGCCCTGAAGTCGGTTCATCAAGAATCAAAATATCCGGATCGTGCATAAAGGCCGCGACAATCCCAACTTTTTGTTTCATTCCCTTAGACATTTTGCGAATAGGTGTTTTGACATCAAATTGAAATCGATCGATCAGCTCGTCACGAAAAGCCTTATCTTTCATCCCCTGCATGTTGCCGATCAATGCAAGAAATTGCTGACCATTCATCCCTTCCATAAAAGCCATTTCACCTGGAAGATAACCAATTTGGCGCTTAAGCTCCGGCGCATCTGCCCATGCATCACGTCCATTTATGGCTACTGTGCCTCGATTTGCCTTCATAAAACCCATTAAGTGTCTAATTGTTGTCGATTTTCCGGCACCATTTGGCCCGATATAACCGAAAACTTCACCCTTTTGCACATCAAATGTTAAATCAAATAATCCTTTGCCATTAGGGAACTTTTTGGTTAACCCATTAACTGATATCATTTTACCCCTCACTTTTTGAAATATATATTATTCAATATTTCAAAGTAATTATATGGTTTATCCTTCCGTTTGACAACAACTTTTTGAAATAACTCAATTGATATCTTTCAAAAAATAAATTATGATGATGATGAGGTGAACGAAAAGTGAACGGTTATCAGCGAGTAAAGGAAAAGAAAAAAGCTGCGATTAAAAATGGGGCATTCAGTCTCTTTGCCGAACGCGGTGTCAAAGATGTCAAAATTGAAGACATTGCAGCAACTGCCGGCGTATCACAGGTGACTATTTATAATCATTTCGGCAGCAAGGAAAATTTGTTAAGTGAAGTCATTAAAGAATACATTTTGGAGAAATATGAAGAGTTCAAAGCAATGCTCTTAGATAAAAAGACATTTAAAGAAAAAATTGAGGCCATCATTTTCATGAAGATAGAGGCGGCCAGGCTGCATCCCGACACGATTGCTGCTATGCTAAAGGAGTCCAATCTTAATGCTTTTCTTCAACAATTTCAGGAAGAGCGTTTCATCCCCCTGTTGATTGATATGTTCGATGAGGCGCAAAAAAACGGCGAGGTCAATCCAGCAATATCTAATGAAATGTTGCTTTTCTATCTTGATATTTTTAGAAACTTCCCCCAAGAAAAGTTTATGGCATTAATGCGGGGAGATAAAATTCAGCACACAAAGGAAATCATGCAGCTTTTTTTCTATGGTCTTTCAGTGCCGCCGGAAAATAAATAGGAGTTTTTTCATTAAAGAAAACTTGCCGATTGGCAAGCCTTTAATAGGCGTAGCCAGAGGCTTAGTTGCCCTTATGTGCGTCAGAAAGTTATACTTTCTGATTAACTAAAGAAAACTTTGCTTATCGCCAAGCTTTAATGGCAAAAGCCTTAGTTGCCCTTATACTTTATTCCGCTTTTTCGCTTTAGCGAACTTAAACATTCTTAAAGTACAAAAAAAAATCGAGCCAGTTTTCTGTTAGAAAACTGGCTCAAACTTACGCATGCAAAAATTTAACACAAACGGGATCAGGCACGGAAACATTGGATTGCAGCAGTTCAAGTTTCCCTGTTGATTTGTCTCTGGAAAACAAAACAAGATTTCCTGAATTTTGGTTTGATGCAACAAGAAAATTTTCTGTTGGATCAAGAACAAAATCACGCGGCCATTCCCCTTCTGTGGATGTTATAACAACCATTTCGAGATGGCCTGATTCTTGGTTAACTTTAAAAACAGCAATACTGTCATGACCACGATTTCCTGCATACACAAAGCCGCCATCAGAAGATATATGTATAGCACTGCCTTGATTATTCTCGCTAAAATCCTCTGGGATCGTTGAAATGTACTGAAGCTCTGTAAAACTTCCCTCTGCGTTATTATATTTTAATGCGATGACTTCCGAACTCATTTCAGTCATCACGTAGGCATATTTCCCATTGGGATGAAAGGCAATGTGCCTTGGGCCGCTGCCCGGTTTTACAGACAACCGATTCACTTCCGTAAGCTTCCCATCGTGGACCTTATAAGTCATGACGTTGTCGGCACCTAGGTCTATTGCTGCAACGAACTTTTCATCAGGAGTAAATCCGGCAAAATGCAAATGAGATTTTTCCTGCCTTTCTTTATTTGGTCCAGATCCTTCATGTTTAACAATTGAAGCCGTTGGATTAATAAATCCGCTTTCTCCATTTATTAAATAGGATTCAACCGTGCCTTTATGGTAATTGGCTGTCAAAACATTTGAGATTTGACTATTGACACTGACATGGCAAGGCGAAGCCCCATCTTGCAATTGGCTGTTAATTGGGTCAAGCCTGCCGCCTGATTCAGCGTCTATCGAAAAGCCGGCAACACCGCCGTAATCCCCTTTTTTTATGACTGAATAGAGATAGCGATTATCCTTTGAAATCGTTAAATATGTAGGGTTATCAAGCTGTGCGGCAGGCTTTACGTCCCTAATCTCTCCCTTATCTGCATCAAACAAAAATGAATAAATCCCTTCGCTTTCTCCCTTGGTATAAGTT
This sequence comes from Scopulibacillus darangshiensis, assembly GCF_004341035.1. GTDB lineage: Bacteria > Bacillota > Bacilli > Bacillales > Sporolactobacillaceae > Scopulibacillus > Scopulibacillus darangshiensis. The sequence continues at coordinate 67,326 of NZ_SLXK01000008.1, forward strand.
CCAACAAAGCCTATAAATTCATTCTTAACAGTCACTGTCATCTTCTCTCCTTTTCGTGTAGTGTAGTTGTTACAATATATCATAATGGGGATAAAATCGGTAAAAAGCAGGCCGGTGGTCAGATACCATCAGCCTGCTCTTTCTTTATGATCCTTAACCTATTCTGATGACACCGTAACCAATCCAAAAAACGCCTATGAAACCAATAATGAGAAATACCCAATACATTGCGGTCCCGGATTTCTTGGTTTTAACTAAGATCATTTCCATCATCGCTAAGATGAGCAGACCGAACAGCATCTTGATGATCGGCCATCCCCAATAGCTGTATTTAACGCCGTATGTAATGACCAGGTATAGCCCTGTTGCAAAAACGAGAACATATAAAAGCCGGGCAATCATATGTGTCACTTTCTTGCCCTTGGGTTTACCGGCTGCAGCAAGTCCGAAAGAGATGAAAAAGAAAATAATTAACAGCGTCCAAAAACCGACATGTGCATCAACCATGACGTCATCCTCCTTTACTGATATGTATTTTCCTTTATCATACCATTCTTTAAATGGGCATCAAAGCGGAGCGTGTGACAAATGGGGAACTTTTTTCCCTGCCACCTATTTGAATAACGGGCGGGGCGCATGGTGATGAGGGTACTGGGCTGTATCAAAAAGTGTTATAATTGCATGAGTAACGAAATTTTTCAAAAAGGGGTGTTCGAGCTTGAGTCAATCGAACCAAATCATCGAACAAACGGAAAAATACGGAGCGCATAATTACCACCCTCTTCCAATCGTCGTATCAAAAGCTGAAGGTGTATGGGTTGAAGATCCTGAAGGCAATCGCTACATGGATATGCTCAGCGCCTATTCAGCTGTGAACCAAGGTCACCGTCACCCAAAGATAATCAAAGCCCTAAAGGATCAAGCTGACCGTGTAACATTAACTTCACGGGCTTTCCATAATGATCAGCTTGGACCTTTTTACGAAAAAGTAGCCAAATTAACTAACAAAGACATGGTGCTTCCGATGAATACTGGCGCTGAAGCCGTTGAGACAGCATTTAAAGCAGCGCGCCGCTGGGCATATGAAGTCAAAGGTGTTGAAGCAAACAAAGCTGAGATCATCGCCTGCGAAGGTAATTTTCATGGCCGTACTATGACAGCGGTTTCTTTGTCATCAAGCGAGGAATACCAACAAGGCTTTGGACCGCTTTTACCGGGTATTAAAATTATTCCTTACGGCGATCTTGAAGCCCTTAAAGAAGCGATTACACCAAATACCGCAGCTTTCCTGGTGGAACCGATTCAAGGCGAAGGCGGGATCATCGTCCCTCAAACTGGTTTCCTGAAGGACGCTTACGAACTATGTAAAGACGAGAATGTTCTATTCGTAGCCGATGAAATTCAATCGGGGCTCGGCCGCTCTGGAAAGACATTTGCCTGTGATTGGGAAAATGTAATCCCTGACGTTTACATTTTGGGGAAAGCCTTAGGCGGCGGTGTTATGCCAATTTCTTGTGTCGCTGCAAACCATGATGTTCTTGGTGTGTTTGTTCCCGGCTCACATGGTTCAACATTTGGCGGAAACCCGCTGGCTTGTGCCGTATCCGTTGCTTCCCTTGAAGTTCTTGCGGATGAAAAGCTCGCTGATCGGTCACTCGAGCTTGGCGAATATTTCATGGGAAAATTGAGGTCAATTAAAAATCCAGCCATTACAGAAGTGCGCGGCAAAGGCTTGTTTATTGGTGTTGAACTCAGTGAACCAGCCCGAAAATATTGTGAAGCATTGAAGGAAAAAGGCCTGTTATGTAAAGAGACCCATGAGAATGTCATCCGCTTCGCTCCTCCATTAGTGATTGAAAAGGATGATCTTGATTGGGCAATCGGATTAATTGAAGAAGTCCTCTCAGCTAATTAAATATAAAAAACGTCCCGCAATAGGGACGTTTTTTTATATCTAAGTAGAGATTGTGTATCCCATACTTCCCAAAATAAGGACAACGACACCGACAATGATCGATGTCCAACCCCAAGCGTTTTTGGCTCCCCACGTACCGATAACACCTAAAATCGCTCCAATAATTCCCAACCAAACGGGGGCCATAAAGAAGAAGCCAATTAAAGAAATAACAATCCCGGCCCAACTGACCCAATTTCTCCATGTGATCGTTTGACTGTCATCTCTGGTTTCCACATGTTCACTTCTTGTAGCCATTTTTTCACCTCCTAATATTAAGCTAATCATAAAAAAGAGACATCCTTATCTTGTTTCCCGTCCCGAAATTTATACTAAAAGAAAAGCAAATTTTTTTTGCAAAAGGACACCCTAGTAAGGTGTCCCATTGTCATTTTATTGATTTATTAAGTGCTTAAAAATCAGCTGAAGATCATGGCGTGATTCGTTATCAATGTGTCTGTTAGATAATCTCATTACTTTTTGTAAATCATGATGAAGGATTTTATTACGCAATGACCATTCCTTTCGCCCTTTTTTGCTGTTTAAACCGTAAGCTTCAGCACGGGCCTGATGGCGCTCTGCCAAATGTAAATGGGCTTTAAACGCTCTTTTCAAACCCTTAGGCTTAAGGCTCGCGTTGTCAATCCATTGTTCCAATACATTAAAATCGACCGTAGTCACCGTGACATTTAGTGTTTTCGTTTCTTCAACATTGCCTGCTTTATCAGTCGATCCGAATAACAGTGTGCCTGACGCGTTCAGCGTCACTGGCGACTGATAGGTTGTCCACTCGCTGCCATTAAGCTTAAACTCAAGTTTTTCAATACCGGACATATCATCTTTGGCATTTAATGTGACAGACGCATGATCTAGACACGAACCGCCAGAAAGATTGTCACATGTAACTGTTGCTGTTGTTACAGGAGCTTTTCCGTCAGCAAATTCCAGATCATTTTCTCCTCTTGGTTTTAACTGATATGTGCCTTTAAACTGGCTTGACGCCCCTGTAATATTTAGGATATTGCCATTTTGGTATGGGAAATGATCATAATCAAGGCCTATCCGATTATCAATGCGTACAAGAACTGAATAACCGCCTTTCACTGCAGTAAGCTCGACGCTTCCGTAATTGTCCGCCTTTTGGATATCCTGAATCGTCACACCCTTTAGCGTCACGATTTGTCCCTGATTAGCCTCATTGATTTCGTTGACAACTTCCCCATTAGGCACACCCGTTGTTCCTTGTTTTTGAATAACCGGACTCGATAGTTCAAGCTCACCATTAAATTCATCTAATTTCCCTGTAACCGCTACTTTATCTCCAGCGTGAAAACCTGTCTGGCGTTGGAAGACATAAATGCCTCCCGTGTCATCCTGAAGATAGAAGCCTTGGGCGCCAAAGATTCCGGGTTCTGTTGAAATCACACCTTTTACTTTAAAAAGGTCGCCGATATGCCCTGACCTCGCATCCTTAATATCAACTAAATCAATGACACCATCTCCGTCACCAGGAAGGGGTTCAACCGGGACATTACTGACGGTTACACTTTCGGTATAAAGTGTTTTCGACCCTTGTTTTAGCCTCAGATTCGCCCTGCCAAGCTTATCCGCCTTGATTTTTACATAAAGCTCTCTTGCGGCATGGCCGGTCGCGCCGGATACCATGGCAAACGGGGAACTATAGCCATAGTTTGAGGGCCAGTTTTTACCGTCAAGGCTGAATTTGCCTATTTGTTCTCCGCCAGGCAAATAAAGTCCGACTTTAAGATCATCGACGGCCGCCAGGGGCGCCAAATTGTCCGCTGCAACGCGTATTTTAAAAACTTGTTCATTACCGGGTAATTCTGCTTGATGAACAAATGAGTAGACCGGATTTGCAGCCTCTTCATCTGAACCGTAAGACCCCGGTTTAAAAGTTGACGGATCCCACCATTTATAACCTGGTTCCGGTGCAGCCCACGGTTCGGGTTCCGGCTCTGTCGAATTTTCCGGCTGTTCAAAATCGTGAAGTGATGTTGGTTTATCTAAAGTTACCTTACCGTCAAAACTCGTGTAGGACTCCTTTTCTGAGAGCCATTCGACCATATTCACAAGTAACCCTGCGTCATTTTGCTCTTTGAAACCGTCATAGGTTGTTTTTGGCTCTCCGGTATCTTCGCGCAAATATTTCGGCGTGGCATCTTCAACCGGAGATGAATCGCCGATAAATGCAGCCTTCCCTCCACCGACTTTGGAAATAGCGGCAAAAGGCCCTTCAGCCTTGCCGCCGCCGTCATACACACCTTGGTCGACTGCGTGGCTCCATACCTGATCGGTTTGAGGCAAGTATACGATCCCTTTAGCATGATGAGGGTCGAGAATGGCGAGCGTCGAACCGGCATGCATCGCTACCGTATCGACGCCTTCCGTGATTCCCAGACTTTCATCAGGGGAGACGACTTGATTAGCCGTTACATCACCAATGGCGTTATAGCGGAACCGGACACCAAAGTTGTCTGCCAGCCAATCACTTGATTCGACATCTTGCATCGCGGCAGAGGCGCTTTCCTTTTCTCCCATGCCTTTTGCAGGATTGTCGAATGCGCCACGGCGATAGCCGTTAAAGACTTCGGAGGCATCCCAGCGATTTTTGTTGCGGTCGGCATTATAATGGTCGGCGATAAAGAAAATGCTGCCGCCATTCTGAACATACTTCAGCAATGCGGCCTGCTCGGATGCCTTGTATGGAATATTCGCTTCCCCAATGACGAGGACATTATAATCCTTCAAATCATCGTAAATAATCGGTGTCGTTTTTCTTAACTCTTTAACATAATAACCATCATCAGCCAATCCATGGGCAAAATCAGAGAACCCGCCGTTAATGACCCAATCTGCCGCACCTGCCGTTTGACCATGTGTGTTGTCAAACAAAACCTTCTGACCCGCATGCTCGTTAACTACTGTCGGTTCAATAAATGGTGCAGGGTCATCAGCTGTTATTCCCGCACTGCTGCTTTGTACAGTAGCAGATGTGGCTGCTTCCGCCTGTTGCGGCTCGTTCCATACACTTAAACTAAAAATAAGGACAAAAGTATAGCAAATGACAGACCATCTTTTTAAAGCTGACGTTTTCATTCGTCATCTCCTCCTATATATATAAATAAAAGCGCTGTCATCTTAACTATACAATGAAATTTCCCAAAATAAACAAAATACTGTCTAGTCAGGAAAATAGGCCCATGAAATTTATCCTTTGGCAACTTTTTTAAAGTGTTCGACTGTCGGAAATGGGTCATAAAAATGATGTAAGAGCCTCTTCCACTCTTGATATTTTTGAGATTGACGGAATCCCACTGTATGGTCCTCCAGCGTCTCCCATTTTACTAAAAGAAGATATTTCCCTTCTGCCTCTATGCACTTATGACATTCATGGTCTATGTAACCCTTCATAGAGGAAATGATATGCGACGCTTTTCTGAACGCCGCTTCAAATTCCCCCTCCATCCCTTCTTTCACATGCAGCATAGCCGCTTCAAGAATCATGACTGTCACCCTCCTTTTTAATTAACAGCTGATAAAAATGAACATCTTGCCACTCTCCAAATTTAAAACCCACTTCCTTAAAACAGCCCACAAATTCAAAGCCAAATTTTCTATGAAGCTTGACACTGGCTTCATTTCCGCCGGTGATCCCGCCAATGACTGTGCGGTAATCCAGCTCTCGGGCGCGGTGAAGGATTTCCTCCATCAAATAACTGCCTATACCATGCCCCCGACAGTTAGATGCTATATAAACGGATATTTCTGTTGAACGGACATAAGCTGGTTTATCCCTGAAAGAGCTTAGACAGCTGTAGCCCGCGACAACATCGTCAAGTTCAGCAACGATAATTGGGTGGCGGCCGCCGAACTTTTTAAACCATATCATCCGTTCATCCAAGGTTTGTTCTTCTAAATCAAATGTCGATGTAAGATTCCTTATTGCTTCATTGTAAATGTCCAAAATTTGCGGCAAATCACTCGCAGCAGCTTCTCTGATGTTTAACATATCCATTCCCCCAATTGGTCAATTAATATCATTTTATATGGAGGAAAGCTTATTGCATAATGGTTTGTTAAATAATCTGACAAACAATAGCATTTTATTGAAATTCGGATTTGTCGTTAATCTTAGTATTTTGACCTTAATTTTAGCTGCCTGGGCAATCAGGCAGCTTTTTTAGTTAATAAGAAAGTATAAACTTTCTTACGCACATAGGCGCAACTAAGCCTCTGGCTAGTTTTCTTTATAATTCAATCCAAAACCTTTTGACAACATTGCCATCTTCCTCGATGAAATCACCCATGGCACGATATTCTCTCCGCTTTCTTTCCATTCTTGATAAAAAGAAAGATATTCAACTTGCAAGTCAGCAGTTGGCTTAGACAAAAACACACTTCCACCCATTGTTCTTCCCCCTAGGAAATTTCATATTGAATTAGGAAGTCTGAAAATAGAGATCATAATGCCTTTGGCAGGCCGGGTTAAAATGGGATTGGCAGCTTGGGCATGTATAGTCACATCCCATATAATCTTTTATTGAAAGTTCATGTCCACAAGCACCACATAGAATAGCCCTCTCGTTTTGCTGGTCCTTCCCCCAGACCTTTGCCTCGTGCTCCGCTATTTCCTGATGACACTCATAACAGGGATAGTAGGTATTGCAACACTTAAACTTAATCGCAATAATATCTTTGTCAGTATGGTAATGCTTACAGCGCGTCTCCTCATCAACGTTAACGCCAAGAACTTTAGTGCCTTTAATATCCATCACTAAATACCACCTTATATTTCTATTATTGGAGGAAAGCTTATTGCATATTGGTTTGTTAAATAATCTGACAAACAATAGCATTTTATTGAAACGTTTTTAACTTTTGCACCGTCTAATAGTTGTAATGAAATTTTAAACCCACGGTAAAAAATATATAGCTACAAATAAATGTCAGATGCCGAAGGTTATAAATAAGTTAGAAATCAAGAGTAAATAAAAATTTATAACAAACTGAGGTGAATTCATAAGTGAATAAACCGCATGTTGGTGATACCGTAAGATTCGACGGACAAACCACTAAAGTCATCGATCGCCTCGTCATTAGCGAAACAGTCCACCTGGCACTAAAAGGATCGGACGGAATAAACGCAGCTGTTCCCTCTCAATCAGTTGAATGGAACGGCAGGCATTTTATCGTTAATCCCAAAAAGTTAGTATTTTGACCTTAATTTTAACTGCCTGGACAATCAGGCAGCTTTTTTTACCCTTATTTCACGGAATGTGTTCAACAGTTCTTCTGCTCGTTTAGCCAAATATTCACCTTCTGCGGGTGAACCCCTTTTACGCCTCGATTGACAATCTTGCCATCAAATTCCGTCTCAATTTATTTTAACTGCTTTGTTAATGTTGGTTAGGCAATTTGAGACTCCAACGGCTTCTTTAAGGGGCAGCGTCATTGATTCTTCCCTCAAGACTTTTGTCTCGTGATCCGCTATTTCAGTACCTATAATATCCATCACTGAATACCATCTTATATTTCTATTAAGAACATTTTAACATTTATCGGAGTATCATAGACATTAGCCCTCTAATTTTCATAAATCACACTGTCTGATTCCATTAAAATCGTACAGCTTCTATAGTTAATTAATCGTCATTAATCAAAGGGAAATACAATATGATACAGATGAAGGCACATCGGAGGTGAACGGGATGGCAGTTGTAAAAGCTACGAGTGCAGATATTAACCTGTTAGCAAGGCTGCTAAGAGCCGAAGCCGAGGGCGACGGGGTTTTGGCGATGCTGCTCGTCGGTAATGTAGGCATTAACCGGATAAGGGCGGATTGCTCTGATTTTAAAGGCTTGCGAACGATCCGTGAAATGGTTTTTCAGCCGCATGCTTTTGAGGCCACGATACATGGATATTTTTATCAAAGAGCTAGATCAAGCGAGAAACGGTTAGCCCGCAGGGTTGTTGATGGATATCAGCATTGGCCGGCAAAATATAGTTTATGGTACTTTAAACCGCCTGGCGCCTGCCCCCAAACATGGTACGATCAGCCCAAAGTCGGGCGTTACAAGGCGCATTGTTTTTATGAACCATCAGCTGAGACCTGTCAGAATGTGTATAACACTTTCTAGTAATGGTGTGAAAAAAGCTCACCTGCTGGCAAGCCGAGTTCGGAGTCGCAATCTGCGGCTCATATTTTTTTATAATCAGGAATAGGTTCTAATCCTATTTCTGTACTTTAGAATCAGTTTGTTTCTTTACTATTTCTTTTATATCTTCCATTTGCTGAATAAGCTTGTTATTTTGTTCAATCATTCTATTATGGTTGATCAATACTTTTATATATGTGATAATGACCAAACATATAAATGCCACCCAAAAAATGGTGCTGAGCTTTAGTGTTATCACGTGAATTCCCCCATAAGGCTAATTACTCTACTTTTTCTATTCGTTATATTTTGTTTAACACCCTCTTTATTTCATAAAAAAGTTTTCCTAACTGAATGAATTTCATAAATATCATCCCTTGAGCTGCAAGGCTTTCAGGATGCAAAAAAGGAAGTACCTCCCCAAATCTCGAAATAGTTAGTAACGACACAAAACTACAGAGATCGGAGGAATACTCCAAATGTCTATTATACGACAAGAGAGCTTGTTTGACCTGCAAGATTTATATAATATAGAACCTACCCAAAATTATGACGCTATTTTATCTTGCATTGATATGGACTCTATCCTTGTGCGTTTTGTCCTTCATCGCCTTTATGAAAGACATTTTGCCTGATTTTCTCGTGCCTTTTGTCTTTCATCGCCTTTATGAAAGACATTTTGCCTGATTTTCTCGTGCCTTTTGTCTTTCATCGCCTTTATGAAAGACATTTTGCTTGATTTTTTCGTGCGTTTTGTCTTTCATCGCCTTTATGAAAGACATTTTGCCTGATTTTCTCGTGCCTTTTGTCTTTCATCGCCTTTATGAAAGACATTTTGCCTGATTTTCTCGTGCATTTTGTCTTTCATCGCCTTTATGAAAGTCACTTAACTATAATACAAACGATGATTTGGAGGTTTCTACGCTGGATTTTGCGGCTCAGACGAAGGGCCGGTGTCTTCCTGAGCTTATATGCGCGCCCCGGGGGATATATGCGCGCCCTACGCCCCATGCTTGATTATTTTTGTTCCGAGTATGTTCGGCCTTTGAAAGCATCTGACTTCTTTTCTGCTATAACAATAACCTTTAACATAGGTGTCTGTGGCATCAAGAACTTTAATAACCCGCTGCGTCAAATGGTTTGATTTATCAATATAAATCAGTTCAATAATATCGCCTTTATCCATCTCCACACGCCGCATCTCCTTTTACAGGATTATTTCTAATCATTGTATGCGAACGTGCGTTTTTTAAACCCTTCAAATATTTATTTTTATACACAAAACCGGCAGCCCCATCGAGCTGCCGGTTTTAAACTTTGCTTAAACTTTCAATGAAATGTATTTCGTTTCAAGATATTCTTCTATACCTTCTGATCCGCCTTCCCGGCCGAGGCCGCTCTGCTTCATACCGCCAAACGGCGCTTGTGCAGCTGATGGCAATCCATCATTCCAGCCAACGATGCCGTAATCCAGTCCCTCCGAAATTCTTGTGCCGCGGGAAACATCTGAAGTGAAGAAATATGATGCAAGTCCGAATGGCGTGTCATTCGCCAGTCTAATTGCTTCATCATCATTTTCAAACTTTTGAATCGGTGCAACCGGTCCGAATGTCTCGATGTTCATGATTTCCATATCAGATGTCGCATCTTTTAAGACCGTCGGCTGATAAAAATAGCTGCCGTTTCCAGCCTTGCCTTCACCGCCAAGGACACAGGTAGCACCTTTTTCAATGGCATCCTTAACTTGGTGTTCAACCTTTTCATAGCCTGCCTTATCTATAAGGGGACCGATGTCAACACCTTCGTCCATACCATTACCCACTTCAAGCTTTTTGACCCTGTCGACAAACTTTTCGATGAAGGCATCATACACACCTGACTGCACATAAATCCGGTTGACACAGACACATGTTTGACCGCTGTTGCGGAATTTGCTGGCCATCAGCATATCAGCGGCGTGATCGAGGTCTGCATCATCACAGACAATGGCCGGGGCGTGGCCGCCAAGCTCCATTGACATCTTTTTAACCTGCTCTGCACCTTTCTTAAGAAGAAGCCGCCCTACCTCAGTTGAGCCGGTGAACGTAATTTTACGAACTTCCTTATGTGCCATAAAAGCATTGGTCAGTTCTTCAGGATCACCGCAGATGACATTGACAACCCCCTTGGGAATGCCCGCTTGCTCACAGTATTCCGCAAGTCTCAGCGCCGTTAAAGGGGTTTGCTCAGGCGGCTTCACGATAAAGGTACAGCCTGCCGCAAGAGCAGGGGCAAGCTTTCTCGTAATCATCGCAGCCGGAAAGTTCCAGGGTGTGATGGCCGCGACGACGCCAACCGGCTGTTTAATCACCTTAATCCGATGATTTTCAGTTTTCCCCGGAACAGTCCGGCCATAGATTCGCTTCCCTTCCTCAGCGAACCATTGTATAAAGGAGGCGGAATAAGTGACTTCACCTTTGGCTTCCGTCATGGGTTTTCCGTTCTCAAGCGTCATAAGTTTTGCAAGCTCATCGCCATTTTCCATAATAATGTCATTTAATCTCATTAGAAGTTCAGAACGTTCCTCTGCGGTTTTTTTCGACCATTCCGGAAGAGCCTGATGGGCCGCTTTTATCGCCTCTTCTGTTTCTTCTTTTCCCGCTGACGGAACAGTGCCGATTAACTCACCTGTTGCCGGATTGGTAACTTCCATCTTCTTTAGATCTTTACCAGTCCATTGACCATCAACATAATTAAGCATATCCAATCTTTCCACATGAAAACCTCCTCGAAAATCTGCTATTATCTTATTACCTATTTCTAAGGGGGTAAAACATATTCCTGCTTTGAAGCAAGTTTCTTTTACACAAAAATGTAAATACAAACTAACCTATTTCACTTGTTTTTTGACATTTTATACCCATAAATTAGTTTGACTTTGGATTCCCGCTTTTATTCATAACTGCTGCATGCTTCTCTCTGGCATAGTCGTATTCCCCCTCATATCGATAGAGGCTCCCGCCTTCAAGCCAATAGGTTGTTTTAAAACATTGATTCAAGAAAAATCGATCATGGGAGACAGCTAATACAGTGCCGTTAAACCCATCGATCGCCTCCTCCAGCACCTCTCTTGATTCAATATCCAAATGGTTGGTTGGTTCGTCCAAAATTAAGACATTAATGCCCTGATGCATAAGCTGGGCTAATTTTAACCTGACTCGCTCACCGCCGCTTAAGCTTTTTAAAGGCTTAAAGACATCAGGCCCATAGAACAAAAACTTTGCAAGAATGTGCCGTGCCTGCCCTTCAACAATCGAGAGATTCTCTCTAAAGGCTTCAATGACTGTCATGGATGATTCATTATGAAAGGCATCCTGTGCCAAAATACCAAACGTTGCTTGCGATCCACGCTCTACAATGCCGCTGCTTGGCACAAGCTCACCCATCAAACACTTCAGGAAAGTCGATTTTCCTGAGCCATTCGCACCGACTATGGCAACTTTTTCACTATTTCTAAGATGAAATTGAATATCCGTTAAAATTTGAGACCGGCCAAAAGCCATGGACATGTTTTCACTATAAATAACGTCATCACCGCTTCTTTTTTGGCCTTTAAACGATAATCCCATTAGGTCCGCATCCATCTTTGGCCGTTTTAGCTTAACAATCCGGTCCAACGCCTTTTCCATGCTTTTTGCCTGCCTGTGCATGCCCGCATTTGGGGGGCTCGCGCGGTTCGCCCACTCTTTAAGACGCTTGATGGTTTCCTGCATTTTTTTAATCTTTCTTTGCTGATCTTCATAGGCTGCAAAAGCCCGAAGCAGACGTTCCTCCTTCTCATTCACATAGGCTGAATAAGAATAAGGATAAGCAGTCAACTCCCCGTCTTCCAAATCGAAAATTTTGGTGACTGTTTGATCCAAAAACTGGCGGTCGTGGGAAATAACCAGCACAGTGCCTTCATAATGCCGGATAAATTGCTCCAGCCATTCAAGAGCAATAATATCGAGATGATTTGTTGGCTCATCCAGAAGAAGAAGATCCGGTCCTTTTAATAGCTGTACCGCCAGCCAAACTTTCGTACGTTCTCCGCCGCTTAATTGATCAAAGGTCTTATCAAGTAGTGTTGTAATTTTCAAGCCGCTTGCAGTTGCTTGGATTCTTGCATCCATTTCATAGCCGCCCGATTCCTGAAATTTTTCTTGAAGATGACCATATCTTTTCAGCAGCTTTTCCATCTTTGCCGGATCAGCCGCCGTTAATTGCTTCTCAATGTCCCTCATATCTTTCTCAATAACGACACATTGTTCAAATGTCGCTTTTAACACGTCAATCACAGTGACCACTTTCTTAATTACTGGCATTTGCCTTAGATAACCGACTGTAGCCTCCTTCTTTATATGAACAGCACCTTGGTCCGGATTCTCGTAGCCAGCGATTAGATTAAAAAGTGTTGTTTTCCCGCTGCCGTTCACCCCGACAACCGCTGCTTTTTCACCCTCATTAAGAGACAGGCTGACTTCTTTTAAAATTTGCTGGCCGCCAATATTTTTATGGGCCCTCTCAACTTGGCAGATCATCATGGTCCATCCACTCCTTATCTTACAAATTTTGAAATAAAAAAAGACCACAGGTGCATATAACCCGTGGTCATTATCGGTGCATCAAAATGGCAGGCGGAAATCACAAATCATCATCCTGCCGAAAAAAAAGAGGGATAGACGCTATTGTCCCTCCCTCCTTGACACCATATAAATATGTTCTCGATGGGTATGCATCATCTTCACAAAGCTATCCAGTTATTCTTAAAAAAGGGCATACTAATCCCTTTAAAGAATAAGCCGGAAAAAATCGCACGGCAGATATAAAGAAAAGTCTGCAATTGTGCTTGTAACTTCGTGAATGCTGACACTAAAACCCACCTCCAATCGTTAATGTTAGTATTATATTATCAAACAATTCTAAATGCCGCAACTCTCCGATAAACGAAACTTGACCCTTATACCGCAGAACCGCATGATTTTAAAACATCCTTCACAACATAACAAGGGTAGCTGCCAATTATATTGACTTGACAACCGAGAGCTTCCAGCTCAGATTTTACCCCCGGCAAGAGCACATCGTCCATTTTCATATCAACATCAATGATAAAAAAATAGTTGCCAAGTCCTGTTTTTGTTGGGCGCGATTCAATTTTGGACATATTGATTTTGCGCCACATGAATGCGGACAGAACTTGGTGCAGCGCACCCGGATAATCAGAAGGCAGCGTGATCATCAGCGTGGTTTTATAGCGCTCGTGCGGGCCAGCTTGGAAATCAGTTGGCTTCTGACTTAATATAACAAATCGGGTATGATTGTTTTGATAATCGTGGACATCCTGTTCGACAATGCTTAAACCATATTTACAGCCTGCTAGGGTATTACCGACCGCAGCAGCATTTTCTTCAGGATGACTCTTAATCCATTCCGCGGCAGCCGCAGTCGAATTTGTATAAGAAATCTTCGCTTTAGGGAAGTTCTCCTTCAAAAAGTGATGGCTTTGGGCAATGGCTTGGGGATGTGAATAAACAACATCGATGTCTTTCCAGGTATCCTGCCGGTTAGGATGAACCATAAGATGCTGGCTAATCGGAATCGTCACTTCACCAACAATCGTAAGCAGCTCCTTATGATACAGATAATCCATCGTTAGATTAACTGAGCCTTCAATTGCGTTTTCAATCGGCACAACCGCATATTGGGCCTCTTCTTTATTAACTGCCTCCATACAATTTGGTATCGTTGGATAAGGTGTTAGTTCTTCTTTTTTAAAAACGGCTTTGGCTGCCATTTCTGTGAATGTTCCTTGTGGTCCTAAATAGGCAACTTTTTCTGGCAAAGGGTTCCCCTCCATTTTTTATTTTCCATCTTATCTGAAAACATGTCATGTTGCAATCTTGCAAAGCAAATTCGAGGTCGGTAAAAGTAAAATAATGCGGAAAAAGCGGACATTTCTGATGTCCGCCTTTTTCAATCCATTACATCGTTTCTAGCCTCACCGTACTTCCGCTTCCCGCTGGATCTGCAGGACCGACGATAAGTTTCCGCGCGAGCCTCGCCCGAAGGTCTGGCACGTGACTAATCACCCCAATAGAGAGGCGGTTCATATGAAGCTTTTCTAACGCCGTCACGACTGTGTCAAGCAAATCCTGATCAAGTGTTCCAAACCCTTCGTCCAGGAAGAAGAATTGCAGCGGCACGTCGCCGCTGAGCTGAATTTGTTCTGAAAGTGACAAGGCCAAAGAAAGCGACGTCAGGAATGTTTCACCACCCGATAAAGAAGAGACTGGCCGGCGTATACCGCCATTGGCATCATCACGGATAATAAATCCGCCCGATGTATCCACCTCGAGGGCATACCGCTGTCTTGTAAGATCCCCCAAACGTTTGGAGGCAGAATGGCAGACCTGATGAAGCTGTTCTTCCGCGACAAATTCGACAAACCCGTTTCCGCGAAAGACTTGCTGGAGCTTTGAAAGTTTATTGTTCTCTTTTTCATGTTCATTTCTTTCTTTTTCCAATGCCTGATAACGGTCACGCTTCCGTTCCATCGTTTCTAGTTCTTGGCGGAGGCTCGCCCGTTGTTCGATCAGTGATTCGTAATCCGCTTTAATGGATTGATAGTCAGCTTTTACACTATCAAAAATTTCCTTATTAATGCTTCGATTATCAAGCAGCCCATCAAGCCTTTCCAATTCAGCCTGCAACCGTTGGTACCGGCTTTGGTAGTCATTAATTCTCTGTTCAGCGTTCTCAAGCTGTTCTGCTGATAAATAAGCAGCTTGCACCGCAAGCTCATCTGCAAACCCAGATGCCTTTCGCTTTTCCTCCCATTGGACCAAGGCTTTGGTTTTTCTTTCTTCAGCATGCTTGTGAGTGCTGATCGCATTGGAGTGACGTTTGTCCAACTGGAGGCTCTCGGTCTGGGCTTTCTGCCATTTTTCATAACTATCCGCTTCTGTTTTTTTCAGCTGTGTAAGTCTAGTTTCAACTTGATGTAATAAGTCATCAATTGGTGAGGTTAATTCTAAGTTAAACTCGCGAAGCTGGCCATCCTGTTGACTAATGGATTGCTCAAGCTCGGATGCGGCACCCTTCAATTCAGTGAGCTCACCTTCAAAGGTGTTAAGTTCTTTGCGCAGCCTTTCAATTGTCTTATCAATCTCTTCATTCTGTTCAAGCTGAAGGTTGTATCTTTTTTGCAGTTGCTCAACATGTTCATCAGCCTTATGGAGCTTATCCAGTTCCATCTCAATGGTTGCAATGTCGAAAGCTTTAAAGGATACCAACCACTGCGCCATCTTTTGTTCAAATGATTCTTTAACCCTTTTTGCTTTACTCTCTAACTTTTCCTGCTGTTCTGTATAAAAGGCCTCTTGTGTTTCGCTTTTTGATACAGCTTGATGATTTGTTTGAACAGCTGCCGCATGTTTATCAAGAGAGCCGTTCAATCCTAAGATATCCTGCCTGTAACCTTTTACATCATAACCAATCGATGCCACATATTCCGCCAATTCATTCTCATCCATTTTGTCCAAATGAAGGTCTTCCGCCATTTGTTCAATTGGCTCCGGCAACTTTGTTTCTTCAGGCATTAATCCGGATAAGCGTTCACTTTGACTTTCCAGTCTGACCTTTAAGGTTTCGATTTGGTTAATGGATTGCTCAAGCTCGTTAGTCATGTTTTCATACAAGGCCACAATTTCTTCATGTTTGTCTTCACTAATGTGATGACGTGTCTTTATCGGTTCAGGATGGTGAGTAGATCCGCAAACCGGGCAAGCTTCCCCCTCATTTAAGGCGGCTGATAACTCAAGCGACACTTTTTCGCGATAAGCTTCCGCCATCTCTTCCCTTGTTGAAGCAATTCTTTGCGCTAGAACAGATTTGATGATCTTAGCCCGGTTTTCCGCATTTGCTACTTGACCGTAATGTTTTTCATATTTTTTATATAAGTCCTGCGTCTCTTTATTTAAGCGGCTTTCTTCCTTTTGGTGTTCTTCAAGCTTTTCCCTATGCATTAATAAAGCTTGATGATGCCTCTTCCATTCCTGACGATGTTCCGACAGCTGGTCTTCAAGCCCCTTGATGGATTGTTTTTCAGCCAAAGCTAGTCTTACGATCTCGCGGTGAGAACTGCTTACAACAGTTTCTGCAACAGCTTTTTGAAGATCTTTTAATCCAGCAAAAAGTGTTTGCTGCTTCCCTTGCAGATCAATTAGTGCAGTTTCTTTCTTTTTGGCTTCTTTTAGCTTTACTTCTTTAAGATGGTTTTTTTCCTTTAATTTCTGTTGTTGAACCGTTAAATTGGCATAAATCTGCTTGCCATGACGCAGATTACTCAACTCTTTAAGCCATTCTGGTTCCTTCTCTTGCCTGTCTCGCCTTGCTTTGTCAGATATACCCTTCCATTTCTCTTCCTGCTGTTTTGCTGAATCAAAAGCCTGGCAAGCCTCTTCCATAAGCTTCTTACTTGTTGTTTCATTCTCTTTGGCAGCTTGCCATTCTTCTAGATATGGCTTTATATTCGCGGCGCTCTCAGCCAGCTTAAGCTGTTCCTTCAGCTGTTCAATCCCTGCGGAACTTGAAAGTAATTGTTCATACTTTCTTTTCTGGTCATCCCATTCCTGCTGCCACTGCCATAGTTGTTTGATCTCATCGTATTTTTTTTCCTGCTGCTGCAAATCAGCTTTTTTATTGTCTGCTGCATTGTTGATCTCAGCAAATCGGATTTGCAAACCCTTGAAGGCTTCCTCTGATGCTTCACCGAGCCCTTGCTGCTCAGCCAAAATTTCCTTTAGGCGCTGGCCAATCCCTGAGATCCTGAATTTCAGCTTATCGTTCAGCTCATCACCATACTTTTCCAAATGAAACAGCCGCTGCAGCATTTTCCTGCGGTCTGCACCTTTAAGCGTTAAAAACTCGGCAAATTTCCCTTGAGGCAGGACGACGGCTCTCGTAAAATCATCATGTGTCAAACCTAAAATTTTTTGAATGCCTTGAGTGACATCACGTTCCTTATCCGCCAGGACTTCAGAAGCCTCGCCCATTCGGATCAAACGACAGCTGCCGATCTTCAGGCCGCCTTCCTTTGTTCCTTTATAAGTCCGTTCGACTTGATATTGAACAGTGGCTGCCCCACGCAATTCAAAAGTAAAAGAAACGGCCAGCCGATCCGATCCATGGTTTAAAATACCTTGTGTATTTTTGGCCGCCCGCTCAACTTTGCCATAAAGGGCTAAGGTTATCGCATCAAGAAGGGAGGATTTCCCGCTGCCGGTTGGCCCAAAAATACCGAAAACACCGCCTTCACATAAAGCATTAAAATCAACGGTTTGCTCCTCCTTAAAACTATGTAAACCGCTGACGGTCAGTTTGATCGGACGCAATCCGCATCCCTCCCGCTTTCAGCATGGTTTTCCTCGTCTGCCCGCTCATTAATTAATTCCAAAAACAGTTGAATTAGATCGCTTCCGGGCTCGGCGCCGCCTGTTTGCTGTTTGTAAAATTTCGTGAAGAGTTCATCAATTGGCGTTTCCGAGGAACGAAGCGATTCCTCAATAGCCTCTTTCTCGGCGTAGATCGGTTTGATGTGAATAATTCCAGAATGATATTTTCTTAATTGTTGAATGTCGTGAACGGACAGAGCTTCTGTTAACTTGATTTCGAGATCAATCCAAGCGTTGCCATCCCGTCCGGCCTCAATCCATTCATAGACATCCTCGATCCCATTTTTTGCCCGCCATCTGACAAGAGGTTTCCCTGATGATAAATAGATTTCCTGCACCTGCGCTTCTTCCCCAGGTTCAACGTCAATGATCGTAACGGACTTCGGCTGGTTAGCTTCGGAAAAGCTATATGCCAGGGGGGAACCTGAATATCTTGCCGGGGCCGTCCCGTGATGAATCGTCTGGGGCCTGTGCAAATGTCCCAAGGCGGTATATTGAGCCCGCTTAGGCAACGACCCAGTTGAAACGGTATAAGCCCCGCCAATTTGTACGGGGCGCTCTGACTCCGATTCTTTCCCGCCGGCAACAAACAAGTGGCTCATCATCACATTAACTGTATCTTTTCTAAAATCATTCTCATGCTTAGAAAACAAGTATGCTAGTCTTTCATCATAAGCTTCTTGTATTCTTTCCTCCTCATTCATCACACTCAAAACCTCGTTCAACCTCGACTCTGAGGGGTAAGGGACCGCGCTGACCATCATTTCCATACTACACTGCGGCACAGGGACCGTTAACAAATGATCAATCGGCCTGCCCACAAGTGTTATACCCTGATAATCCGCCAAAGGAGCGGATGCCTGAAGCCGATCCGGGTTGTCATGATTTCCTGAAATGATAACAATCGGACGCTTACCATTTTTTGAGAGTCGATGAACAGTGTTAAAAAAAAGCGTTTCCGATGCTGCAGGCGGATTGACGGTATCAAAGACATCTCCCGCCATTAGCACGGCGTCAATTTTTTCATCATCAGCTATTCGGCATATTTCATCCATTACCGCCTCTTGCTCGGGCTGTCTAGAACGGCCTTCCAAGGTTCTTCCTAAGTGCCAATCGGCTGTATGGAGAATTCTCATCACCTGTTCCCCTTTCATTAAAATCATTAAATCACTTCTCAAACCACCTTATTTTATTTGAATAAAGTGTCCGCCGTCAAAGGCATACAAACCAGTGCAGGCTACCGTCCGCTTCCAAATCCGCTCAATTGCCGTTTGATAGAGCTTTAGCTGCTTTTCGTAGCGTTCGATAAGCTTAAATCTAGCCTCATCAGGTGTTGGATATTTATCATGGATGTGATCTGTTTTGTAGTCAATGATCGTCAAACCACCCTCATCCTCGATCAGACAATCGATCACACCTTGTACGAGGACCTGTTCATCCTCGGCACCCGTCCATTGTGGATATGCCTCATGAGCAGGCAGAACCAGGCTGAATGGGCATTCCCTGATCACCCTGCTTGCTCCCAGCATTTTTCTTCCAATTTCTGATTCAAAAAAGCTAAGAATTGCCTCGTAATCTAACGTTTGTTCTTGTTCCGGGGCAAGCAGTTCATGGACAACGAGCTTTGCACCTTGACTTTTGATGGATTCAATCGTGACTTGCTGCGATAGATCAATATGCTGCATTAGCATGTGCATCGCTGTCCCTTTTTCGGCAGCGGATAACTGTCCTTTTTGTAAAAAGCGCGGGCGATCGCCAATAGGCTGTCTGAACACACGAACCATAGCATCATCATAGCCTTCGTTAAAAAACTCTTGCTGCCGCTTGATTTCCGTTACCGTTTGCTTCGCCATGGAAACTGTGGCTTGCTCATAAGGGTAAGTCCAATTTAACCGCCCTTCAACCTGCTCTTTGAAGCGGTCCGACCCTGTGACAGCTTCCCATTCTTTAACTTTTAAAAGTTTGTCTTCCTGGTTAGCCGTTTGACCTTTCGCTGATTGGATGAGTGCCGCGGCGGGTACAACCGCCGTCCTCCATGATGATGAATCAAGGGAGACCTCATGCCGGTCCGGCTTTTCTTCAGCAACATCGTGAAGCGCCTCGGCCCCAAGGTGGCGGATCACCGCAGGTCCAACCCAATCAAGAAATGTTTTCGCCCTGCCCCGGTCATAGGCCGGCAATAGCCAGGACCGTTCGTGAATGAAGGATTGCCAGCTTAAAATGGTTTTCTTTGCATCGCGTACGGTTCCAATTAAGATCAGTTTTTCTTTCGCCCTTGTTAATGCGACATACAATACCCGCATTTCCTCAGCAAGCATCTCTTCAGTCAATTTTTGCTTGATAGCTAAAAAGGGGATGGTCGGCAGACTGATCCGTTTTACAGGATCAATGACTTTCGTTCCTAATCCTAATGTTTTGTGCAGAAGTGCCTTTTCATTTAAGTCCATTTTGTTGAACATTTTATTCATTCCGGCAACAAAGACAACGGGATATTCTAAGCCCTTGCTTTTGTGTATTGTCATGATCCGGACGACATCTTCCTGTTCGCTTAACGCTCTGGCTGCACCCAAGTCACTGCCTCGATCCCGCATCCTTTCAATAAAACGAAGAAACCTGAAGAGACCGCGGAATGAGGTTTGTTCGTATTGACCAGCCCGGTCGTACAGGGCCTTAAGATTTGCTTGTCTTTGCGCGCCGCCAATTTGCCCTGCAACATAATCATAGTAACCTGTCTCACGGTATATCTGCCAAATCAACTCTGCAACTGAACCGGTCCTCGCTGTGCTTCTCCAGGCGTACAGCTGCTGAAAAAAGTGACCAAGCTTGTCAGCCAATCCATCCTTTTTATTTTTCACATATGCTTTGGCAGCGGCATAATAAGCCGATGATTGATCCTGCATCCGGACCTGTGCCAATTCATCTGCATTAAGCCCGACAATCGGTGATCGGAGTACAGCAGCAAGCGGGATATCCTGATATGGATTATCGACCACCTTCAATAAGGACATCATGACCGACACTTCTATAGCATCAAAATAACCGGTAGACAGCTCAGCATAAGCCGGAATCCCCTCTTGTTTTAAAATATCAAGCATCGCCGGAGCCGTTGTAGATGCTGCCCTAAGCAATATCACTATGTCACGAAATGCCATCGGACGATTTCGCCCTAAGTCACGGTCAAATACTTGTTCACCTTCTCCGGTTGCCGTGCCGATCAGTGCTTTAATTTTATCGGCAATTTGGTAAGCTTCAAGCTCTGCAACCTGCAGATCATCGGCAGCATCCTGATCACCCTCATCGGCACCTTCTTGTCCGGCACGATTAATAACAATGAGTTCGGATGGAACATACCTTTTAGGGTACTCAGCCCCCAGTCTAAGTTCAGCATCTGTGTCATAATCAATTTCGCCGACCTCTTCATCCATGATTTGTTTGAATATATAATTGGTTCCCGAAATCACTTCATTGCGGCTCCTGAAGTTTTTGGCCAAATCAATTTTACAACCCTCAGCACCGTTTCCAAAGCGCTTGTATTTAGCTAGAAACAAACCAGGCTCAGCCAAACGGAAGCGATAGATACTTTGTTTTACATCCCCCACCATGAACAAATTACCGCCGTGTTTCGGATCCATTGATACAAGCTGTAATATCGTCTCTTGAACAAAATTGGTGTCCTGGTATTCATCAACTAGAACCTCGGAAAATTGGGCACGGTATTGTTCAGCAACCGTTGAAGGTTTCTCTCCCTCTGGTGACGAATCCCCATGCCGTAAAATCTCAAGGCAATAATGCTCCAAATCGGCAAAATCCACAACACCCTTTTCATGCTTGGCAGTTAGGTATCTTTCATTAAAGTCATTGACTAGCTGAGCAAGGAGGCTAACTGGTCCTGTCATGTCATTTAAATCTTCTAGAAAAGATTCAGGTGAACGTGAGAACCACTCATCTTTCATTTGCTGTACCTGTTTCTTCACCGTCTCTCTTATTGCCTTGACCTGCTCCTTAAGAGTATCCAGGTACTCATTACCTTTACAAGCTTTTAGCCGCGAAAAGGAAAGATCGGAAAAAACCTTATAAAGGGCATCCCAGGAGCCCTCTGAAGCGAGCAGGATATTTTGCAAAATAACTTGATCACTTAAGATATTGTCAGCATAAGGTGTTGGACCGCCAGGCTCATTAATCAACTGCCCGGCTTGATTTAAAATTGCCATCAGGCCCTTTATTTGCTGGCGGCAGATTTTTTTGAGATCAGCAGTCCAGGGCAGATCATCAACAGATGTCATATCATTAACCTGATAGGATGCCGTCATTTCTTTCAGCCACTTGGCAGGCCATGGATGGCTTCGGGAAAAGTCATAAATTTTTTGAACCATATGCTGCAAATATAAGTCATTTCGGTCATTAGAATAACAATCGACAAGCTCGTAAAATTCACCAGAGGAATCAGAGCTGTAATAGTCTTCAAGCAGCTCCTCCATCACTTCTTCCCGCATGAGTGCCATTTCCGTCTCATCAATAACTCGAAAGGATGGGTCAATATCCAACATATAGTAATAGCGTTTGACAACCGACATGCAAAAAGCATGGGATGTCATTATGGATGCCCGGTTCAGTAACGTTAGCTGTCTTCTTAAGAAGAGAGAATTGGGCCGTTCTGCGAGGGCTTTTTCCAAGGCTTTCCCAATCCTCGCTTTCATTTCGGCTGCGGCAGCATTTGTGAAGGTAACGATCAAAAGCCTGTCTACGTCCATCGGGTTCTCAGGATCAGTTATTTTCCCTATAATACGTTCTACCAGTACAGCCGTTTTCCCCGAACCCGCAGCGGCTGCAACTAATATATCCTTCCCCGTTTCTGTAATGGCTTGCCATTGTTCGTCTGTCCACTGACTATCCACAGGTTTAGTCATTTGTGTTGTCATCTGGTGCACCTCCTTCACTTTCTAGAATCCTGCCTAATACAATGTCATCTTTATCCTTTTTTAAATAACGAAAACTGTTATCTTCCTGAGATTGATCAAATTGGCAGAAGGATTTGAATGAACAGAATTGACATGGTGTCTTATTCTTTAATTTATAAGGGGATATATGAACGTCACCTTCCGTGATACGGGTACCCACCTTTTTCATAACCTGCCGCACATATTGTCTCAAGGATTGAAAGGTTTCCGTGTCCGCAACGGATGACGATTTATAAAAACTGCCATCCCTCTTTAACCCGACAGGCAAAATATCCGAATGCCCGCTGTCCAGTGATTGATCCATCGACCTGATGATGTCTTCGTCAGCGAGTATAAGGCCTTTCATTTTAAAATCTTTCATGAGCTTCTGCTCCAGCTCATCCTCTGATAGCCGCTCAGTTGCATTAAGCATCGGATTATGCACATGAAAATATAAGACGCCTGCTGGGGTTGCCTCAACGCCAAGCCAGTCTTTGGCATGGGTAATAACAACATCTAGGTATGTCAGCATTTGCAAGGCCAAACCAAAATAGATATCCGTCAAACTTAGATCCGTAGAACTTGATTTATAATCTATAATTCTTAAAAGAATCCCAGCGCCATTCATCCCTTTATCCACTCTATCAATTCGGCCTATGATTTCCATTTGACAGCCGTTCGGCAATTCAAAGACAAGGGGCGGCAATTGATAATCCGGACCAAACGGCAATTCCAAACCTATCGGGGAAAAGCCGCTGACCCCGGCATGCACTCGCATCACTTTGGCTGCCCTAGCAACGACTTGGCTCAATTTATGCTGCAAATATTGGTGACGATTTGAACTCATCAGGATCTCTCTTTGCAGCTTTGGTGCCAATTCTTTGACCGTGTCTAACGCAAGAGTTTCACATTCCCGCCCCGATAATTCGGCCCATGACCGTTTCTCTTTCTGGAGTTTTTCAGTCATTAACTTCAATGCTGAGTGAAAAAGTTGTCCAATATCAGGGGCCTCAAGCCTGAAGACGTCCCGCTCTTTCAAACGCAATCCATAGGAAGCAAATTGGGCAAAGGGACAAGCATTAAATAATTCCATCCGTGACACGCTTGCCCTAATTTTTTCCCCATATAAGGTTTTTGCTGTCTCAGGCTGCAGCGTTTCTTGATTGCGATAAAATAACCCGCTTAACACCCTTTGTCCTTTATCAGTCCATTCCGGTTTCATAGTATACCAGTTATAAGCATCCCACCATAAGTCTGAAATGGGATATCCCCGCTGAGAGTGGCGGATTTGCGATGTCAGCCGGCCTAGTGTTTTGTTTGGACCTACGATGAAATCCAACTGCTCATCTTCCCGAACATCCTGGGGTTCAGCCGGGGCAAGACGTTCACTCAATTTTGGAAACATCTTCTTGATTCGGCTGATCACAGGCGAAGGCAAAAGCGCCTGCCCCTCTTCGCTGGCTATCGGGTAAGAAAGGTACAACTTTTCACTAGTACCTGTTAAGGAACGATAAATAAGAAATTCCTCATCAAGCAATTGCTCCCGCGTCCCGTCTGCAAGAACCAAACCGCAATCGTCTAAAGCTTCCCGATCATTATCGGAGAATATACCATCCTCTATAGGCTTGGCGGGAACAACGCCTTCATTTATTCCTAGGATAAAAACAGCACGAACCCTCGATAAATGCGATCTGTCCATACTCCCGACAATAACGTGATCCAATGCAGGAGGTACAAGTGCAAAATTAAGCGAGTCGAGGCCAGTATCCAACACTTTACTGAACAAATTTAGAGAAAGGGGTTCTCCGCCGGCAGCCTCCACGAGTTGATCCAAGGTGTCCATGACCGCCTTCCATACTTGATCGTGCTCCCTTGCTTCATCAAGCCGGCCAGTCTGTTCCGCCTCACCTCTTAATCTTTCCATTTTTTCTGGTATAGACAAGTCAATAAGGAAATGATAAAGAACTGTACATTGATCAGTCACTGTCTTAGCTGCTTTTATTTTCCTCTCAAAGTCGGATAATGGCTCCGCTACTTGCATCCGCCATCTATTGATCTGCCTTTGAACATTTAGCTCTTGTTTGGACTGCTCCCCTTTATTACCGTCAAGACCACGGTAGCGGCGGTATAACCATGATTTGCTATCCTTCCAGCGGGCGCCATATACGCCGTGGGCGATAACATAATTCTCAAGAATATCCATTTTTTCACGTTGTTCATGGATGTTGCAATCAAGGGGAAATAAAAGATCAGTTTTAATCGAGCGAAATACTGCTTCATAGCGCCAGTTCTGGTTAATCACATCAAGCGCTGACCTGATGAATTCTATAAGCGGGTGATGGTGCATTGGCCGCTTTTGATCAATAAAAACTGGAATTTCATAATCCTCGAAAATCGTTTCAATCAAGCTATAATAATTTGACAGATCACGTACGAGGACCGCTAATTCTCGATAACGCATGTTTTCATCTCGAGTTAATCGAACGATATCGCGTGCGGTTTGCTCAATTTCCTCGCGCCGATTCACAGCCTCCGTTAAATTAAGGCCATCAGTTGCTTCTGAGACGATAAAGGGTCTCTTTTCATAATGCTCTGCCAAATGTGCGATTGCTTTTGTTTGGAAGCTATCTGTTCCTGCTTTAATAATCGGCTGTTCAATTGGTACATTATGTTCCAAAGCAAGCTGATTCAACTGAAGATAGGTTAGCGCCGTTTGGCGGAACAATGACAGGTCATCAGGGGCATATTCATAAGGTTTATCCAATGTCAAAGCTATGGTGACACTTTTTGCATGGCACATTAGCTTTTCCACTACAGCTCTTTCCTGCGGTGTCATACTTGTAAATCCGTCAATCCATATATCCGCATCTTTAATAAAAGCGGTTTTTTCGATTTGTTCGGCTAAAAGCTTCAAATAATCTTCACTATCAACATATTTGCCAAGCAAAGCCTGCTCAAGCTCAGTGAAAATAAACTGCATATCAAATAGCTTATCCTTTAGCAAAGCTTTATCTTCTGAATCAGCAGACGCTTCAACCGTTTTGAATTTCGCTTGCAAATCATCCGGTGTCAAACAATATCTTTTGAACTCAGTCACTGTTGTATGTAAAAGATCATAAAACCCCTTTTGTTCTGAAGCTTTCTTGAAAATACGCAATTTCTCTTTGTTTTGCTCGACGATTTTTCTTAAAAGCATGGTCATGCCAACATTATTAAGATGATAGCGGGTCACGCCCCCCGTTTGTTGCAATACCCTTAAGGCAAGTCTTGCAAAACTGTAGACATTAAACCTTGTCATACCTTCGAGTCCCGGTGACTTCGCCATCTCATATTCAGTGTCAAAAGTCATATGGTCTGGCACCAAAAAATAAAGCGGCGGTCCCGCGGGATTTTGTCGAAGTGCATCCCGTACGGCATTAAAACAGTGCTCAGTCTTCCCTGTCCCTGAGCGCCCTAGAATAAATCTTACGGACATCGACAACCCTCCATCTTTCTTATTTCTATTGTTTTTATTATCTCACCTTTAGTAAGCAAACGATAGTCCTCTGGCTTTTGAAGTTGATGGAAATTACCTTTTTATATACTTTCTGATTAACTAAGAAAAGGACTGAGCCATTTATAGCTCAGTCCTTTTTATTTATTGCTGCTGTTTTTTCGCTTTTCTGCTTACGCTTACTGCATGTGCTACGCTGGCGCCGAAGCCCCCCCAGAGGATAATCATTCCAATCACCATGATCGTTATTGCGCTGCCAGACATTTAGAGGACCTCCTTTTTCTTTTCTGCGGCATTGCTGCGCCATTTTCCAACGGACAAGATGATCCCGACAATAACGGCTCCCAATGCAACAAGCCATCCGAAAGTGATAATGCCTGCTGGGTAGTCACCATAATTAGATTTAATGTTTTGGCGAATGAGGTCGAACATCATATAACCCAGAACAATCGGTGTAATGACACCCAGGCAAATCTTCCACCAACCGCCAATCCGTATATCTGAAATAGCGTTCGCATGCTTCTTAAGCGGATCAAGCTGCCGCAGAATCCAAGAAATGACAATAACTTCAACCAAACCAGCCAAGGCAACCCCGAACTGGTTTATGAAATAGTCGACAACATCAAGGAAATTCAAGCCGCCTTTTGTTGCAAAAAGCAATGAAATAATCGCCGATAAGCCGCCGCCGAACCATACCGCTTTATTGCGGGAGATTTTAAATTTATCCTGAAGAGCAGAAATGTAAGTTTCACAAATCGAAATCAAGGAACTCAGTCCTGCAAATATTAA
The DNA here is from genome assembly GCF_004341035.1 of Scopulibacillus darangshiensis. GTDB lineage: Bacteria > Bacillota > Bacilli > Bacillales > Sporolactobacillaceae > Scopulibacillus > Scopulibacillus darangshiensis. The sequence continues at coordinate 94,145 of NZ_SLXK01000008.1, forward strand.
AGACAAGAAGAATAGGATGCCAAAGAACTGATTAAAGCCTGGAAATTCGTTAATAATTTTCGGAAATACCATAAAGGCAAGGCCGACACCGCCGACACCTTCCTTTGCCAGTTCAGGTACGGATATACCTTGCTGTACAGCCATGAAGCCTAATACGGCAAAAACACCGATACCAGAAAGCAATTCAAATCCGGAGTTGGCAAAGCCAGTAATAAAAGCATTGTTCGTAATATCCGATTTCTTTGGCAAATAACTTGAATAAGTGATCATAATAGCAAATGCGATGGATAGGCTAAAGAAAATCTGGCCATATGCCGCCACCCAGACTTTTCCATCCAGTATCTTATCCCAATGGGGTTCAAAAAAGGCTGTTAACCCTTGGGCTGCCCCATCAAGTGTTACCGCACGAATGACAATGATTGCAAACATTATAACGAGGATTGGTATAAAAAACTTGTTTGCGATTTCGATCCCCTTTTTGACGCCTTTAAACAAAATCCCTAAGACGACAATCCATACTACAATCAACGGTATAAGAACACCTGGTACCAAAGAACCTATTTCGCCCGGGTTTGCCACTTTAAGATAATCGCTGACAAGGAAGTTTGTTGGATTCTTTCCCCAGTTAAGATTGAATGAAAAAACCGTATAAGAGATTGCCCAAGCCACTATTACTGCATAATAAGTCGATATGACAAAGGCAATGGCGACCTGCCACCAGCCGATCCATTCGGTTTTTTTGCTAAAACGAGCCCATGATAAAGGCGCTGAGCCGCGGTGCTTGTGGCCTATTGTAAACTCTAGAATCAATAGCGGAATACCCGCTGTTAAAAGTGCAAATAAATATGGTACAAAAAAAGCCCCGCCGCCATTTTCATAGGCTGTCGCAGGGAAGCGCCAAATATTCCCAAGGCCGATAGCCGAACCAATCGCAGCCATGATAAACCCTGCCCGCGACCCCCACTGCTCACGATTTTCCATGTTCCATCCCCCTTTTCTACTATAGTCTTATTTCTCTAAAGAAAACTTGGCTTATCGCCAAGCTCTTAAGGCGAAAGCCTTAGCCCGCACTTATGTGCGTCAGAAATTTTAATTTCTGATTAACTAAAATAAGGTAATTTTGTACCTCTTCAGACTATTTATCCTATAGTATATCTACTACGCCTATCCGTGTCAAAATATACTTTAAATTTTTTGTGAAAATAGTCCTATTTTTTACTACAGGCCAAAAATAAGACATCCAACTGGATGTCTTATTTAACCGTTCTTATTCTCTGCGCCTTTCGCTATAGGATACTCCTCATAGGAGATCCAGTCACTCCAGCTGCCTGGATATAGCTTTACATTCGTAAATCCTGCTTTCTGCAACCCTAGAATATTAGGGCATGCCGTCACACCCGAGCCGCAGTATACGGTGATTGACTTTTTATTTTCCAATGATGCAAAGCGATTCTTAAGCTCCGGCTCTGTTTTCCATTTTCCTTCAGGTGTAAGATTTTCTTTCCAAAACCAGTTTTCCGCTCCCGGTATATGCCCTGCCTTGGCATCCATTGGCTCCTCTTCGCCAAGATAACGCGATCTGGCTCTTGAATCAATAAGTGCCACATTATCCTTATTTTCTAAGAGGCTGCACACATCAACATGCGTCACAATCATCTCATTATGAACTTTTGGTACAAATTGTGTCGGATGGGGAGCAGGTCTGTCATTCTCAACCGGGTAGCCCTCTTTATGCCAAGCAGAAAAGCCTTCATCCATTACCAGGACCTTATCATGCCCGAAATAATTTAAAAGCCACCAAAGCCTGGCAGCAAACGCTCCCCCCTGGTCATCATAAGCGATAACTGTCTTTCTATGATCTACACCAGAATTGCCTAATTTAAAGGCCAAATCCTTAACATCCGGCAGCGGATGACGCCCGCCATGACGCGTCGCTTGCCGTGAAAGGTCCTTCTCCAGATCAAAATAGACGGCATGAGGCAAATGTGCTTTATTATATTGTCTGCGTCCCTCCCTGGGATCTTGAAGATTAAATCGACAATCGGCTATCACAATATTTTCATCATCAATATGATCTTTAACCCAATTCATGTCTATGGTTGTTTTCATTTTTCTCACCCCGCTTTTTTTTAATTTCTATTTTCGCATGACAAACTCCTGCAAAACATCACTTAAAGCGCTTTCCATTTCCATAAAAATAAAAACGCTTCTGCATTGTTGAATACAGAAGCGCGACAAAATTAGTCTTCCCAAACTTTAACTTCGGACATGACATCCCCATTTTTCATTTTAAGTGCGGTATCCATGCCATCCGTCACTTGGCCAAAAACGGTATGCACACCATCAAGATGCGGCTGAGGCTCATGGACGACGAAGAATTGACAGCTTCCTGTATCTTTGCCGGCATGGGCCATGGACAAGGCGCCTTGCTTATGCTTATGAGGGTTGCCTTCCGTTTCACAATTGATAGTATAGCCAGCGCTTCCGGTTCCGTTGCCAACCGGACACCCGCCCTGTGAAACAAAACCAGGAATAACTCGGTGGAAAGTCAATCCGTTATAAAAGCCCTCGTTTGCCAGTTTTTCAAAGTTAGCCACTGTATTTGGCGCTTCCTCAGGGAAAAATTCAATCAGAATTTTTTCGCCGTTTTCCATTGTAATAGATCCTTTTTTCATATGTAAGTTCCCCCTAAATCGATGTATGATGAAGTTATTTTATTTTACTATAAAAATGCCGGAAAAGCCATTTTTAGGGGTTTGACCCCGCCGGGTCAGACCCCATTTTTTATTCATATGCAAGGTAAGCCCTTAGCATCCACACATGTTTCTCGAATCTGCCCTGCAGTTCATTTAACAGATCGACCGTTGGCTGGTCATTCTTTTCCTCTGCTAATTTAATGCCTTCGCTTTTTATCTCTTCAATCATCTTATTATAGTCCTCATGAAGCCGCTCCATCACTTCATCCTCTTTGTCGTCTGCCTGCGCTTCCATAAGGGTCGTTTCATCAAGATACTTTTTCATCGTTGCCAAGGGTTTGCCTCCGATGGCAAGAACCCGCTCCGCTACGGCATCCAGGTCCTCAGCCATTTCATTGTATAGATCTTCAAACAATTGATGCAAGCCAAAAAAGTGTCTGCCTTGAATGAACCAATGGTACCGATGAAGCTTGACATACATAATGTTGAAGTTTGACAATTCTTGATTTAAGAAATTGATCAGCTTTTGATTTGACATTGTGCACCTAACCTTTCATTCTGCTTTATCATATTTTTGGTTAGGCACTCAATTTTATACATTTAGTCTCTTGTGTCTGTTCTCCTTCTTCTCCGAAAAACATAACGATCCATTAAAAGAATGGTAAAAGTCAGCCAAATTCCGCCCCCAGAGAGCCCTCCGGCAATATCAGTAAAATAATGAACATCAAGCATGGGCCTGCTAAGGGCAATAAGAACAATTAGCAGAACGAAAACCACGGTAATAAGATAACTTAAGACTTTCCGTTTTATCAACTTATTTAGGATATATATCGTGCAGCCATAAACACTAATAGCGTTCATGGCATGACCGCTTGGAAAGCTGTAGCCGGATACATCAATAAAGTGATGCAAATCTGGGCGCATTCGAACAAACGCTAACTTTAATAACAAATTTAACAGCCTGGCCCCTAAAAAATTGATAACAAACAAAACCGCGCCGATAGGCCGATGAAGATAGATCAGCATGGCCATCCCGATGGCTACAAATATAATCAGCCAATTTGAAGAGCCGAGTTCAGTCATCCATATAAAAAAGTGTACTACCCCCGGTTCCCTTAACGGTTCTAATCCTTTTAGCAAAGCTATATCTACCAGCAAAAACCACGGCTGAACGGTTAACCAGCGTATGACACCAAAAAGGACCAGTAAAAGAATAATGATGCCTAATTGTTTCTTCATTTTAATCGGTTGGAATGACAAAGTAACCAACCCTTCCCCTACTTAAATAAAGAATGATGTAACGCCATAAGCAACGGCTGCAACGACCGCAGCAATGACACCCGCCTTTAATTTAAAACGTGCGTATGGCATCGCTTTAAGGTCAAGGATCCCTGCCATTGTATTGGTATCATCACTCAATGGAGAAGAAAACGCGCCAAACGATCCGCTTGCAAAAACAGCCCCCACAACAATTGGCAAAGATGCCCCAGAGGCGTGGGCAAGGGAGACGCCTAATGGCATCAAAATGCCCCAAGTTCCCCAGGCTGATCCAATAAAATAGGAAATGACGGCACCTAGAATAAATAATACCGGCGGCACAAATGATGTTGGAATCCAATCGACATGTTTTGATACAAAGCCGGCAAAACCAAGTTCATTCGTGACCAATGATAGCCCCCAAACGACCGCTAAGAGAATAATGACATTCATTAATTCATTAGCGCCATTAATAAACTCCCTCATGAGATCCTCAAGTTTAAATTTCTGAAACAGGTAATAAAAAAAAGACAAAAGTGTTGTCACGACAAGAGCTACGAGCATAGCATCCAGAACATTGGCCTGAATGAATGCCTGAACACCCTGATACCCTTTTGTATGGCCGCTGTAATAGGTCAAAATCAATGTCAACCCAATGACCAAAACTAATGGAACGATTAAATTGATTGCTCTTGCAGGTAAATCTTTGGCGACAACAGGATGACAGTCCTCCCACCCTTTGGCTTCTGCCTGTTTTTCATTTTCGGGATCCTTCGTTTTATCAACCTTTTTTTTCGCGTGATGAAAAAAACTTAGATAGATCCCTATTAGTATAATTGAGAAAGCGAAAAAGTTAAACGGAATGCTCTTTAAAAAAACCATATAAGGATCTGAATGAATATTTTCATTGTGCAATGAAATTTCAATGACGGAAGTCATGTAACCGACAAAAGCTGTTGCAACGGGTATCAGGACAATCACTGCTGTACCGGTGGTTTCAATCACAAACCCTAGTTCTTCCGCTGACATCTTAATCTTTTTGAGCAGCGCCCTCATAATCGGTCCGATCGTCACAATTCTAAAACTTGGTGCACTGAATGTACCTAAAGTCGATACCCAAATGAGAATAAGCGCACCCCTCTTTGTTTTCACGTGTTCGCTCGCCCATTTAACAAAACCTTTGATGCCTCCCGAATGTTTCATTATGCCAACAAGTCCGGTAAAAACATATAGAAAGATGATAACTTTAAGATTGTTTTCCTCCGAAAAGGCCTTAATGACGTGGGAAACTGCAGTCTGTATACCGCCGACAAGATCTGGATTTAAGAGATAAGCGCCGACAATTAGACCTATAGTCAAGGCTGGCAGCACCCGTTTTGTAAAAATAGCCAACGGAATAACGACAAGAAAAGGGACAATTGAGAGCCAATGCGCATTCATAAGCCAACCACCTTTAGAAATTATTTCTTATCATAGGTTGCGGCACTTTGGGAAAAATATGCCTTGAGGTGGTTTGTTATGGCGAGAAAAAGAAGCTTTAATTCAGCACAAATTCTTGTTTTGATCTTTATCAGCTTTATAATCCTCGGGACGGTCCTATTGAAATGCCCATTCTCTACGAAAGTTTCCATCAGCTGGCTTGATGCTTTGTTTACCTCGACTTCAGCCATGACGGTGACCGGACTCAATGTCGTTGATCCCATCCACACCTATACCATTTTGGGAACAACAATTATTATGCTGCTTATTCAATTTGGCGGTCTTGGCATCATGACGTTTGCGGTTTTGATTTACTTATTAATGGGCAAAAGAATCAGCATAAAGCAGCGTTTAATCATTCAGGAAGAGCTTAATCAAAGTACACTCGGCGGCTTGATCAAGCTTGTTAAGCGATTATTTATTTTTTCAATTTTCTTCGAGGGATTTCTTGGATTATTGCTGTCTATTCGGTTCATACCAGATTTGGGATTGGAAAAAGGGTTATACTATAGCCTCTTCCATGCCGTTTCGGCGTTCAACAATGCAGGATTTTCCTTATGGACTAATAATTTGACGGGATATGTAGGTGATCCGATTGTTAATGTGGTCATTTCCGCACTTTTTATAATTGGCGGGATTGGTTTTACTGTTATGAACGACATTTGGGAACATAAGCGCTGGAGGCAATTTTCGCTTCATACAAAGCTAATGCTGCTTGGCACTTTAATAATCAATATAATTGCGTTTATTATTATTCTTAGCCTTGAACACGATAATCCGGGCACACTTGGCACATTACATGGAACGGACAAATATTGGGCGGCTTACTTTCAGGCTGCTGCTCCCAGAACCGCCGGCTTTAACTCAGTGGACATTGGTGCTTTAAAACCTCCTACTTTATTTTTTATCATGATCTTAATGTTTATCGGCGCAGGAAGCATCTCCACCGGCGGAGGTATAAAATTAACAACCTTCATATCCTTACTTGTGATCATGTTTGGTTATATCCGGAGAAAAAATGAAGCAGTTATTATGGAACGGACAATTCCCGACTCGGCCATTTTTAAGGGTTTAACTGTGGCGCTTCTCAGTATTGCTATTATTTTTGTTGCTATTTTTTCCCTGCTGATGTCGGAGCGGACTTTCAGTTTTATTCAAATAGCGTTTGAAGTTGTATCCGCTTTTGGTACTGTTGGACTGTCGACCGGCATAACGCCAGACTTGAGCAGCTTTGGTCAATGTGTGATAGCATTCATGATGATTATTGGCAAGCTTGGACCGTTAACCTTAGTCCTTTCACTGACTGATCGTGACAAGCAGCGTGTGAGATATCCGAAAGGAGAAATTTTCATCAGTTAACATCTTTACTCTCATTATCTTCTTTTACTTGTTCAACCGTATTCATTCTTTTTTCCACTACTTTACCTATAATCCATAAAGCAACAATAAAAACGAGAACAATGATCATGCGTGTTGGCTTTGCTATTAGGGTCTGCCAATCTGTTCCAATAAATGTAACTATACCGATCATAACCATTTTTCCTAGCAGGACAGCGAGATAGAATAATCTGGCGTTCATATTTGATAATCCGCAAACCACATTGATAACTGATGATGGTGTAAATGGGATAGATAGGACCAGAAATACTGGTCCGAAACCGCCTCTTTCAACCCACATAAGCATTGATCGCAGCTTTTTCTTCTTATCGATCCATCTTCTGAGCGGTCTCTGAACGACTTTTCTGCAGAAAATGAAAACAATGAACGATCCTGAGCATGTCCCTATCCATGACAGTAAAAAGCCCAATATAAAGCCATATGCAGCGGCATTTGCTACTACAAATAAGATAAGAGGCAGAATAGGAATAAAGGCTTCCAACAATGGAAGGAGGATTCCTAGAAACATGCCCATTCCTCGATAATGATGAAGGATATCCTCAATGTTTTTAAGTGTGACATATGTATGATAGAAATGTTGTAAACTTTCAAAAAAGTCCATCGGCAGCCATTTCCCCTTTTAAATAACTTCCCGTTGCTAAAACAAATAAAGTATATCACACAACCCTTTTGAATGATGATAAAGCCGTGACAAAAAATAAAAGTTTCTTCACATAGCATTGCCGATTTTTTTCTTTCCCAAATGGGAAAAGGCACTTTTTTTTGTAAACAGTAAAATAGTCCTGATTGCAAAAAATTTATGATACACTTATATCAAAAAAGGAGGGTTTTCGTGATGAATTACACATTTCAATTAACCGGAGAATGGTACGGCGGCCGAAATGGTGAAGGCCGGATACAGACAAACGGGCTAAATCAAGACATATCTATCGGTGCTGAAATGGACGGACCCGGCAATGGGACAAATCCCGATGAGCTTTTGGTCAGTGCTGTATCTTCTTGTTATCTTATGACGCTTGGGATAGGATTAGACGCCATCGAATATCCATATAAATCAATTAAGCTAAAGTCCAAAGGAATTGTAAGCAGCGACCCTAGCTTGCATTTTAAAGAAATTGTACACTTTCCGACAATTATCCTAGATTCAGAGGCAGATGATGATCTGAGGGAAAAGGCAATCACTGCCGCTAGGAAGGCAGAACAAAATTGTATGATCGCAAAAGCACTGCGCGGCAATGTCAGCATATCGGTTGAACCGAGCGTGGAAGCAGATAAAGAAAACTCGCCGATTGGCGAGCCTTTGGCGAAGACAGAGGCGTAGTTGCGACGCACAGGACGTGCTAGTACTGGCGTTGTAACAGGATGTTACGTCTTTAGCCAGTGCACTTATGTGCGTCAGAAAGTTATACTTTCTGATTAACTTAAACAAACCACCTGGCGTGACATGCCAGGTGGTTTGTTGGTGTTATCTTATGTTTGCTTTAATTAATTCTCTTGAATTGATCCCTAGCCTCATTCACGACACCTGTAAATGATGTTTTAAGGCCTTTTACTTCAGTTATCGTTGTCTCAACCGCCGCCCTCTTATCTTGAACATCACCCTGAAGGGTTTCGAGATGCTTGCTCAAGGATTCCTTCTCTTTAGCAATTTGTTCGGTTGATTTCCTCAATTTCTCTTCCGTTTTAGAAAATTTAATCAGTGTCTTCTTCAAATCTCTTAGGTTGCCGATGGTTCTGCCAATGATCCATATGATAGCAAGGGCAATTAAAGCTAAGCTACAATAGACGATGACCACAAAGCTTCGCTCCTTTCCGATTCATTGTTATCATTTATATATAGTATAACCCAATAAGGAAACATTTCCTCATTGCTTGTGAGAAATGGTTTGTTCGAGTATGATACCGAATACAACACCAATGACTAAGCCATTGCTAAGAAGTGATGATACAGATTCCGGAAGAGCATCAAGCACCCCCCCTGGAAGCAGCAGCATGCCGGCCCCTGTCATGAATGCCAGACTGATCACTGTCAATTTGCCTTCTTCAAGAATTGATGGCCTTAAGGTTTGCAGTGCCAGGCCAACAATGCTTGAGATTGAAACAAATAATGTGGCATAGCCGACAGATGGCGGAATCGCGGCAAATAATCCTGTTAATCCCGGGAAGAAGCTCATTAATAATATAAGCAATGAACCAATAAGAAATGGCAGTCTTTCCTTTATTCTTGTTGTTTTTATGAACCCAGCCGAACCGGAGATGGCGACCCCGCCGACTGATGAAAAGAGTCCTGCGAGCAACTGGCTGATTCCCATCATTAAGCCCGCTTTATTAAGACTGATTTTTTTCCCCGGATCAACCACCTGCCTGACGACATCCATGCTTGCAATAAGATTGGTGACTAAAAGCAAGGATATCAATACTGATGTTATGAAAATACTTAAATTAAAATGGGGGATTCCCCAAGCTAAGACCCGCGGCAAGGATACAACCTGATCTGAAGCTGTCGGCTGAGGGCTGATTCCCAATAGATAAAATAGCAGCCATCCAAATATAAGACTTATTAATACGGAATAATTTCTTAGAAAGGCAACATTCAAACGTGATAAAATGATGGCTAATAAAAGCGTTGCGATCGCCCCGGCAGCAACCTTTCCATTTAACTGACCGCCTTCTACCCCTAATATACCTTGAATAAACGGCCCGCTTAATTGAACCACTAAAAGAAGCAAATAAAGCCCTGTCATCGTTGGGGTAAACAGCTTCTTGACATATTTAATTAAATTTAGGACGCTTAAAAGAATGACGATGACTCCCGCAGTCAGCAAGCCAAATTCCAGGCTGATTAATATTTCGTGAACGGATGAGGCGGCTTGCCCGGAAATAGTGGCATATGTTAGAAACACAGCCCACCACAAACCCGCTGGCCCCTCCATCAAAGGCAGTTTATGGCCAAAATACCCTTGCAAGAGCGATGTTAAACCCATTATAAATAATGTCCTTTGCAGAAGTTCCGCGGTCTCCTGCTGTGAAAAATGAAAAGCAAAAGCAATTGAGACTGGTGTCACAATTGTCCCCGCTAAAATGAAAACCATCCATTGAAATGATGCTAATATGTTTTTTCCCATCTGTCATACTCCTAACTTTTTCTCGAGCCCTCTCCTCCAGCTTTCCGCCAATTCATCTATGGACAAGGCCGTTTCTAGACCGGTGCAATCCTTTGGATTTGAATAGGTGATCCGATTGAGTTCCGAGATGCTCATTGTAAATTCGGGCCGGGATATGAACTGCAGCGGATTGTCCAGGTTCACAATTCCTGTCTTTAGTACCCTGAAGTAGAATCCAGTATAGCCTGTTTCCTGAAATTGTGCCGCAAGTGTCGGTTCTGCCATTTTGACCCCTAATTTAAAGCAGGGCCTTCTTGGCTGCGAGATCTGAATAATCGCTTCGCCAAATTGGAAAGTGTCCCCTATGTACGCCTCTTCCTCTATTAGGTTGTCAATGGTCAAATTTTCACCAAATGTGCCTAGATCTAGTGTTTTCCCTAAGCGCTCTTCCCAATAAGGATATCTTTTAAAACAATGTGCACAAAGCGCCTTATCAGGCCCGCCATGATTTTTTTGGTCAGCTTGAACATCCCCATCCAAGTTTGTTTTTGATAGATAAACTGGTCTAATCACATTCGTTTTATAAATGGCTGTTTCTACCGAAGTCCGTTGAAAGCTGACCTGTTGTGGTTTGCCAACAGAAATCGCAAGAACAGGATAGTTCCTCATAGCAAAAACCTCCTTTTATGGGCATTTTAGCTCCTTTAATATGGTAACACTTTTTTGCTGCCAGGTCCTTTAAGAATTCTCCTCCTTCTAAATGACCTCTTCAATAGCCCTAGTCTGTAAGCAATAATGAATGAACATGCATTCATTAGTACAAACAGCCTATGCTTTCGAAATATGTCGAATGACTCAATTATGTCGATTAGTCTTGTCAGTTAAGAACAGAATAATTACAATTTTCTTGAATGGGGGGGCTTACTGTGACAATTGGCCAAGAGATTAAAAAGAGGCGAAAGGAGCTTGGCCTTACACTCGAACAAGCTGCCGGTAATTTTATGTCAATCAGCCAACTCAGCAATATTGAAAACAATAAAACCTCACTCAGTCCTCAAACATGGTCCTACTTAAAAAGAACGCTTCAAATAGAATTCGACTTACTGGCAGCGAAAGAAATTGAGGATGAATTAAATTATTTATCAGAAAAAGCTAAAACCCTTTCTACAGCTGGGCTCGTTGATCAAGCGATCGATACCTATCAAATGATTTTAATAAAATCTGCCGAGGGCTTTTTAATTGAACCTCAAGCTGATGCGTATCTCGCACTCGGCGAGCTTTTTTTGATTAAAAAGATGGGTAAGGAAGCTGTTGCGGCCTTTCTTAAAGCGGCAGAATTCTACGAGGCGTTGCAAGATAATGACAACCGGGGTCACTCTGTCATGAAGATCGGCGTTACATATTTTAACCAGGGGAAATACAGACAGGCTATCAACCATTTTGATACCGCATTAAATATTGTTGCCAATTCCCTTCAGCGATCGATCAAAGGCTGTCTATTTTATAATTTAGCATCAACCTATTACAAGATTAAAGATGTTGATCGTGCGGCATCATATTGTGAAAGGGCACTGCTTCATCTTACACAAAATGAGCCCAGATATCTTATTGGAACATACAACTTACAAGCTATTCTTTACGCTAAAATGAACATGCCATTTACTGCCAAAGACAAGTTGACTCAAGCTAAATCCCTTGCTGAGAGTATCCAAGACTCTGCTCTTATTGCTAAAAGTCTCCATAATATCGGGTTTATTGAGTCTCAGTTAAAACACTTCGACAATGCAGCCAAATATTTGTCTTTGTCTCTCGAGATCAAAAAGGCAAACAAAAATGAATTAGGGATTCTTCGGACACAACTCGCCGTAAGTTCCCTTCATTTTCGTAACGGGGACATTAGCCAGGCCGTCGACACCTTGAACCAGGCACTAGCCTCAGCCAGAAAAAAACATTATATCAGTGAAGAAATAGCTTGTCTCAATCTTCTCCGGCATATTTATCTTAAAAGGGGTGAGGAAACCCTTTATCTAGACCACACATTTAAAGCGCTTTCTTTAGCCGAAAGTCTAAATGCTGTTAACTTGCAAATCGATATATTGCATGATTTAGCAGAATTCTATTTATCCAAAAGCAATATTAAAGCTTATTATAATACTCTTGACGAATGTTTTAAATTGCAACGAAAATATGAATCGGACGGAGATGATACAGATGGAGAGCATCCCCTTTACCCTGCAGCTGGTGCCGACTGAAGGACAGGTCTTCACTAATCATACAGATGATGACTTATGGGACGATGTCGGCTGTCTTTAGCTGCTGTTCGTCCCTAAGACTAATAAAGAAAGAAAAACGCTTGGGACATGAACGTCCAAGTGTTTTTCTTTTTTTGTAGGTCATTCACATACCGCCATGTCGTTCTTTAAAAACATGGAACAATAAGATATGATGAAAGTTGGAATGTGTCCAAGCAAAAGAGGAGGATATCATATGATTAAAAAAATAAGTTTTCTTTTTGCAGCCTTATTTCTTGCTGCCGCTTATGGTGCCAGCGCCCATTCAAGCCTTGTCTCATCAAAACCCGCCGCCAATCAAACGGTTAAACAGGGCAGATCGGATATCACATTAACTTTTGATACCAAAGTTGAAAAGGTCATGCATCTTACTGTAACCAATCAAAAAGGAAATACATTCAAAACCGATGAGCCTGCTATTAATAAAGATACCATCACAATACATACTACCAAACCGCTTCAGACCGGTGATTATAAAGTAACCTGGGAAATCATTGGCGGTGACGGACATGAGGTGAAAAGCAGCATGAGTTTTAAAGTCGGCACGGGTAAAACATCTAACGGTCAAATGAAACAGACCGAAAAACCAAAGACACAATCATCCTCAATGACAACAACTGAAAAGAAAACCGAAAAGGATGAAAAACGCGATGAACCGGTTTTTATTGTTCTGATTGCCGGGCTCGCTATAGTGATTTTGACAGCGCTATTTATTATCATAAAAAACAAGCGAAAGTAAATTTAGGGAGAGGGAAAACTTGACAGTTGTTGTCTTAACCGAATTTTTATTATACATCTGTTTTGCTGTTATGACTGGCAGTATGATTATATACACTGTTCCAAAGGGCAGGCTTCCTGATGTCACTGTGCCAAAAAAGGCAATTTTGTACAGTATAATTGGTTCCATTGTGCTGTCCATCGGACCGGTCATTTCAACAATCATAATTTTTGGGAAAGACATCGGATATTGGACAAGCTTTAAATCCGTTTTATTCGGGTTTGATATTGGCAAGGCTTGGATTTTCATGTTGGTTATTGGCCTGTTATTGTTCGGTCTAGTTTATTTTAATGATATTAACCATGACCCCTTCCTGTCAAAAATAGCCTTATTACTTGTTGTATTGTTGATCGGGGGATATGCCAAAGCAAGCCATGCAGCATCGCTTGCTCCATTTGCAGGTTTCACCTACCACTACCTGCATTTAATCGCTGTTGCCATCTGGGGCGGTTTACTTATCACCACAGCATGGTTTTCAAAAAAGGGGTCGAATTGGCTCAATTTTTTAAAATGGTTCACACCGCTTGCTAGCATTTGTCTCGTTATTATCATTCTTTCGGGGATATTAACGATGTCCATCGATATCGCAAAACCCGCTGATCATTCTGTAAGAAGCCTTATCAATCAATATGACCATGGTCTAATGGTTAACTACGGCCAATCATTATTAATTAAACACATTCTGATTGTCCCGCTAGTTATCTACGCGGTAATGAACGCGTTTGTTATCCGGCGCCGATTAAAAAGGAACCGAGGGGCTCACCCGCTGAAATGGGCCAGGGTTGAAACAATTATCATCATGGCTATCTTTTCCGTGACAGCCTTCCTCGGTCAACAATCACCGCCGCATGATATCGTTGCAGCTCTTAAAGTTGACGGGGCCAGCCCTCTGTTCAACGCGCTTTATCCCGGTGTTATTACACCTGAGACAACAGTACACTGGTCATTCAATCTAATGAGCATTAGCTTCCTTATCCTTGGGATATTGATGGCCGTTATGACCACGATGAGTGTCGCAAACCGTTTTACAAAAGGCTTTTCAATTTTTTTGGCCTTTTGTCTTGTCCTCAGCTCATATTTAACTGTCATGTTAAGCATTGACTAAACTTTTGCTATAATGGAGTTTGTTAAAAAAAAGTGGGGTGGATACGAATGAGTGAAAAAGTGGCTTTAATTACCGGAGGATCAAGGGGCATCGGCAAGGCCATCGCTGAAAAGTTCGCACGGCAGGGCTATAACCTCGTGCTAAACTATATGAGAAAAAAGAAAGCCGCTGAAGAAACAAAAGAACAATTTGAAGCCGAATATAATATCAAGGTTCATACCGTTAAGGCAAATGTTGGTGAACTTGATCAAATTAGATCTCTTTTTGCCTCAATTGATGAAACATTTGGCCGCCTTGACGTCTTTATTAATAATGCGGCATCAGGCGTCCAAAGACCTTTAATGGAAATTGAGGAAAAGCATTGGGATTGGACTCAGGATATTAACGCTAAGGCATACCTGTTCGCCGCACAGGAAGCAGCAAAACTAATGGAGAAAAACGGCGGCGGTAAGATCGTTGCCTTATCAAGTCTCGGCTCCATCAGGGCTTTGCCAAACTATGTTGTCGTCGGGGTATCAAAAGCGGCGGTAGAAGCAATAACGAGATATCTCGCCGTCGAACTTGCTCCTAAGGGCATCGTTGTCAATGCCGTATCCGGCGGTGCAGTTGATACAGATGCATTGAAACACTTCCCTAACCGAGATGAACTGTTAGAGAAGGCAAGCAAACGGAATCCCGCAGGAAGAATCGTAAAGCCTAACGATTTGGCTGAAACGGTCTATTATTTATGTACGCCTTCCGCTGAAATGATCTGCGGACAGACGATAATTGTAGACGGCGGCTTATCATTGCTGGCTGATTAATTAAAAATAAATTCAAGTTTAAAGGACTCCAGTTGGAGTTCTTTTTAAGTTAATCAGAAAGTATAACTTTCTGACGCACATAAGTGCATTGGCTAAAGGCGTAACATCCTGTTACAACGCCAGTACTAGCACGTCCTGTGCGTCGCAACTACGCCTCTGTCTTCGCCAAAGGCTCGCCAATCGGCGAGTTTTCTTTAATACCTACATAATGCAATTCCCATAAAAAATTTAAGTTCTCAGAAAGTATTGACACACATTTATCATTCCATTATGATGATAAATAATAATAATAATCTAATAATTGCGAATGACCATTGTGGGAGAGTCCGGCGGGACAAAACCGGCACCGAAGGAGCAAAATTCCCATAAACCCTTGGGAACCAATCTCTCAGGTATAACAGACCACAATGTGACGCATCTCTGGAGAGCGCTTATAGCCACCAACGGGGTATACTCCATTTTTCTGGAGTGGAACTCTCAGGTAAAAAGGACAGAGAAAGGTAGATAACTTACCTTTCCCTGTCCTTTTTTTGTTGTTTGTCCAATACAAAAGCGCAATGACACAAAACTGACTAAAAATATTAGGAGGGATTACATGAGTTTGGAAACGAATGACAACACTATTTTTTCAGCGATTGAAAAGGAAAACGAAAGACAGTTAGGGACATTGGAATTGATTGCATCCGAAAACATTGTCAGCAACGATGTTTTAGAAGCGATGGGCTCCGTGATGACGAACAAATATGCTGAAGGTTACCCGGGAAGAAGATATTACGGTGGATGTGAATTTGTCGATATTGCTGAGAGTACCGCTATCGACCGCTTGAAAAAATTATTTGATGCGGAGTACGCCAATGTTCAGCCGCATTCCGGAGCATCAGCAAACACAACTGTCTACTACGCTCAACTGAATCCCGGCGATAAAATCATGGGAATGAACTTATCCCACGGCGGCCATTTAACCCACGGCAGTCCCGTTTCCATTTCTGGAAAATGGTTTGATGTTGCCGCCTACGGTGTAAATAAAGAAGATCAGCTTATTGATTACGATGAAGTTGAGGCACTCGCAGTAAAAGAAAAGCCGAAAATGATCATCGCCGGTGCCAGCGCTTATCCACGGAAAATTAACTTCTCAAGATTTAAGCAGATCGCGGATAAAATTGGCGCCAAATTAATGGTCGACATGGCCCATATCGCAGGTTTGGTTGCAGCGGGACTCCATCCTTCACCGGTTCCCCATGCGGATTTTGTTACGAGCACAACTCATAAAACATTAAGAGGTCCGCGCGGCGGTTTCATTTTAACGAATGATGAGGGCTATTCGAAAGCAATTAACAAAGCGGTCTTTCCTGGTCTCCAAGGCGGGCCGTTAATGCACATCATCGCGGCCAAAGCCGTAGCCTTTAAGGAAGCATTGCAGCCTGCCTTTAAAGATTATGCTCAGGCTGTTGTGGATAACGCCTCTGTACTTGCACAAACCTTAAAAGAAGAAGGTGCTTCTCTTGTTTCCGGGGGGACTGACAACCACATTGTCCTCGTCGATGTACGGCCATGGAAGCTGACGGGCAAAGAAGCTGAAAAGATTCTTGAAGAGGTCGGCATTACGGTAAACAAAAATACGATACCGTTTGACCCAGAAAGCCCGTTTGTCACAAGCGGGATCCGTACCGGGACCGCTGCCCTTACAACCCGCGGTATGAGGAAGAAAGAAATGATTCTTATCGGCCAGACTATTGCCAATGTGTTAAAAAATAGCAATGATCCGTCTGTAAAGGAACATGCAAAAAAGACAATCCAAGAAATATGCAGTGCCTTTCCACTGTACCAGCGCCAAGCGTTAAATGTTTAAGGGAGGCATAACATGGAATTCCAAAGCTGTTTCGATATTATCGGCCCAATTATGATTGGACCCTCGAGCTCTCATACGGCAGGGGCCGTATCTATCGGAAAATTCGCCTATCACTTGCTCGGCGAAACCTTGCCAAATCAAGCAACGATTACTCTTTATGATTCGTTTTCTCAAACCTATCAAGGCCATGGCACGGATAAAGCGCTGATCGGCGGTTTGCTTGGCATGGGGACCGATGATACCCGAATCAAACAAGCATTGAACCTGGCTGAGAGGTATGGTGTTGAATATACTTTTCAACTTAAGGAAAGCTGCCCTTATTTCGACCATCCGAATGTTGCGGTGATTTCGGCGAAAAACAGCCGACAAAAGGTAAAAGTCGGCGGTGCTTCTCTTGGCGGCGGTTTGGCCAAAATATTCTCCATCAATGATTATGAGGTGGATATTAGAGTCAGCACGGATGATGACTTGGGGGGAAATTTGTCATCGCTTATCCCCCGTCTATCTTTAAAATCACGAATGGAGGTGTTAAAGTGAAAGTTTCGTCGATGGCCGATTTGCTCATAACTTGTGAGAAAGATGGCCATTCTATCGCCGATTGCATGATCGCCATGGAATTGGAAAACTCAGGACTTGGACGGGAACAAGTTTTCAACAAAATGAAAGAACGCCTATTAAAAATGAAAGCTGCCGTGGCAAGCGGCAAAACAGATGGATCAGACGCACCGAGCGGCATTTCCGGCGGTGATGCTGTCAAAATGGGAGACTACATACAACAAGGTAAAGCTCTCACCGGCAACTTAATCAGTACGGCAATGCGGTATGCGATGTCAACGTCTGAGTGCAATGCGCGAATGGGCGTGATTGTTGCTACGCCCACTGCCGGTTCAGCCGGGGTCTTGCCGGGTGTTCTATTTTCCTTTCATGACAATGAAGGATATAACCTAGACCAACTGACAAAGGGATTGTTCACTGCCAGCTTACTAGGCTACATTATCGCCAATAATTCCTTTATTTCAGGTGCAGCCGGTGGCTGTCAGGCTGAAGTCGGTTCCGCGACAGCAATGGCAGCGGGGACAATTGTTGAGCTAAAGGGCGGCTCTCCCCGCCAAGCCGTTCATGCAACCGCAATCGCCATGAAATCCTTGCTTGGTCTTGTATGCGATCCTGTTGCTGGTTTAGTCGAGGTTCCTTGCATCAAGCGGAATGTGATAGGCACAGCGATCGCCTTCTCAGCGGCAGATATGGCATTGGCAGGAATAGAAAGCCGCATTCCTTGCGATGAAGTGATTGAGGCAATGTACAAAATTGGCAAGGAAATGCCGCGGACATTACGTGAAACATCATTGGGAGGACTTGCGGCGACTCCCACTGCCCAAAAGGTGAAAGAAAGACTTTATAAAAGGGGTTCAGAACAATGACAAACATGACGTCAAAATTATTATACAGTAAAGAACATGAATGGGTGGAAATGATCGGGAAGGATCTTGTAAGAATCGGGATCACCGATTTTGCCCAACAAGAGCTGGGAGACATTGTTTACGTCGAAAATCCGGAAGAAGGCGAAGATATAACCGCGGAGGAAAGCATGGGATCCGTTGAATCGGTTAAAGCCGTTTCTGAAATTTTCTCCCCAGTAACAGGTACAGTCGTTAAAATCAATGAAGAATTAGACGACGAACCGGAACTGATTAATACAAACCCATATGACCAAGGATGGTTTGTTGAAGTAAAGATCACAGACTTTGAACAACTTGACAGCCTTATGGATGAAGATGCATACAACAGCCTTATTAATGAGGGCGATGCTTAAAATTTAATAAGACAACTACAGGAACTATGAGAAAAGAACACATTTCCTCGGGGCAGGGATATAGAATCACTTTGTCCCGAGCTTTTTATATTTTTCTAATTTAGACAGACATCTATTTTCCCGTGAAGGTATACCGTTGCCTTATCTAGATAGCTTACCGCAACATCAGGTTCTGTTAATCTCAGATAAGCATTTAATACATTATCCGCTAGCACTGCATCCCCGGCTTCCTGGATTACCTCCAACACAACTCGTCCGGTTTGATCCGGTTCCCGGTCCATTAAAATGGCAGTTTTAAATTCTCTTATAATTTCAGTTAAAATTTGCAGTCTTTCAAGTTCTTTCACAGATCAATACACCTCTTATGGAAAAGTTCTTAGTTAACTATAACACACTCTTACTGCCCTCTTCATAAATCCGAGATGCAAAAAAAAGCGCTCCACAACTGTGAAGCGCGCAAGGGTCATACTTATTTTATTACGCCGCAAATAACACGGCTGCCTGAGTCACCTGAAGGGTTTGTTTTCTGATCATCAGCACCCTCATGAATAATTAATGCTGAACCGTTTTGATCCCTTAGAGAATTCCTTTCGCCTTTAACTAAGGTCACTCTTGGATTGACAAAGCTTGTATTGACCTTACCTTTACTATCCACAAAGATGTTTTCCATATCACCTGCGTGCGGGCCTTTAGGGTTTTCTAAACCATGTTCCTTGCCAAACGGATTAAAATGACCCCCTGCTGATTTAAAGTCCGGTAACTGGCAGACTCCCTTTTCGTGAAAATGAATGCCATGAAGCCCCGGTTTCAGCCCTTCAGCATGCAAATAAATGCGAACACCTTTCTCTGTTTCTGCTAAAGAAGCCTGTCCTACAGTTTGACCTTTACTATTTTTTAGCATGACAACAACATTCTGTGACATCTTAGAGGGTGATTCATTTGCCTTAACTGAAAGATGGCGATTGGAGAGAAATACAACAGCCGCAATGACCATGATCCCGCATACAATATATATCCATTTGTTTCTCACTAATAATGACCTCCTTTTTTCCGTCATATTTTGCTCAGGTTCCCGAGATTTTACTCATAATGGGTGTTTCTCCCCAATTAAATGACAAATTCTATATGTTATGATGAAGAAGAGAACTTGTACTAAGAGGTGAAAAGATGTTTAAAGAATTTAAAGCTTTTTTATCAAGGGGAAATGTCATTGACTTGGCAATAGCTGTCATTATCGGCGCTGCATTTGGCAAGATTGTCACTTCAATAGTTAATGACATTATCATGCCGCCGATTGGCTTATTGCTTGGAAAAGTCGATTTCAGCAACTTATACATTAATTTATCTGACAAGGATTATGCCAGCCTTGCGGAAGCTCAGAAAGCCGGGGCGCCAACGATTAATTACGGACTTTTCATTAATACAGTCATTAACTTTATCATTATCGCCTTTGTCATCTTTCTTGTTATCAAATTGTTCGAACGGTTCAAGAAGAAAGAAGAAGCTGCAGCACCAACAACTAAGAAATGCCCTTACTGCCTTTCTGAGGTTCCTCAGGAGGCAACAAAATGTGCTCATTGCACATCTGAAATTGGTGCTGAACCCTCATCCTCCCCTCAGAATTAACAAAACTCCCGCCATAATAGGCGGGAGTTTTGTTATTCCAAAATTGGAACTTAATTGCCTTTAATATCGTAATAAAAGTGTCAAGATACGTTTAACATAGGATGTGGTAAACTTTTAAAAGGAACCTATTTGTGACATCGTTACCTTTACCAAAATCTTTTTCACTTTGTTCCTCTTTAAACTTTAATTGCTTGCCGAATATATATTAACATGTGTAGCTAAGGAGTGAGAGAGATGGCGACAGTCCCAATAATCATTTGCATCATCATTGGTCTATTGCTTATCACCGCCGGGATTGGCTTATGGAAAAAAAGGCGGGTTCAGGTCACTGGCCAGTCCGGAGGAAACAGTGTTCAAAATAAAAAAGCTTCTGCAAAGACTATCGCTTTAATAACGTTTTGTGCAGGCATTCTAACATTAGCCGCCCCCTTGCTAACCTTTTTGATTGGGACCGACTATTGGGTCCTGTATATCCTTTTTTTAGTACTAGGCGGACTTTTTATTGTTATTGGCCAAAATGATTAACGATAAAATATTTTAAAGAGATATAAAATCAGCTTCCCTTATACCCGCGTATGTAAGGACTTCGCATGCAGTTAAATTGTCATTTTCAAAAACACAACGGTATTCATGACAGGTCTCATCATTTAATACCCTTTCTAAAAAATATGGGACTGTCTTGACTACTCCAGTATTCTCCACGTCCAATAGCCAGTCTATATTTTTCCAATCCAATATACCCTCATTTGTTTGTATAGGCGTGTCATAGTATACATCTCTCTCGATCACTGCCGCGTAGACGTACATACCACCGCTATTTTCACCATCAACATTCCAGGTCACAGCACCTTTAAAATCAGGTGACGGAACATCCAGATCAGCCTCTTCCTGTATTTCCCTGACAATGGCCTTAAGCGGTGTCTCACCCGGCTCTATTTTCCCCCCAACGCCGTTCCAAGAACCTTTCCAAGGTGACTTTTCCCTGTTAAGCATTAGGATATTGTCCTTTTGGCGAATAAACGCAATGGTATATTTATACATTTGAGATTCCTCCTTAAAAAATATAGTTCTTTTTTCACACAAAAATCATGGGCACATGCTATAATTCGATTTAAATAGACTTATACCTTTAAACTTTTTATATTGCTTTGTGCTTTTACCGGAGGAATGCATTAATGACACCTAAGATTAACCCAATTTTCATTGTCGTATTAGCCGTTTTTTTCATTTCAACTTCTGCAATATTTGTTAAACTTTCTGATGCGCCATCAGCTATTCTTGCATTTTACCGTTTATTTTTTGCAGCTGCTTTGACTGCACCTTTTTTAAACAAAAAACAAACAATTAAGGTATTCAAGGAAATTAAGCCTAATGATATTATTCTTTGTGTATTTGCTGGGATATGTCTCGCCTTCCACTTCATCCTTTGGTTTGTGTCATTGGATTACACATCTATTGCCAGCTCAACGGTTCTTGTTACATTACAGCCGTTATTTGCATTCGCTGGTGCCGTGATCGTTTTCAAAGAAAAAATGCCCCTAGGTGCTTATTTGGCAGGGTTACTCGCGGTTATAGGTAGCTTCATCATCAGCTGGGGTGACTTTCTTGCCAGCAAAGAGGCATTATTTGGTGACATCATTGCATTGTTAGCTTGCCTGCTCGTCACCTTATACTTTATGGCCGGGCAAAAAGTCCGTCAGCATATTCCTTCTGGACCTTACACATACATTGTCTATGTGACGGCTGCTGTCGTTCTTTTCATTTACAATCTCGTTCTTCACCATTCCTTGTTCCATTATTCAGCCGCGGAATGGATGCTCTTTCTTTTGCTTGCCATTTTACCTACATTGCTTGGCCATAGTTTGTTAAATTGGGCTGTCCCTTGGGTCGGCGTATCAACCATCTCTATGAGCATTTTGGTTGAACCTGTCGGCGCAGCAGTGCTCGCTTACATTATCCTTGGTGAAACCATCCATGTGCCACAGATGATCGGCGGGTCAATCATACTTTTGGGAATATATTATTATCTTAAATCGAGAAGAAAAGCAGCAAGCAGACCAGTAAATACTTAAAAATGGATTTATAAAAAAGACCACAGGGAATCTAGATTCCTGTGATCTTTTTAGCTAGCGGCTGGGTTTCTCTCAGGCTTAACCTTCCACTTCACCAAAAAGCTTCCTAGTATTAATATAATCCCCGAAAAGGCAAAAACATAGATGATTGATATATTCCCAGAAATCCACCCGGCAACTAAAGGGCCTGCTAAATTTCCAAGAAAACGGCTGCTGGAAGTAATCCCAAAAGCCCTTCCCTGAATATGTTTGGCTGTCTTTTTGTGAATCAAAGCCTGGATAGCAGGCCACATCCCTCCTAGCAGCAGTCCCTGTGCGAAGCGCCAAATATATAATTCAGTCAGATTATGGGAAAACATTTGCGGGAGAACGAGCAGACCGCAAAAGAACATGACAACGGGCAATGTTTTTGCCTGACCTATCCGGTCACCTAATTTTCCAAGGTAAGGCGATCCGATAATATTGGCAATCCCCGCTATGGAAGCAGCCAGACCCGACAGAAAGGCGATATTGCCCACATGTCCCACAAGGCTTTTGACAAAAAGCGTCATCATCGAGTTTGTACCTAAAATAGATGCTTGAACGATGAATGTTGCTATAAAAAGCATGATTAAGGTAGGATTTTTAAAAACCTCTTTAAATGACGCTTTGTTTTCGCTTGTTTGTTTGAACACCGGATCCTTTTCCAAGACAAATATCACCAGCAGCAACGATAACAAAATACAAATACCCGTTATTGCGAAGACAGGCCGAAATCCGAACATATCTGACAGCGCACCGCCGAAAAGCGGACCAATAATAGTTCCCGAGATCCCGCCCGTTTGTAAAATACCTAGAGCAGATCCGGTCTGTTCCTTGGGGGTTACCCTAGAAATATAGGAAAACGAAACGGTAATAAACCCCGAAAAGAAGCCGACAATAAATCTTAATGTAAGAAGAATAAGCGGTGAAAAAGCGAAAGCCATTAAGAAGGTAATAATCCCCATTCCGAGGCCCGCACGGACCAAATTTGCCCTTTGGCCATATTTATCAGCAAAGATCCCCCAAATTGGCGACATAATTGCCCCTGATAAAAATGCTGCGGAAAAAATAATGCCAGTCCAAAGACTTAAAGAGTGATGACTGTGAACACCCATTTGTTCCAGAAATAACGGTAAAAATGGCATTATCATTGTCAATCCAGAAGTAACCATGAAGTTACATAGCCATAGTATTCGTACACTTTTTTTCCAATTGACCATAATTATCATCCCAATACGCATTGTCTTGCTCCAGTTTAACAATATAAGCAAATTATTTCGCTAAATATGCTCAGGTGAAATTCAAAAAAGTACTTGACTATATAAATGAATTGCATTATTCTAAAAACAGAACATATGTTCTAATAAAATATTAGGAGGTTTTAACATGGCAACAGCAACTGTCAGCTTTGAAATCATTGAACATTATGGTGTTATGAACGAGGAATCGAATGGATGGACAAGGGAACTCAACCAGGTAAGTTGGAATGAACGGGAGCCCAAATACGACATAAGAAGCTGGTCACCTAATAAGGAAAGAATGGGCCGCGGCATCACGCTTACTAAAGAAGAAGTTGCCTCACTTAAGGTCTTCCTTAATCAGCTGTCTTTGTAAATGACCTTTGATTCTAAGCCTTTTCCCTCTTTAGCCACTGATATGATTGCAGCCCCTATAAGCACATCTCTTTTGATCAAGTTACCCGCTCATCACTCTTTTTACTTTGCAAGTAATTTGTATAAGTCTCTGCGCAATAGCTTCTTAGAAGCATTTCTCGGTAATTCATCAACAAAATAAACGTATTTTGGTATTTTATAACCTGCAAGCCGCTCTTTGCAAAAGGAAAACACCTCATTTGGCGAAAGCTCTTGTCCCTCTTTTATTGTGACAAATGCAGCCGGCACCTGTCCCCATTGAGCATGACTGACGCCAATAACACCAGCTTCCTCAATAAAATGATGCTGAAGCAGTACAGCTTCTATTTCTGCTGGATAGACATTCTCTCCGCCAGAAATAATAAGGTCTTTTCGCCTGTCCAAGACATAAAGAAAACCATCATCATCAAGATAGCCAACGTCACCAGTATAAAACCAGCCATCTTGATATACTTTTTCAGTTGCTTCAGGGCGATTTAGATAACCGCTTGTAACATTGGGACCTTTAACGACTATTTCACCCTCCTTGTTCGGTTGCGCCTCAATACTATCCTTCATAATTTTTATCTCAGCCGGAAACAGCGGCTTTCCGGCTGAGCCTAGTTTTTCAATCATATATTCGGGTGCAAGCGTAACGATCTGTGAAGCTGTCTCAGATAAACCATAAGTTTGATAGATGGGGATCCCTTTATCTTTGCAGACCTCTAACATAACTTTTGGTGCAGGGCCTCCTCCTAGCAGCATGCAGCGAAAAGTATCAGGATATGCATCTTCTCCCAGCGTTTCAAGCAGACGTGACAACATCGCACTTACCACCGAAACCATTGTTACGCCTTCATCCTTAATTGCTTGTGTTGCTGCCTCAGGATCGAAAGTGGAATGCAATACAACGGTCATGCCATAAATCACATTTTTCATTAAAATAGATAAGCCGCTGACGTGGAAAAGCGGGACGCAAGAAAGCCATTTATCACCTTGCTGCAAGCCTAGATTAAGCGCTGACCCAACAGCGTTCCACCAGTGATTCCCATTTGTCAGGATAACACCCTTTGGATGTCCTGTAGTGCCAGACGTGTAGATAATTGTGTGCGGCTCTTCTAAGTCAACATGATCAAGCAAAGGCAAATCATTTTCAGTCAGAGCCTTCAGGTCATTTATTGTGATCATAGTTGTCTGTTGCTTTAGACCATGTATTCTAATACCCTGCTCTTCATGCGCTCGATCACATATCAATAGTACTGCCTTACTGTCTTCAATCTGCCAAACTTGTTCCTCGACAGTTAACCGGGTATTTAACGGAACGGAAACCGCACCGATATAAGACACCGCATGGTATAGACACACCAAGTCCAGGCTGTTTTCACACAAAAAGGCGATATGATCAAGCCGCTTTGCCCCTGCTGACTGTAATTTCCTTGCCAGCGATAGTGCCTGCAGATTTAACTCTTCAAAGGTGACCGTTTCATCGCGTGATATGAACGCTTGCCTGTTTGGCGTGAGAAAAGCGCGCTGGCTAAGCCAATTTGGCATTTGCTTTTGATTCATCATGTTGATTTCTCCTTATTCATTCAAAAATTCTTAAAATGCCTTGTTAAAGAATAAAAAACCAAAGCTTGATATCTTCAAGCTCTGGCCTTTTCTTACTATACGATCAAGGAAAACGAGGGAATTTATCAAATTCAGGCTTTCTTTTCTCTTTGAAGGCGTCCCTGCCTTCTTTTGCCTCGTCAGTGGTGTAATAAAGCAATGTCGCATCCCCGCCTAGCTGCTGCAAGCCGGCAAGGCCATCTGTATCCGCGTTAAATGATGCCTTTAAGAATCGGATTGCAGTTGAGCTTTTTTCTAAAATTTCTTTCGCCCACTTAACAGTCTCTTCTTCAAGGTTTTCAAGCGGTACAACAGTGTTTACAAGACCCATATCAAGTGCCTCTTGTGCACTGTACTGACGGCATAAATACCAAATTTCGCGGGCTTTCTTATGACCAACAATTCTTGCAAGGTAACCGGCGCCGTAACCTGCATCAAAGCTGCCGACCCGTGGGCCAGCTTGTCCAAAAATAGCATTATCCGCCGCGATGGTTAAGTCACTTACAACATGCAAAACGTGTCCGCCGCCGACTGCATAACCTGCAACCATAGCAATAACCGGTTTTGGCATAGCTCTCATTAACCGCTGTAAATCAAGAACATTTAGACGGGGAATGTTATCCTCTCCAACATATCCGCCGTGACCGCGTTTGGTCTGATCTCCGCCGGAACAAAAGGCTTTGTCCCCCTTGCCTGTCAAAATGACAACGCCAATGCTTGCATCATCCCTTGCTCTTGCAAAGGCATCAATCAACTCTGTCACCGTATGAGGTGTAAACGCATTATGGACCTCCGGGCGATTGATCGTAATCTTTGCAATACCGTCGTACGTTTCAAATAATATCTCATCATATGTACGAACTGTCTTCCAATCAAATGACATAACAATCTTCATTCCCTTCTTTAATTATAAACCTTCTATCGGAGAACCCTCTTTTAGCATGGTTAACCATCCGTTAGAAGGTGATAGAAATCATCATATACTATTTTATCAAAGATTTCCGGTTGTTCCACGTGTACAGCATGCCCTGTTTGTGTAATCACATTCAGCTTGCCATCTGGAGCCCGATTAACCATCCTTTTCCCGATGTCTAAGAATTTTTGATCAAGGTGGCCGGCGATAAAATATACCTTATCTGATATGGAGGACAAATCATTCCAGAGAGAGGGCTGAATACCTGTCCCCATTCCGCGAAGACTGTTAGCTAACCCCTCCGCTGTTTGTCCCATGCGCTCTGTCCTTATGGCTTGCCTTTTATCAAGCGGCAAATTCTTCTGTGTGGCAAAAAGCGGGAGCTGCTCCCAGTCATCAACAAAAGCTTCCAGCCCTTTTGTCATAATCCGGTCAGCAAGGGCATCATCTCTGTTCTTACGCTCTTTCCGTTCACTTGATTCTATTAACCCAGGTGAACTACTTTCAAGAATGAGATTTCCCACCCTTTCTGGATGATGCACTTTCATATACAGAGCCAGTCGCCCTCCCATTGAATAACCAAGGATGTTAACCTTTTCAATAGCAAGTACATCCAAACATTCAATTAAAGCTGATGCTTCATGTTCCATCGTATAATAGCTGATATGGTTCGGTGCTGTTGTTTGACCATGACCGACAATGTCAACGGCAATAATCTTGTAACGTTTTGACCATTTTTGAATAAAAGGCTCCCAGGTAGCCATAGTTCCCGTAAAGCCATGCAACATTAGAAGCGGTGGACCATCCCCAGCCACATGAACGGACCTGTTAACCCCTAACGTTTCAATGAGATTAATCATCATCTTTTATCACCGACTGAACAGCATATGATATTCTGTTCCAAAGCATCCTATGTTTTTCTGTATTGTCTTTGCGATTGGTCTGAATTTCAATGATTTTTAGACCTTGCACCTTCTGATATGTCAGGTAAGCATCGGCAAATTCTTCCCAGGTAACCGCTTGTTTGTAGTCTGCATTATAAAGATTGGCAACTGCCTCAATATCCAATCCGGCAGGTGTGCCAAAAAGCTGTTCAAAATCAACAGCCTCGCCCGCTTGGGGCAGAAAGGAAAAGATGCCTCCTCCATCATTGTTAACGACAATAATAGTGGCATTAAGGTTATACAGCTTACCTGCAAGCAAACCGTTCATATCATGAAAAAAGGAGAGGTCACCAATCACAAGATTGACCGATTTAGACACAGCGCTAACACCTAAGGCAGTAGAGACAACACCGTCAATGCCATTTGCCCCCCGGTTGGCCATAGTATTAATCCGGCCTGTTTGGTTTAATAAAAATGTGTCAAGATCACGAATTGGCATGCTGTTGCCAACAAATAAATAGGCATTTTTGGGCAAAAGCTTTGATAATTCCGAGATAATCTGGCCTTCATGCCAATGTTTCTCTTCCAGGAACATCTTTATTTCATTTTTAGCCGCTTGATTTACTTTGTTCCAACCCGTAAGCCAACTTGGTTCGGCGGAAGGGTTTGGCGGAAGTTGATTAAGCAGTCTTTTGCATAACCGGATAGGATCAGAGTAGACCATATCAGTCGCGAGCTGTGTGGGCTCACGCCAACCCTCACCCTCATCAATAACGATATAACGACTCGGCTTTATTTTATTCAAATAAAGTAAGAATGGTTTTGATACAGGCATAGCTCCGATACGAATGACGCCATCAGGGATAAAAGTTTCGGTAATTAATGTATCACGAAGAAATGAGTCGAAACAATCAATGATCGGCATTTTATTATGGTTCCCTGTTCTCAATTGTGAAAGAGGATCGGCAAGCACAGGGAAGCCTAAGCGTTCCCCAATTAGAGCTGCCAGCTCAGCCAATTCAGAATTCACCTGCGGCCCAACAACAATCAACCCTCTTTTCAACTGTTGAATAGATCGGGTCAGCTTGTCAAAGTTACTATCCGATATCTCATTTTCACCAGTTACCATGGAAAATTCCGTACTGCTTGTTTTACCGCTGTCCCATATGTTATCCACGGTGAAATCCGGCACAAGCGGCTCGCGAAAAGGAAAGTTGAGATGAACAGGACCCAGCGGTTGAGTCGTAACTGTCATTATGGCCCGCCTTGCGGTCGTTCTAGACAGCAGTAACGTCTGTTCATCAAGACCCGGAAGCGGCATCTCCTGAAACCATTTGACATTATCTCCGTAAAGTTTTATTTGATCAATCGCTTGCGGTGCACCAACCCCCCGCAGCTCATGCGGCCGGTCTGCTGTTAATACAATTAGGGGTACCCTAGATAACTTTGCCTCAACGATTGCCGGATAGTAATTGGCAGCAGCTGTACCTGATGTGCAAAGGAGCGCGGCTGGCCTTCCTGATGCTTTTGCTATACCTAATGCAAAAAATGCTGCGGATCGTTCATCAATATTCATCCACACTCTAATATCCGAATGTGCATTTAACAACATAGCGAGCGGGGTAGATCTGGATCCCGGACTAACGACCACATGCTCCACTCCGCACGCTGAAAGCTCATCTACAAACGCAGCTACGAACCTTGTGAGGCACTCTTGATGTTTCATTCCCATCCGCCCCCTAAGGCCGTCAGCATTGGTGTGAACTTTATT
Source organism: Scopulibacillus darangshiensis (assembly GCF_004341035.1). Classification (GTDB taxonomy): domain Bacteria; phylum Bacillota; class Bacilli; order Bacillales; family Sporolactobacillaceae; genus Scopulibacillus; species Scopulibacillus darangshiensis. Next base: position 123,244 of record NZ_SLXK01000008.1, read on the forward strand.
TTTGTTTCAAGGTATTCACTTTGGGGATCTGAATCGGCAACAATTCCGCAGCCTGAGAAAAGAACCGCATTTTCTTTGGTAATTAGTCCCGAGCGAATAGCAACAACAAATTCCCCGTCCCCGTCTTCATCAAACCATCCAATAGGTGCTGAATACCAGCCGCGTTCATACGTTTCACGCTCTCTGATTGCTTCGATAGCTTTTTCAGTTGGCACACCGCCCATGGCGGGTGTTGGGTGAAGCGCTTTTACAACAGATAAAAGAGACAACTCTCGTTTCGTTTCACCTTTTATCGGTGTATAAAGATGTTGAACGTCCTTCGATTTATAGATTTGCGGGGAGTCAGATTTCACAATTTTATCGCATACCTTCCCCATAGCATCGGAGATCATTGTTACAACCATTTGGTGTTCATCACGATTTTTTGGATCGGAGAGTAAGGTCTCACCTAGTTTTTGGTCTTCCTCAGCCGTTTGTCCCCTGCTAATTGTACCGGCCAAACACATGGTATTAAATTTTCCGCCCGCTTTTTTAATTAATCGTTCAGGTGTTGACCCTACGAATGTTGAGGTGCCTTTTTCAAATGCAAAGGTGTAACAATCCGATTGTCTTTCTTGCAAAGCCAATAAAACACTTGATTGATCAAATGTTTTATTGGCAGTCACTGTTGTCGTTCTAGATAGAACAACCTTTTCCATTTCACCCTTATTTATCGCATCTATAGACTTATGGACCATTGCCAACCATTCATTGATCTGGTTTTCTTCAACCATTAGAGACTCACCTTGTGAAGGTGTTGGAATTGTGTTATTTTTCAACAATTGCATCTCCAGATCTATCAATTGGCTTTCTATTGTGCAAGGATCCATATGTTCGTTTACTGACGCATTTATCGATAAAAAACATTGATTCCCTTTAACTGTTAACAGCCAATTTGGAACTGTAAAGTTGGCATCAGGAAAGTCCTTCCATAACCTTGTTTTCATTTGTACTGGATCGAAAGAAAAGCCGCCCATACATACTGGTCCTGTTCCTTTAACATCCACTTCTCTATGGATCACCGCACCTGTAATTACCTTACGCCAATATTCCTCAATTTTTTCGAAACGCTCTTCACCATTGTAAGCTTGAACAACCGCCGAACCAAGACCCACCATTGTGACATCCTCAACATCAGACCAATATATTCTGCTCCCTTTATATAGGATTTCACCGTTTCGGTAAAATACAAGAGGATCGATAAACTCAATTTGTTTGGAGTAACTAACTAGGACGCTCTCCGACAGGAATTGTGCCTTTTTAATTCCCTCTTTTAGATTCTCCAACAATTGATGTTGTTCAATAATTGCCATTTTATCCCTTCTTCACAAGAAAAATGACCGACATCCGCCGCCGGCCCTGCTTCTATAAGAATACACCCGACCGTTTTCCAGTGTCAATTGATGCAAACCAACACCATTAATTAACAATGGACTGTTTTATTACCATTTTACAAATAGCATGTCAACTTAAAAAAGATATTGTTTACGAATTTATGTTGACACCACCCTTTGATTTTCATAAACTTGAAGAGGTTAAAGACTAACCGCCAGTAACTCATGGGAGAGAATTAAACATGACTGAATCAACGGGTAAAATAAATAAAAACACAGGCTTGAAAAAGTGGTGGCACATGCTGAGGCCCCATACACTTACCGCATCCTTTGTCCCTGTCATATTGGGGACAGCAATCGCACTTCCGAAAAGCGGTATTAATATCCCTTTATTCATCGCTATGCTTCTTGCATCGATGTTAATCCAAATCGCTACAAACCTTTTTAATGAGTATTTCGACTTCAAACGCGGCCTCGATACAGAGGAATCCATAGGGATTGGCGGCACCATTGTTCGGGACGGTGTACGGCCGGAAACAGTTTTAAGACTGGCTTATATCTTGTGTCTAACGGCTACCTTAATTGGGGTATATATATGCATCGAGAGCAGTTGGTGGCTGGCAGTTGTCGGCTGTATTTGCATGATGGCCGGTTACTTTTATTCTGGGGGCCCATATCCTATTGCTTATACACCCTTCGGGGAATTGGCCGCGGGATTATTCATGGGTGTCGTCATCATCTTAATATCCTTTTTTATCCAAACAGATACAATAACTATAAATAGCATTCTCATCTCCGTTCCAATAGGCCTTTTAGTTGGAGGTATTAACATGGCCAATAATATCCGGGACCTTGATGGTGACAAGGAAAAAGGAAGACAGACCTTACCGATATTATTGGGAAGGAGCCGCGCTATCACGGTTCTTGCCGGGTTATTCGTCGTTTCTTACCTTTGGATCATTGGTTTAATGCTCTTTGGTGTTGAATCCGCATGGCTCTTGGTTGTCTTTGCTAGCCTGCCAAAGGCCTATCAGGCAACGAAACTTTTTACCGGAAAGACAAAATCTATACAACTAATGCCCGCCATGAAGGCAACCGCACAGATGACAACAATGTTCGGTTTTCTTTTGTCGCTTGGCCTTATCCTTGATTACATTATAAACCTATAATCTAAAAAGGAGGCAGCCATGTTGGCTGTCTCCTTTTGTATAAATGTTAAAGTTTATTCACTTTAAAGTATTTTCCTAGTGGCCGCCGTGTCATGCTATATCGCCCAGATACTTTGGAACGCCTTGAGTGTGAACACTTTGATCGTTTAGAACGTTTAGAAGATCTGGCGTGCTTTGAACTGTGCGAGCGCCCTGAGCGCCTGGAGGTGCCGGATCGGCGTGAACGAACCGATTGCCATGAGCTTCTGGATCGGCTTGATCGCCGGGAACGGCCCGATTGCCATGAGCTTTGGGACCGGCTTGAACGGCATGACCTTACTGAATGCCATGAGCTTCTGGATCGGTTTGATCGCCGGGAACGGCCCGATTGCCATGAGCTCCTGGACCTGCCTGAACAGCTGGAACATCCTGATTGCCTTGAGCTCCTGGACCTGCTCGAACGGCGGGAGCGTCCTGATTGTCTTGAGCCCCTGGACCTGCTCGAACGGCGGGAGCGTCCTGATTGCCTTGAGCTCCTGGACCTGCTCGAACGGCGGGAGCGTCCTGATTGCCTTGAGCCCCTGGACCTGCTCGAACGGCGGGAGCGTCCTGATTGCCATGAGCTCCTGGACCTGCTTGAACGGCGGGAGCGTCCTGATTGCCATGAGCTCCTGGACCTGCTTGAACGGCGGGAGCGTCCTGATTGCCTTGAGCTTCTGGATCCGCTTGACCTTCGGGAGCGTCCTGTTTGTCTAGATGTTCCTGACTTTCTTGATTTATGTCCTGATCTGCTTGCTTTCGATGACTTGCCTGACCTATGATCCTCTTCGTATGGGTCATTGTACATGAATTCATCTGCGCCAGTTTGGCTAGCTAAATTTATCGCTTCCCAAACACCATTGCTTCTTCGGCCAGATTGATTACTTTTTGAGGACCGCCAATTACGAGACGACCTTTCATTATCATTTTGCAATAATCTTCCCCCTCATCATATTAATCACTACCTATATCTGCATATTATGTATTGACACAATTCTGGGTATGGTCTGGTTGATTATTTCTAAAAAAATTCTTCTGATTAGTTAAAAAGCCTATGGATTTACCTTAAAAAAAAGGAAAAAAAGCCAAACACATGATAACTGTTTGACTTTTGTAAAGCGAGATCATTTTTCCCATTTTGCCATTTTAACTGGATGCTATTTCAATGAGGCGCTTGTTTGGGGTGTCAGTAAATAAGCCTCCGTGATAACAAATGACTGCTTCGATATCAAGATCTAAGAACTTATTTATAGATTCCATAGCAGTCGCCATATCAAGCGTAGTTTGCTGAACAGGGCCCCGCAAGATGCCATTATGGATGATCATGGCATCCCCGGCAATAAGTGTTTTGCTTTGCCTCAAATAAAGGCTGATATGCCCTGGAGCATGACCCGGTGTATAGATAATCTGCATCCCTCCACAAACAGGCAGCACTTCACCTTCCGCCAGAGTCTTATCAACCTTAGCTTTCGGCGGATTTGAATAAAGGGCTATCACTTCTTCCGGAAGAGCTTCTAATGCATCACTGCTCATGCGGCTGGTGTCTGTTTTAATTAGGGGCATTTCCCCTTCAATGTAGGGTTTGTCACGCTCATGGGCATAAACCTTAATAGCGCCGCCGGATTCTTGCACAATCTCAGGGAGACTGCCGATGTGGTCAATATCCTGATGTGTCAAAATTACCGCTTTTAATTTGTCAAAGGAAACGCCTGCTTCACTCATAGCTGAGCGTAATTGCTGGTACTGTCCCGGCATGCCAGTATCAACCAGTACCGCTGACTCATGATCCCAAATCAGTGTTGGGTGTAATACATCCCTATGCCCGAATGCTTCAATCTCCAATTCAATCATTTCCAAACCATTTGCAATTCTCATTGCTTTTCCCCTCCCCGAAATTTACTAAACTAATTTATTATAGCTGCTATGCGGGATCTTCTCCAAAAAGGGACTTACCTCCCCCAATGAAAAAAGATGGAGCTCATGCATAGCCCTGGTGCACGCCGTATAAAAAAGCTTCCTTTCAGATTCCTTGCTATATTTGGTCCTCGATGCGTCGTAAATAATAACAGCATCAAATTCAATGCCTTTAGCCAAGTAGGCTGGAATGATTACTGTCCCCTTTGTAAATGCATGTGTTTCCCTGTCCATTAACTGAATTGCAGTCCGGTTCCTTAACTCATCATAAGCTTCAATACATTCCGCCATCGTTTTGCAAATAACAGCGATCGTTTGCAATCCCTTTGACTGAAGATTATTAACACGGTCCAGTATTTTTTTATGCACGGATTTTGCATCCTCTGCCTGAGTTAATGTCGGTTTATCACCATCGCGATTAAACGGTACAATCCGTTCTCCCTCTTTAACGAGTTTTTTTGTAAACTCTACAATAGGCCGTGTTGATCGGTAACTTCTCGTCAGTGTAATTTTTTCATAAGGTTCAGTTATGCTCATTTCCGAAGAAAAAAATGATGCCGTATTCAATGCATGCGCATAAATAGCCTGGTTAAAGTCTCCCAGAAGCGTCATTTTAGCGTTGGGAAATAGCACCTTAAGATAAGCGAATTGAAAGGGTGAATAGTCCTGAGCCTCATCGATCGATACATGGCGGATATTAGAATATATATTCCGGCCCAAAAGTTGGGTTTGAAAATATAAATACGGTGTAACATCCTCCCACGTCAAATCGTTCCGATCCAACTGTTCTAAAGTAAACTTGCAAATCTGATCCCAGTTCTCTGTATCTGCCTTAACAAATGGCTCACCCCCGGATTTAAATAACTGACAGTAGGTGCTCTTGATATCAATAAAGGCTAATCTTTTAATATCGTCCTTTATTGGCTTAAAACGTCTTTTCACAACCATTTCCCCTAATATTTCCTGCTCTCGGTCAAAGTCATCAAAGGAATCATCGGTCCACGGGTTTTTCTTCTGCAGCTTTTTAAAAGCTACCAAATAATCCTCTTTATCTAACAGCTGGACTTCGCTTTCCACCCACTGTTCTTGCCATTCTGACCGCTCGATCTCTTTCAATTTAGCCAACAGCCATTCTGCAACAAACTCCATCCTGCTCCGAATTGACATGGAGGAGCTCAGACCATAGAAATAGTCATTTATGACTCGGGCTTCTAGCAGTGTTCTGCCACGAAAGGTAATGTCTTTGAAAATCAGTCCTTCTCGGGCTAAAACCGTTGTATACTTATCAATCACTTTTTTAAATGCCAGACTCGATTTAATGAGAATGTTAGCCATTCTATTTTGGCTGTCCGCACTATCTCCGTTAACTAAAAAATTCTCCATCTGTTCAAAGGAATCTTCAAAACGAAAAGAGTCGCCAAGCCGTTCCTCTATATATTCATTGTAGGTTGTCTGCCGTATATTCTCTTCCCCCAATTCAGGAAGGACTGACCGCACATAACTATTAAATAGTGGGTTTGGTGAAAATAAAACCATATTTCCATTGTTCAGCGTTTCGCGGTGAGTGTATAACAAATAGGCTACCCGCTGCAATGCTGCGGAAGTTTTGCCGCTCCCAGCCACACCTTGAACAATCAGGATTTTACTTTTCTCATTACGGATAATTTGATTTTGCTCTTTTTGAATGGTTGCCACAATATTCTTCATCTTAGTACTCGCATGAGCCCCAAGCAATTCCTGAAGTAATTGATCTCCAATTGTCACACCTGTGTCAAAGAGCCCTTCCAGCACACCATGTTTGATAATAAACTGCCTTTTTAACATCATATCCCCAGAAATAGAGCCCTCTGGCGTCCTATAATGAACAGGACCAGGATAATAATCATAATACAAACTTGAAATCGGAGCGCGCCAGTCATAGATCAGGAAGTCTTCATCCTTTTCATCCATTAGTGACGCGATACCTATATATATTTGATCTGCTTCACGGTCATTTTCTTCCAAAAAATCAATGCGGCCAAAATAGGGGGAATGTTGCAAACGGTCAAGTGTTTTCATCCTTGCATGCATGCGCCCGTGGTTTCTTTCTCTTTCCGAAAGCACTTCTGCCTGCTGGCGAATGCTAGCTTCCGTTTCTATAATGTCATCAGGTTCATCGATATTAACCGTTACATCATCCCAAAAATTCTTTCGAAAGCTAATGATGCCTTGCCTCAAGTCACCCGCCTGATCCTTTAATCGATCCTGCTTCTGTTCAATGATCCCTTTGATGACAACCAAACGCTCTCGCTCTTCTTGCCATTCCTTGTTATTGCCGCTCACGGTACACCTTCACTCCTTCGCTAAGAAACTTCGAGTTAAGACTTGACAATCCGCCGGATTAAGTGTATAGTATAATTAGATAGATATAATAATTGTACAAAAAACGGAAGTCAAAGTTGATTATAACATCTCAAAGATAAAATTATCAAGCTATTTTTTTAAAAAAACCGGGCAAAGTATGCCCGGTTTTTGTTCATTTCTATAATTGTAATGTTTCGATCGCGGCAAGCCTTCCACTTTCGTTTCCAACATTGGTTCTAAATTCTATCGCCGCATTTAGCATATCTTCTAACTGCTGGCGATCAGAGAGAATGTGACTGAGTGTTTCATGGCGTACTTCTTTGTTAAGAAATTCAGTAACAAGACACCCTATAAAGGCTTCTTCCATCCCTCTCCCGTCTAACGGCTCTTCATTTGGCCCATTTAGATGGCCGCGTTCCCTTCCCGTTACATAAGTAAGTGTCTGATCCTTTCTAAGGATAACCATCAATTTTGTTTTCCCGACGAATAACATTTTGACTGCCTCATATTCGTCTTGCCGGTCAGCCAAAAATTTAAGTTCCTCCTCAGTTAAAACCAAGATATGTGCATGAGGAGCAGTGTGAAAAAGCGTTTCTCTCGCCATTTTCTCATTCGGCCAGTCATTTATTGATAAACGCGGTGCAAAGACAATGATGCTGCCTTTCTTTCCCGCGGACTTCAGTGCTTTTTCTACTGCTCCCCTTGCTGGATTTTGGACAAGTGAGGCTGATGCGTAATATAATATGTCACCGTTCTTAAACCAAGCTTCATCAATGTCATCTGGTTTCAAGGTCGTGTCAGCCGAACCTTGCCTGTAAAAGATATCCTGTTCCTTATCTCCGTTAACAGCGGTAAAGCTAATTGCAGTTTGGTTCTTTACTTTGCCCAGATGAACCGTATCTACTCCGCATTTTGAAAGCTTTTCAATAAGATAGTCTCCGAACACATCATTGCCGATTTTACCGATCATGGCACTCTTTTTCCCGAGTAGTGAGACCACACCTGCAACAATTGCCGGCGCCCCGGCTGCTTCACGGTCAAACGTCCCAGTGTCTTTTAGCACGGATTGATGGTCATGAGGTACAAATTCCACCATCGCTTCACCAATTGTTAAACATTTATTATTATCCATGACATTCACCGTCCCACATTTCATTAAAATCGTATCTCGCAAAATAAAGCTCCTCTATATCTTTCGTATGGACAGGTGTTTTTTGAAGTATATCGGTCAACAAACATCCTATAACTTATATTTTTCCATGACTTTTTCTATGTTAGAATGAATAGTGTAAAGAAAACTTAAAAGAGGGTTCGCAATTCCCGCCCCTCTGTAAACAAAACTAGGGAGCGTTTGAATGAAATAAAACAGGCATTAATTTAAACTGCTTGTTTTTCAGTCACGCTCTCCTCGAATGGAGAGTTTTTTTCATTTGGCACTCTCCTTACTTCACTAATAAAGGAGATTTTTTTATGTTTCAAATCCCAAAGGATGTCCAAAAACTGGACATCGATATAAAACGTGATCAGTTAAAATATCATCAAAAACGCGTTGCGGTCACAAAACATTTTACATTTGATGCCGCCCACCATCTTCACTGTTATGAAGGCAAATGCAAAAGTCTCCACGGACATACCTACAAACTCGCCGTGACAATCAGCGGCTTTGTCAATGAGATCGGTATAGCCGTCGATTTTTCCGACATTAAAGCCCTTTTCAAAAAAGTGATTGAAGAAAAATTAGACCATCGATATTTAAATGAAGTCCTTCCGCCGATGAACACCACGGCAGAAAACATGATTGTATGGATGTGGGAATCATTGGATGAGAGAATGGCGGACATTGGCCTAAAATCTCAGGGGAATCGGCTAGAGGAATTGACTCTGTTCGAAACACCAACAAGTTCGGCTACATTAAAAAGGGAATGGATGATGATCGATGAGGACTAATTGGACATTGCCATCAAAAGAGGAGTACGGGAATTGGACATTGCCGATGGTTGAAATCTTTGAAACGGTGGAGGGAGAAGGCATGGGACAAGGTCTCCCGACTGTATTTGTAAGAGTCTTCCACTGTAATCTCAGATGTACTTGGTGTGACACACCATACAGTTATGCCCCCGAGAAACCCGAATTCGAAGCAACCATTGATGATATTGTTGAAAAGGTTTCAACATTCCCGAGCAGGCGCATTTGTTTTACAGGAGGCGAACCATTGATTCATCGGCAAAAATCAGCGGCCTTAATCAAAGCAATGGCTGAGCTTGATCATATTGTTGATATTCATATAGAAACAAATGGCGCCATTGATCTCATGCCTTTCGATGAGCTGCGCCGTTCAGATGATTTGCTAATGAGTAAAGTTCGATTTGTTATGGATTATAAACTCCCGGATTCCGGGGAAACCGATAAAATGGTTCATTCAAATTTTGATTGCTTGATGGAACAGGATGAGGTTAAGTTCGTCATCGCAGGTGATGAAGACTTCGATTATGCCAAAAGGGTTGTCTCCAAATACAACAGCAGCGGACAGGTGTTGTTTAGTCCCGTATGGGAAGCAATGGCGCCCGACCGGCTTGTAGAAAAAGTCTTAGCCGAACCGCTGCCTGATGTAAAAATTAGTATGCAGCTTCACAAAGTCATTTGGGATCCAAATAGAAGAGGTGTGTAAAACATGGAAGAAAAAGCAGTGATAGTATTAAGCGGCGGCCTTGACAGCACAACATGCATGGGGATAGCTAAGAATGAAGGCTATGAATTATACCCGATCACTTTCCAATATGGTCAGCGCCATGATCGTGAAGTCGAACAGGCAAAAAAGATTGCTGAACATTATGATATCAGGGAACATCGGATTGTTGATATTAGTTTTTTTCAGCAAATCGGCGGCAGTGCCTTAACTGATCAGTCGATTGACGTTCCTGAAACTATGGTTGAGGGTGACATTCCGGTTACTTATGTTCCGGCACGCAACATGATCTTCTTGTCGCTAGCCAGCGCATACGCTGAGGTTATCGGCGCCGAAGCCATTTACATCGGCGTGTCATCAGTCGATTATAGCGGCTATCCCGATTGCCGACCTGAATTTATTAAAAGTATGAACAAAACGGTGAATTTGGCAACTAAAGTTGGCGTCAGCGACAAAGGCATGGTGATCAACACGCCGCTCATGCACCTAACAAAGGCCGAAACAATTATTGAGGGAATAAAGCTAAATGTCCCTTATCATCTGACAACTTCTTGCTACAATGGTGAAGATAAAGCCTGCGGTACATGTGACAGCTGCCAGCTGCGCCTTAAGGGATTTTTGGAAGCTGGTGAAAAGGACCCTATCCCTTACAAAGATAGGTAACATAAACTAAAGAAAGTTTGATTTTCGCCAAACCTTCCATGGTGTCGGAAAGTTTTACTTTCTGATTAACTAAAATAAAAAGTGTGCACCATTCATCTTAAAGAATGAATGTTGCACACTAATTTTCACCGCTATTTTTTATTTTCTCATACACCAAAACCATCCTCTCGGGATTAAGCTATATCGGGGTACTTGACACCTTCAAACACTATGCTTACCGGGGCTGACTTCTCCTTCTCGTATTCTTGGCTAAGCTTTTGCGCTTTTGTAAACGCATCAAACATATGCCTTGATTCGATCATTTCTTTCCATTTGGTCGGCTCGCCAGAACCAGTTTCAAATAAAAAGACGTATTGTTTCACCGTTGTTCACCTCCTCATCTCAATTGAAATTATAACCATTATACATACCTCTATCGGCAAATGTAAGCCTTTGCATAATAAAGTGGTGACAATTATGTTAACAACTCACCTAAGCTTAAAATTTATTACCACTATTCCCTTTTTCAAATAGCGGCGACGATTGCGTCCACTTTGCGTCCTTTTGAGTGTCGACTGCGTCCTCTTTAGGGACTTCTGCGTCGATTGCGCTGATCATTGCGTCTTCGGCATGGGCTCTGCGTCCTCAGTAGTGACGTCCGCGTCCTCCTCAGGGATTTCTGCGTCGAGTTCGATAATCATTGCGTCTTCGGCATGGGCTCTGCGT
>NZ_SLXK01000009.1 GCF_004341035.1 Scopulibacillus darangshiensis
TCGTTCATAGTGGCGATGAACACCCAAAGCCGGTAAAAATACGGCCTCGAGGTCGTTCATAAGGGTGATGAAAGCCCGAAGTCAGTAAAAATACGCCTCGAGGTCGTTCATAGGTGAGATGAAAGCCCAAAGTCGGTAAAAATACGGCCTCGAGGTCGTTCATAAAGGCGATGAAAGCCCAAAGTCGGAAAAAAACGGCCTCGAGGTCGTTCATAGTGGCGATGAACACCCGAAGTCAGTAAAAATACGGTCTCGAGGTCGTTCATAGGTGAGATGAAAGCCCGAAGTCGGAAAAAATACGGCCTTGAGGTCGTTCATAAGCGATTTGAATCCCTATGAGTGGTCCAAAGAACCATCCGCCGCCTTATCTTCTCGGCAGATCATTGATTTCATGGGCCACTCTAATCCCTGATTGGATGGCTCCCTCCATCCAGGCGGGGAGGGTTGACGTATGGTCCCCTGCAAAATGAACGCTTCCCTCAGGGGCATAGATATAAGGAAATAACTCCGTTTGCTGACTTGGTTTGAACAATGAAAAGGCTCCGCCGCCAGTGAATCGGTCGTGAGCCCAACTTTGGGAGGCTCCTGTAAGAAATGCGTCATAAATTGAATTGCCGTGGACGGTTGCCAAGTTATCCAACGCATGCCTAATTCGGCTTGACTCAGGTAGACTATCCCATGGCAGCGTATCATCCTCCCATGTATAACTTGCCAATATTATACCGGATCCCGAGGAACCAATTAAATGGCTTGGATAATAAGCAAATCGAATCGGCATATCCGTGATCAATTTCCCGCCCCGGAGCCCTTCTTTCTCCCAGAATCTGTGTGTGAACTGAAGCCCGATTTTGGTGGAGCTAGCATAGTGAAGTTCCCTAATAGCCTTATATTTATTGTGAGAAAAAGTATGGCGCGGTTCAATGTCGATAATGGAAAGCACAGAAAAGGGGACAGTCACAATGGCAAGATCCGCGGTGAATTCCAGCTGCCTTAAGCTAGTGGTTTGGGTGGCGCGGATGGTGACTTTTCCGTCATTATGGTGTCTGATTTTTGTCATCCTATGCCCTAGCAAGATGTCTTCCTTCAAGTATGGGATAAAAGCCTTTGGCAGCCGGTCATTTCCACCCTCGACCTCATAATAAGACATGTTTAGATTTAACAGCGGCAGGAACTCTCTGAGAATTGAGGTGAAAGCAAGCTCTAGAAATCCCTCAAGATCAATAATAACTTCAACCATTTCTAACGCACCGGGCGATAAAGACGCCCCTACCGGATTATATCTTAGGAAGTCGCCCATTGAGTAGCTATCAAACCTCTTTAGAACCACGGGCCAGTTGTTTAATGGGTCTTGCTGAATAAAATCGATCACTGGTTTTATTGCTGACAGTAGCAGTTCTTCTGCTGTTTTTCCTTTTTCGTGCGGTGCTACAGGGTATTTTAAAATATCCGGGTTCTGCCAATACGTTCGAAGGTTTGTCTTGATTCCGTTAGCATAAATGAGATCTTGAGGCGTTGTATTTTTAAATTCATTTATTGGCAGGCGGAATTTTTCTAGGTATGCCAAGACTAAATGATGGGTATTTGGGATCCGCATCGCACCGACATCAAGGTACAAATCATCGACAAAAGGATACCTTAAGGTGTATACACGGCCGCCAATCCGGTCGTTAGCCTCTAAAATCGTTACGCTATGCCCCGCTTTTTTTAAAAGGGATGCCGCAACTAACCCCGCCATGCCAGCACCGGCAACAATAATCTTTTTTGGGAGCTGTGTTGGCCTTAAGCCTTGTCTAATGGTAAAAAGCATTTCTTCATACGACAATGAAGAAGGCTTGTAATCTGCCAATTCCTCTTCCTCCAAACAAACTTTAGGATTTACCATTATCCTATTCGCCTAAGGGTTCGGGTTATGATTTTTTGGTGCCAGGCACCAAAAAAAACGATATAATGAAAAAACACAATTGGACATAGACTTGAATGTGATACCCGAGTTTTCTAATCATGTAGAACAAAATGAGCAAAGGGGATGGCAAGATGGGATTATTAGGCGGTATGCTGGGAAATGCATCTAATGTAGATAAGGAAGATGTAAAAAGAGAGCTAGCTGATATTTTAACCGAATCTGAAGAAATTGATTTCGCTTTTAAACTAGTAAGAGATTTACTTGTTTTTACAGACAAGCGTTTTATTGTGGTTGATAAGCAAGGTTTAACAGGCAAGAAAATAGATTATCATTCCATTCCTTATAAAAGTATTTCTCACTTTAGTGTAGAAACCGCAGGCCATTTTGATTTAGATGCTGAATTGAAAATTTGGATTTCAGGGGCAAGTACACCTGCAGTTTCTAAACAGTTTAAAAAAGACAATGCCATCTACGATATACAAAAAGTATTAGCAACTGTTTGTGTTTAAGGGATCTGCATTTACCTCAGCAATGACAAAAGACCGTCGTCCTTCAGTAAGATGGACGGCGGTTTCTTTTTTGATCAAAATATGAGTGCAGACAAAAAATGCCCCTTTTATATATTTTCAGAATTGCATTGACTTTAGAAAAAGAATACTATATATTAATTAATAACTTCACTGGAGTAATTAATCATAGATTTATTGGTTATTTGTGTTTTATTGTCTTGTTAAAGCTTTCTAAATCTATATTTTATAAATAATTTATCCCATGGAGAAAAAATATAAAGGTGATGCTATGAAAAAGAAAGATCAAAATTACATAAAAAAGGAAAATAAAGGGTTAGTACTTGAATTGATTCGAACATTGGGGCCAGTCTCAAGGGCTAAGATTGCCAGAGTAACAAACATGAGCCCCACGACAGTTTCCAGGATTGTTTCTTCACTGATAGAGCTTAACTTTGTGGAAGAGACCGATCAGATGACGAGTGGCGTCGGCAGGAAAGCTAATCTATTGGCTGTAAAGGCTAGTTCGATTCTATCAATTGGGATTGAACTAGATGAAAAGTTAACAAGGGTAGGATTTATTGACTTTTTGGGAAATATCGTTTGTTTGGAAGAGTACCACAGAGATTCAGGAGGAAGCCCAGCACTTGTTATTGCACAACTAAAAAAGTATATCCAAGAGCTGATAGAAAAACACCATATCCAGACAGATAAAATAAAAGGGGTCTGCGTCGGCCTGCCTGGTTTGATCAATGCTGACAACGGCCATGTTGATCTGTCGGTCCAAATGCAATGGCGACAGGTTGAGTTTGCAAAACAGCTTAAGGATGTACTTGGTTATGACGTGATTATTGATAATGAATTAAAGCTAAAGGCTTATGCTGAGGGGATTTTTGGTAAGGGCAAAAAAAGCAAGAAAATGGCCATGATCGGCTTTGGCAGCGGGGTAGGCTCATCATTAATAGTTGATGGTGACATCTATCGCGGTCACTCCAATTATGCGGGGGAAATCGGCCATACCGTCGTTGACAGCAATGGCATCCTTTGCTCTTGCGGCAATTTTGGCTGCTTGCAAACCTACATAGCTGAACCGTTTTTATTAGAGGAAGCTTCTAAGAAAGGCAATGTTCGCAGCTTGCAAGACCTTATTGCAACCGCAAAATCGAACGAGAATTGGGCTATTAATATCATTGAGCGCGCCATAACGTATGCTGCTATAACCATTAATAATGTCGTATGCGTTAATAATCCCGATATGGTTGTTCTGACAGGGTCCTTAATTGAGCAGTCCAACTATATGAGAGAAAGAATTTTTAACAAATGCACGGTTCAAATTTGGGAGCCCTTAAAGGATTCTTTCACTTTAGAAACGTCATCTCTGGGTTCTCAAGGAGTGATCCTTGGGGCTGGAATGAAAATACAAAAGGAATTTATAAAACAACTTAATTTTGAAGAGGTGCTATTAAAATGATTGATTCCATTTTGGTTTCAGAATACAGAGGAAACATACTTGAGAATGTCCATCATGGTGTTGTCTGTGGCATCGATGAAAATAAAAAGGTCGTTTTTCAGAAGGGGGACATCCAGCACCCCGCCTTTTATCGCTCAGCAATGAAACCGCTTCAGGCTATTCCGGTTTTTAAAACGGATGTTGCCCAAAAATATGGTTTGACTTCTGAAGAATCCGCCCTTTTCATCGCTTCACATAGAGGGGAAAGCTATCATCGGAGAGCATTGCAATCGCTATTGGACAAGCTTAAGCTATCGGAGTCTTCGCTTATCTGCCATGAATCCTATCCCCTAAATGACCAACCTAAAGCGGATTGTTTGTGGAATCATTATCCTAAAAGAAAATTATTTCATAATTGTGCAGGGAAGCATCTTGGGTTTCTAGCATGTGCAAAGGAAAATGGCTGGGATGTCGGCACGTATTACGACACTGACCACCCGCTTCAGCAAGAGATTCTTGAGACGGTTTCAAATTTATCAGAGACACCTAAGCAGGAAGTTGGAATTGGATCAGATGGCTGCGGGGCGCCAATCTTTGCTGTTCCCTTATATAATATGGCTTTGTCGTATCTGAAATTTGTTTGTCCAGAAATGATAGAGAATGAGGATGTTAGACAGGCAGTCGTTAAAATTGGCCGGGTCATGAATGCAAATCCAAAAATCATTGCTTCACATCAATTTGTTTGTACGGAATTATTACAGGACCCGAACATCATTGCGAAGGGAGGCGCACAGGGAGTTTATTGCTTTTCGTTAAGAAAGGAAAAAATGAGTTTTGCCTTAAAAGTATTGAGCGGCTCTGAATTGGTATGGCCAGTATTGATTGCCGATATTCTTGAAAAAATCGGCTATGAAAATAAAGAAACAATTGAGCGATTATATGAGCTTAGATCACATGACATCAATAACGATAATGGAAAAGTGATCGGTCATACGACCTTAACTTTATAAAAGGAGAAGAGATGACTATGAATTATAAGAAAATAACCTGGTTGTGTCTCATTGTTGCAATGATAATGGCTATGACGGCATGTGCAAAAGGCCCTTCGGATTCAGAAAGTGCATCATCCGCTAAAAATGACAAGGATATTACAATTGCAGTCAATCAAAATTTTACGACGCTTGATCCGCAAAATGTAAGCGATACCTTGTCAATTTCAGCTACACACGCTATGTACGAAGGTCTAGTTGGTTTTGATAAGAATATGACTATTAAACCTGTGTTAGCAACAGATTATAAGGTTAGTAAGGACGGATTGGTTTATACCTTTAATTTAAGGAAAAACGTTAAATTCCATGATGGGGCAACATTTGATGCCAACGCTGTAAAGGCCAACTTTGATAGAATTCAAGGTTCCAAAGGTTCACTGACCGCTTCACACTATTTGAAAAACTTAAAGGATATTAAGGTTATTGATGACAACACCGTTCAATTTACTTTAACCAAGCCTTTTAGCGCAATGCTAAATAAATTTGCGATGATACCGATGATTAGTCCTAAGGCCATTAAGAAATATGGCAAAAACATTGGTCTTCATCCAGTGGGGACAGGACCTTTTGAATTCGTAAAATGGAATCAAGGTGAATCATTGATCTTAAAAAAGAATCCGGATTATTGGGATTCAAACTATCCGAAAGTTAACAAAGTTACATTCAAATCAGTACCTGAGAACGGTTCGCGCGTAGCGATGCTAAAAACTGGAGAGGCAGATTTTGTTTATCCTTTACCGGAACAAAACGTGAAGTCTCTCAAATCTTCGAGCGATATCAGCATTGATCAGACTGAATCGACGATCGTAAGATATGTTTCCATCAATACGAATAAGAAACCATTTAATAATAAAAAAGTTCGATTAGCAATGAACTATGCTTTAAATAAAGATACTTACATTAAAGTTGTAAAGAATGGCTTTGGCAGTAAGTTAGATTCAACGATGTCCCCTAAAACCCAATTTTATTCTAAACAGGGGGTTTATGAGTACAACCTGGATAAAGCAAAAAAATTAATGAAAGAAGCGGGATATCCAAATGGGTTTTCAGCAGAAATTTGGGGAGATACGGCATCAGATACTATGAAGGGCATGCAGTTTGTTCAGCAACAACTTGCCAAAATCGGCATTAAATTAAAGGTAAAAGCAATGGAACAAGGCACATTATCGAATGAAATCTATTCGCCTAAAACACCTGACCAAGCCAAAGTGCAGCTATGGTATGTCAGCTGGTCACCATCATCAGGAGATGCTGATGGGGCAACCCGTTCATTATTCAGCAGTGAGTCATTCCCGCCTAACGGCGCAAATACTGCCTATTATAAAAATAATGAAGTAGATAGTCTGATTAAAAAAGCTAACAAATCAACTGATCCTGATGAACAGGCTAAAATATATAAACAAATTCAAAAGGATATATACAGTGATGCGCCATGGATCTTCTTAGGAGTAGATACAATTCTTTCTGGACACAGGAATAACTTAAAAGGTGTTTATGTTTTGCCAGACGGTTCTATTAATATAAAAAATGCACAACTAAAGTGAAGGATTAAAGGGGCTGCTTCAACAGCTCCTTTTATTCCCTAGTCGCAAAATGATAAAGGTAATTTTGATAAGGGGAGGTCTGTCATTTGGGTAAGTACGTGATCAAACGAATTATTGGGATCATCCCGTTACTTGTTGTTGTTTCTTTTATAGTATTTCTTTTTATTCACCTTATTCCCGGTGATCCAGCGCGGTTAATTGCCGGCAAGGAAGCCACCGTAAAGGAGATCCAAGCAATTAGACATGAATTGCATCTTGATGAACCTATTTTTCAGCAATACCTGATTTATATGGATGGTCTTTTGCATGGTGACTTTGGTGAATCAATTAAGTCTCATATTCCGGTTATGCATTTAATTGGCGAAAGAATGCTGCCATCCATAGAATTATCGTTGTTAAGTATGGGTTGGGCACTTGTTTTCGGTATTCTTATTGGCGTTTTGTCCGCTGTTTTTAAAAACCGTTGGCCAGATTACGGCGGAATGGTGACTGCGGTTTCTGGGATATCTCTGCCGAACTTCTGGCTTGGGTTAGTCATGATTCAACTTTTTTCTGTCCAGCTTGGTTGGCTGCCGACTGGAGGGGCAGATTCTTGGAAAGGGTATATCATGCCTTCAATTGCATTAGGTGCAGGGATAATGGCAATGATTGCCCGATTTACTAGGTCTTCTCTCGTTCAAACTTTAAAGGAAGATTTTATAAGAACGGGACGTTCACGCGGTCTTAGCAGCATGACGATCGTTTTCGGACACGCATTGAAAAGCTCTCTTATTCCAGTGGTTACTGTGGCAGGATTGCAGTTCGGATTTTTGCTTGGTGGATCGGTTGTTGTTGAGACTGTATTTAGCTTCCCGGGTATGGGACGGTTGCTGATTGATTCGATCCAGTTGCGTGATTATCCAGTGGTTCAGGCGGAATTATTACTGTTTTCTTTTGAATTCATCCTGGTTAATTTAGTTGTCGATCTTTTGTACGGCTTTTTGAATCCAAAAATTAGTTACGAAACATAATGTTATTTAGCAATTATTAGGGGTGGTTGAAGTTGGCTGAAATCGTGACAAAAACGGATTATATGCCCAAAAGCAGAGGGAAGCTCCGTTCCTTTTGTGCGGCGTTTATCCACAAAAAAACGGCTGTTGCATCATTTTTCTTTTTTTGCTTGCTCATTATTTTAGCCTTAATTGGCCCTTCTATTGTTCCATATAACCCACAAACACCTGATTACAACCATGTTCTTCAAGGGCCATCATGGTTACACCTTGCTGGTACAGATGAGTATGGAAGGGATGTTTTCAGCAGGCTAATCGTTGGAACAAGGTTATCCCTTGGTGTTGGCATTTCCTCCGTTCTATTAGGGGCTGTTGCAGGAACAATATTAGGCTTAATAAGCGGCTATTTTGGCAAGTGGGTAGATAAAACAATTATGCGCATTTGTGATGTGTTTTTTGCCTTTCCGGATATACTGCTTGCGATTGGCATTATTGCGATTCTAGGACCGGGTCTTCAAAATGTTGTCATTGCAGTCGCTATTTTTAACATCCCATCATTTGCAAGAGTAGTCAGAGGCAAAACACTGGAGGTTAAGGAAATGCTTTTTATCGAAGCTACCCGTTCAATCGGGGCAACGAAAAGCCGTATTATTTTTAAACACGTGTTTCCAGAAACCTTTTCAACAATCATAGTCTATTTAACTATGAATTTGGGAACGGCCATACTTGCAGCGGCAAGTTTAAGCTTTCTTGGTCTCGGTGCATCACCTTCCTCATCTGACTGGGGGGCTATGTTAAGCATGTCACGGGATTACATGGGGACAGCTTTCCATCTTGTC
Organism: Scopulibacillus darangshiensis; assembly: GCF_004341035.1. Classification (GTDB taxonomy): domain Bacteria; phylum Bacillota; class Bacilli; order Bacillales; family Sporolactobacillaceae; genus Scopulibacillus; species Scopulibacillus darangshiensis. The sequence continues at coordinate 8,281 of NZ_SLXK01000009.1, forward strand.
TTTTTCCCAGGCTTGATCATTTTTTTAACCGTACTTTCTCTTAATATAATGGGCGATGGTCTCCGTGATGTTTTAGATCCAAAAAGTAAGGATTAGGGGAGTTATGGGTATGTATGATTTATTAAATGTAAAGGGCTTGAAAACAGCTTTTAAAAATAATAATCAACGGGTTTCTGTTGTCAATGGTGTGGACTTTGGCATCAATAAAGGTGAGATTGTCGGCATTGTTGGGGAGTCAGGCTGTGGGAAAAGCGTCACTTCCTTATCTATTATGCGCCTTCTCCACGATACGACTGGCGACATTCAGGATGGAAAGGTTACTTTTAAAGGGGAGAATCTATTAGATTTAAGTGAAAGAAGTATGAGAAAGATTCGCGGCAAGGAAATTGCGATGATTTTTCAGGAACCTATGACATCCTTAAATCCCGTTATGAAAATCGGCAAACAACTGATGCAGGGCATTATCCTCCATTTGAAATATTCTAAAGAAAAGGCCAAAAAGCATGCCATTGATACATTGAAATCTGTAGGTATTCCAAGAGCGGAAGACATAATGAATGAATACCCGCATCAATTATCAGGAGGGATGAGACAGCGGGTCATGATTGCCATTGCGATGTCTTGTGAACCCGAGCTCTTAATTGCTGATGAGCCAACTACAGCTCTTGACGTTACGATTCAGGCTCAAATACTAGAGCTAATGAAAAGATTACAGTCCGATCGCGGAACCGCCATCCTAATGATTACACATGACTTGGGTGTCGTGGCGGAAGTATGTGATCGCGTCATTGTCATGTACGCTGGAAGAGTTGTGGAGGAAGCAAGCGTAGATGAATTATTTGAATCACCGCGCCATCCATACACAAAAGATTTAATTGAATCTGTTCCTAAAATTGGCGAAAGAAAATCAAGATTGTATTCAATTCCGGGTCATGTTCCTAACCCAAATCAAATGCCGAATGGCTGCAAATTTGCCCCTCGTTGTCAACATGCAATGGAAATCTGTTTTAATAAAGAGCCAGAATTAACAAGCGAAGAAAAACGGAAACACCGTTGTTGGCTGTATCAACAGAATAACGTTGGGAGGGAGCAGAATCTTGGCAGCAAATAATTTATTAGAAGTAAAAAATATTAAGAAGTATTTCCCATTGTCTAAAGGCTGGTTTTCGGCAAAAGGCCATGTCAAAGCTGTGGATCAAGTTTCCTTTTCTATACAAAGGGGGGAGACCTTTAGTTTGGTAGGCGAATCAGGCTGTGGGAAGTCAACATTGGGAAGGTTGATTAATGGGCTGATTAAATCGGATGACGGGGAAATAATCTTTAAGGGAAAAAACCTGACGGGTGCAAATGAAAAGGCTTGGCGATCTTATCGAAAGCCAATGCAAATGATTTTCCAAGACCCTTACGCCTCATTAAGCCCAAGAATGAAAATCAAGGATATCTTGGATGAACCATTGAAAATTCATCACCCTGAACTATCAAAGGAAACAAGGAAGACAATGGTCCAAGAGATATTAGATGTATGCGGTATTGATGCATATCATCTTGATAAATATGCTCATGAATTCAGCGGCGGCCAAAGGCAGCGTATTGGGATTGCGAGAGCACTGATTTTGAAGCCTGAACTAATTATAGCTGATGAGCCAGTATCAGCACTGGACGTGTCGATCCAAGCTCAGGTTTTGAATCTCTTAAAGGAATTGCAGGAGAACTACCAATTAACCTATTTATTTATCTCCCACGATTTGAGTGTTGTAGAGCATATTAGTGATAAGATCGCTGTGATGTATTTGGGGAATATTGTAGAAATATCTCCAGCGGAGGACATTTTCAGCCGCCCAAAACACCCTTATACACAGGCGCTGTTGTCTGCTGTGCCTATACCCAATCCAAAGGTTAAAAGGGAGAGGATTATGCTTAAAGGCGAGATTCCAAACGCAGCAAATCCCCCCAAAGGATGCAAATTTCATTCGCGGTGTCCTCATGCAATGGATATTTGTAAAACGGTGGAACCGCAGCTAAAAAAAGTAGAGGGACAAATGGTGGCGTGTCACTTATATTAATATAGAAAGCTGGTTAGAAAATGGAAAAGTTAGCGATTCAATTGATCCGTTCAGATCATATGGATAAAAATAATCCCCTTTGGCATGAGGGGATCTTTGATTTCGGGCAAATCACACCCGCATATACCAAAGAGCAATATCTCTTATACGCTGGTGTTAAAAAGAACCCATTGACATTGGATGATGTCAGGCATATTGCGGGTGAGATCAGTAAATTCATAAAATCAAAGGAATGGTCTAATGCACATTTGGACCTTGATCATCTTACACAAACATTTCCTGAATACACTGCCTCTCAGTTAACGACGGCTTTTTATGAAGGATGGTATTTAGGCCAATACACCTTTAGTAAGTATAAAAAAGATAAAAAGGGAACCAGGGTTGAGCTTTATATGGAGGGCCAAGATGATGACTGCCGGCAGACCGCTCTGTGCCGGAGTGATGCTGTTAAAGCAACGCGTGATCTTTGCAATGAACCGCCGAATGTATTAAATCCGGATACGTATGATGTTTTATTGCAGGATATTTTTCAAGATTCTATGGTGGAGATCACGGTACATACGGAGGATGAATTACAATCACTAGAATTAAACGGCATTTTATCCGTGGCGCGCGGCAGTCATTACAGTCCTAAGCTTATCCAATTAAGTTACTGTGGGTCAGACGAAGCCCCGCATATTGCTTTGGTCGGCAAAGGGGTAACCTTTGATACTGGGGGTATTAATGCTAAGAGCGGTGATTTTGCGGACATGAAGATGGATATGGGCGGCTCCGCTGCAGTTGTAGGAGCGGTAAAGCTGCTTAGCGGCATGGAGGCGCGGGTTAATGTCACGGCTCTCATTCCTGTAGTAGACAATGTTCCTGATGCCCGGTCGCTATTACCCTCAGAAATTATCCAATATAAAAATAATGTTTCTGTTCAAGTGGTTAACACCGATGCGGAAGGACGCTTAATTTTAGCGGACGCGTTATTGTTTGCTCAGGAATTGGGTGCTGTTACAGTCGTAGATATCGCTACCTTAACTGGCTCGATCGGCCACGCTCTTGGTCTAAAAGTTGCAGGTGTGTGGAGCAATAATAACGATCTATCTGAAAAGATGAAAGCGATTGGCAGTAGCAATGGCGATCATGTATGGCCGATGCCGCTCGTGACAGACTATGATGAGTGGTTAAAAAACCCTTATGCAGACATTTCCAACGTCGGGACATCGCCATTTGGAGGAGCAATTACTGCCGCGGTTTTTTTGAATCATTTTATAAATCCGTCAACTAAATGGTTACACATTGACATGGCAAATACAGTGCAATCGTGGAAAGCGTTCGGATATTATACATCTGGCGCGTCAGGTTATGGTGCGAGGCTTTTGGCGGATTTTGTGTTAGGAGAAATTAAAAATGAAAATTGAAGTGATCGTTCAAAATGAAAAGGATGCAAGGGATGCTGAAAAAGCCGGGGCGGATCGTTTGGAACTGGTTTCTGCCATTAACGAGGGAGGCCTCACGCCGGCTTATGACACGATTAAAGGGGTATTAGAATCTGTAACGATCCCGGTTTTTGTCATGGTTAGGCCGCATAGCCGCACCTTCAATTATAATGCAGCCGATTGGAGCAAAATCGAAGAGGATGTAAAGATGGTAAAGACATTAGGAGCTCCTGGGATCGTGTTTGGCTGTCTAAATGAGAATAATGAGATCAACGAGGCCACGCTTTCCAAAGTAATTAATCTTATTGATGGCATGGGCATGACTTTCCATCGAGCTTTTGATGACGTTGTTAATCAAGAAAAGGCCTATCAAACCCTCTGTTCCTACAAAGCTGTTGAAAGAATCCTCACTTCAGGAGGTGCGCCAAAAGCCGAAGAAGGACTGAATCAGCTGCAAAGGTTAGTCAACCTTTCAAAAGAATCAGGCGGGCCGAAGATTTTAGTCGGATCCGGGTTAAACAGCGACAATGTTAACGCTATTCATAATGTGCTTCAAGCCAAGGAATATCATTTTGGTTCAGGGGTTCGGGTCAATGGATCGTTTTTATATTCGATTGATTCCCGGAAGATTGGAAGGATTCGTGAATTGGTTTAAAAGGTCGTTCCTTTTGGACACCTACCGCCAGTGATTTCGTTATAGTAGTACTGATAAAAGAGGCTGGGACAGAAGTTTTTTACTAATAGAAAAATCCGAACTCATTCAGACATCCTATCTGAATAGTTCGGATTTTTATTTTACATAAGAAAACAACGAAGTGCTCCGTCAAAATACTTCGCTTTCCACGGGCACGGCCTCAGCCTCCTCAGAAAGCAAAAACCGCTTTCTTGCGGGGTCTTCGGACCCGTGCTGTTCCCGTAGGAGTCTCCGTATTTTGACTACGCTTCGCATTTGCAATTATGCTTTTCAAATTTTATTGTTCGGCATATGAATGAACTCTTTTAGTTTTGTCCCAGTCTCTTTTTAGGGGCTTAGTCTTAGAAAAATTAATGAGATGCCTTCAAATAACCTTTTATATTATCTTTTGTGATTTTAATCGTACCTGTATCTTCAATTTCAGATATCTCTTTTCCTTCACATGCTTCATTTAGGCGTTTAATGATTAGCTTACCCCACGTAAATTCACGTTGGGCAATTGTAGCTGTCACTTGTCCATTTTCAATGCCGTTTAATATAATCGGTAGACCATCAAATGTCACGAGCTCCTTTTTGAGCCCCATTGCCTTCCAAACAGTAATCGCCGCAGGGCCAGAAAGGGAATCCATACCGACAAATAAATCAAAATGGGGATGACTTCTGATCATCTTCTCGGTATTTGAGAGGGCCCTGTTCGGGATGCTATCATTTGGCTTTATCTCTAACAATTTAATATTTGGATATTTCTTTAATACATCCTTCATACCGTTGATCCTTTGTTTAAGGTTTAGCAAAGTTGCCGTTCCAGTTCCTCCAATTATAGTACCTTTACCATGAAGGAGTTGGGCGACGACTTCACCCATGGAGCGCCCAGCTAAATAGTTGTTCGTCCCTATATAGGCTGTTCTTTTGCTGTTGGGGGCATCTGTGTCAAAACAGATGACTTTGATGCCTTCATCGACAGCTTTATTAATGATTGGTGTCAGTGCTTCTGAGTCAACGGGGCCAATCGCGATACCGTCAACATGCTTTTGTATCAGATCTTCCATAATACGGATTTGTTGTTTGACATCCGAAATTTGTGAAGCCCAAATGGATACGTTAACGCCTAAACTTTTTGCTGTTTCTTCAGCACTTTGTGTGACACTTTGAAAAAAGGGGTGTGCAACGGGGTAGACAATGGCAAAAGAGCGCTTCTCTGCATTTTTATTTTTATGGACTTTGTGTGTTGTGGCTGGCTTTTGAGTGTGTTGAGTCAAGTTGAATCCGCCGGACAAAAGGAGGAGTAAACATAAGAATATCATAAAAATAAAGAAAAGCTTCCTTGATCCTTTCCCGTCCATGGATCATCCTCCTTGTCATCTTGATCCTTGCCTTCTAAACGCCATTGGCGATAATCCTGTCACCTTTTTAAAAGTATTGCTAAAGTAATGGGGGTCATTATAACCTACCATGTAAGCAATGTTATATGACCTTTCCTTTGTTGAGGTGAGCAGCTCCATTGCTCGGTTTATCCTTGTACGCGTCAAATAATTAATGAATGTTTGCCCAGTTTCTTGGCTGAACATAGCACTAAAATAGCTAGGGCTAACATTCACATGTGCCGAAACGCTTTTAAGAGAAAGATCAGTTTGATCATAGTGTTTTACAATATAATCCTTTGCCTGTTCAACAATGCTTTGATTCAGGCCTAGATTTTCTTCAAAGCGCATCACATCCTGTATTTTCTGTTCATTTAAATCAAAGGATGGATTTTTCCTTTTAATTGTTTGATAGATTTTGTCTTTATCCGCCTCAGCAAACGATAGTGAAATGCCTCGAATACGCTCTTTAATCCCACCAACCCCAACATTGAAAACACAAGGATATTTTTTTTCGATATCCGATTTAAGCGGATTGATAAATGATGGGATCAATGCTTCCAGTTCGTTGACGTCATCTCTTTTATAAATCCAAACGGTTTCCTTAATGCTCCGTTGAAAATAAAATAAATTTTCGACGTGTTTTAACTTAATCATCAAATGGTCCCTAATATTACCGTATGTTTCTGCACTTTGATTATCCTTTAACAACTCATACTCGGTTATTATAACCATGTAATATTTAGAAATCACATCAAGCTGTAAAGCGTCCGCCATCTCGATGGCTTCCGAAGGCGTCAAGGTGCCTAAACAGAGATCATTGAAAAATCTTTCTTGTGAAACACGAAGGCGATTATTATTTTGATTTTGCAGTTCCTCTAATTGGTCTCTTGCACTTTGTTCCAGATCGATTTGTTTTGCTACCTTATGAAGGAGCCGTAGTAAGTCGGAAGAACTAAATGGCTTTAGAACATACTCCATAACGCCAATGCTAATCGCTTCCTTGGCATAGTGAAATTCATCATGACCGCTTAGAATAATAATTTTAATCCAGGGCATTTTTTGGCGGATAATCCGACTGACTTGCAGACCATCCATAAATGGCATCTGAATATCGGTTATGAGAATATCAGGCTTTTCTTTTTCAATTAAAGGGAGGGCAATTTCACCATCCGCCGCATCTCCACAAAAATTGAATCCCTCGTTATGCCAAGCAATATGGTTTCGAATCCCTTCTCTTATTAAAATCTCATCATCAATAAGAAAGACCTTTTTCATGATTATGACCTCTTTGCAGGTATGGTTATTAAAACGGTTGTCCCTTGTAAATAAGTACTTTCTATTGTGACACCGAATGGTTTGCCATAATAGAATTGCAGTCGTTTATGAACATTATTTAGACCAAAGCCGCGGTCATTCAGATGATCCCGATCATCGCTGGATAACTGTGAACGGATGTCGGCTAATTTCTCTTCGGTCATCCCGATTCCATTATCAATGATTTCTATTCTGATTTGGTCTTTTAAAATGTCCTTACCTGTAATTCTAATCGATCCAATCCCGCGTTTATTTTTTATGCCATGATACAGTGCGTTTTCAACGACAGGCTGTAATGTAAGCTTTAGGATGTTGCAATCATAAATTTTTGGGTCAATATCGATTTGAAAATCGAATATATCATTGTATCTCATTTTTAAAATGGTTAAGTAATTCCTGACGTGTTCTATCTCGTCCTTTAATAGGATCTGATCTCTGCCTTTGCTAAGCGTAATGCGAAAAAAGTGTGATAGTGATTTCACCAATTCAATGACTTCCCGGCTTTTTTTTGCTTCTGCCATCCAAACAATCGAATCGAGAGTGTTATATAAAAAATGGGGATTAATTTGAGCTTGCATGGCGCGGATTTCAGCCTTTTTTATTTGTTTCTGTTCTTTAATGCTGTTGTTTATAAGCGCCCTAATTTTTTTTAGCATGATATTAAAACTATTGCCAAGGTCAGCAATTTCATCTTGGCTATGATTAATCACCTTGGTATCCAGATGGCCTGCAGCAGCTTGTTCCATCTTCCCCTTCAAATCCAAAATAGGGCGGGTTAGCCGTGACGAAATGAAGAAATACAAGATAATAGCAAACAACGTGCTTAGGAAAACGCTAATAAATATAAAATGCCGTATATCATATGCTGCCTTCATGACTTGATTCAGCGGGGCCTCGCCAATAACCTTCCAGCCAGTTAATCGTGAAGTTGAGTAAACAACAAATTGACGGCCCTGGTTCGAATGCTCAATAAAGTTTCCTTTTTTGTTAGTAAGAACGGTCTGCATATTTTTCAGATGATAATGGGTGGCGTTCTTCACTTTTGTTGGCATAAAAATGGGATTGCCTTTCCTCTCAACTATATAAAAGTGGCCAGTATTGCCCAGTTTTGCATCACTGCAAAATGTCTTAAATAAAGCGGCGTCTATATCTATTGTCATAAACCCGATAACTTCGTTTGTAATGGTATGTTTAACGGCCATCATGATCGATACCGTCGGGTGTTTTGCTTCTGATGTATGGTCCGATGATATAATCAATGGTTCGTTTGGATTGTTTAATATATTTAGGAATTTTTTGTTTTTCATTTCATCAGTACTACGTTTATAAACACCTTTTCTTTCACTAATACCTCTTCCATAGCGATTGATAATCTTAACATCGATAATTTTATTTGTGAATTTATAGGTTTCTCTTAAGAGATTAAATGTATTTAATATGTCCTTGGCCTCTTCATATGTATCGCCATCTGTTGTTAAAAAGTGGAGAACGCTTTGATTGTCAGCGAGTTCGACATATTGCTTTTCAATATCTTGAACAAAAGTGTCAATTTTACGTGAGACGCTTTCAGCGATCAGTGAACTGGAAGCAATGCTATGATCCCAAACGGTTTGATATGACTTCATATAAGAAATGATGCCTACGATGATAAGCGGGACCGCCGTTAAGATGATAAACATTGTTAATAACTTTGTTCTAAGGCTTATTGTAGGCCATTTTGTTTGCATCATTTTAACCTTTCCATTCAGGGAAGATATGTTTATTAAATATTTTAACAAATATCTTCTTAGTGTAAAGATAAAAATTTACACTATTCAAAATAAGTTACACTATTCAACTTCAGATTCTTTAATTAGCAAAATAAATCGCAAAAAAATCAAATTTAATTCCATTTATCCTGGCATGTAAGCGCTCTATAATTTTATGTACATGATAAATATATTTCGAATTTAGGGGGATTCAAATGAAAAGAATGATGAGGGTTGGCTTACTTATAGGCGTTGTGTTTGTGCTCGCTCTGATGGCAGCGTGCAATGGCGGCGGTTCCGCCGCTTCCGAAGGGAAAAAAGATGATAAGAAAATTGTGATTGGTTTTTCGCAAATCGGTGCTGAAAGCGGATGGCGGACAGCGGAGACTAAGTCAATTAAAGAAATGGGCAAAAATGATCCAGAAATTGAACTTAAGTTTTCTGATGCACAGCAAAAGCAATCAAATCAAATTAAAGCGATTCGCTCATTTATTGCTCAAAAGGTCGATGTGATCGCTTTGGCTCCGGTGGTTGAAACCGGGTGGGAGAAAGTTCTCAGAGAAGCAAAAAGGGCAAAAATCCCTGTGGTTTTGTTAGACCGAAGAATTAAGGTTGATGATGACTCACTATATACCACCTTTATTGGGTCTGACTTCATTGAAGAAGGCAAAAATGCAGCTAAATATCTTGCTAATTTGATCGGTCCTGATAAAAAGGTGAATATCGTTGAACTGCAAGGCACAGTCGGTGCAAGCGCCATGATTGAAAGACAAAAGGGATTTGCTGAACAGCTCAAAAAATATCCAGGTTATAAAATAAAAAAATCGGAAACGGCTGATTTTACAAGATCAAAGGGGAAAGAAGTCATGGAAGCGTTCTTAAAAGCAGATGGGAAAAACATTGATGCCGTATTCGCACATAACGATGATATGGCCATGGGTGCAATTCAGGCAATTGAGGAGTACGGACTTAAGTCCGGAAAGGATATTAAGATTGTTTCCGTTGATGGAATTAAGGATGCCTTTCAAGCAATTAAAGATGGCAAGTCAAACATAACTGTTGAATGTAATCCGCTACTCGGGCCACAGCTCGCGCAAGTAGCAAAGGAATTACGTGATGGCAAGAAGGTAGACAAATGGATCAAATCTAAAGAGGATGTATACGAAGGTCAAAAAGCGATTGACGCCTTGCCAGATAGAAAATATTAATCTTTTTAAAATAGATGATGGATCATGAAAAGGTCTGATTCGTCATTTATTTTGCCAAATAAGGGACATGTGACATTTTTAATACAAGGAGAATGAGGTATGGATACAACAACGATTTTAAAAGCGGCGGGGGTAAGTAAGTTTTTCCCAGGTGTCAAAGCGTTGTCCAAGGTGAATTTCACATTAAGAAGGGGTGAAATTCATGCGCTAATGGGGGAAAATGGTGCCGGGAAATCAACGCTCATTAAAGTTATGACAGGTGTTCAAAAACCTAATGAAGGAACGATATTATTCAACGATAAAAGGATCTCACCGAAAACACCCCAAGAGGCGCAAAACATAGGGATTAGTACGGTTTATCAGGAAATAAACTTATGCCCAAATATTTCAGTAGCGGAAAATATTTTTATTGGAAGACTCCCGAAAAAAAACGGGAAAATTGACTGGAATACGATGAATGAACAGGCAAAACAAATTCTTGAAAGACTTCATATTCAAATTGATGTATCCCGCCTCGTCTCCTCTTACTCTATCGCTATCCAACAAATGATAGCGATCGCCCGTGCTGTTGATATGTCTTCGGGTGTATTAATACTTGATGAGCCAACCTCAAGCTTGGACAGCCGAGAAGTACAAGAATTATTTAAGATTATGAGAAAACTTAAGAATGAAGGTATGGCAATTATTTTCGTTTCCCATTTTCTTAAGCAAGTCTTTGAGATATCCGACCGTATGACGGTGTTAAGAAATGGGTTGTTGGTAGGGGAGTACAAAACCTCTGAGCTTACGCAGACTCAGCTTGTTGCCAAAATGGTAGGAGGTACATCAGTGACAAGTGAAGAACTGCCCAACAAAAGAAGGAAGCCAAGAGTGATGGAAGGCCAAACTTTCTTAAAGACTAATGGTTTAGAGAAACATGGCTCTATAGAAGCGTTTGATTTGGCTATTCGAACCGGGGAAGTGATCGGGATTGCGGGACTTCTCGGTTCCGGAAGAACTGAAATGGCTAAGCTAATTTTTGGCATTGATCAGGCTGATCAAGGCAATATCACGATAGACAATAACATGATGACATTAATGTACCCAAGAAAAGCGATTAAAAATGGCATCGCATTTTGTCCAGAGGATCGAAAAGTAGAGGGTGTTGTTGAAGATCTGACGATTCGGGAAAATATCGTGCTTGCGTTGCAGGCAAAACGCGGCTATTTTTCATATATGCCTTTAAAAAAGCAGTGCCAGTTGGCACAGAAGTACATTGATCTGTTAAAGATTAAAACACCGAGTATGGAACAAAAAATCGGTAATTTAAGTGGCGGAAATCAGCAAAAAGTCATTTTAGCACGGTGGCTCACCACAAATCCAAAATTACTCATTCTTGATGAGCCGACGAGAGGCATAGATATTGGTGCAAAAGGGGAGATTCGCAGAATTATCTTGTCTTTAGCGGCTGAAGGGATGACGATTTTATTAATTTCTTCAGAATTAGAAGAGCTCGTTAGGTGTTGTGACCGTGTTGTCATTCTTCGCGACCGTTCGCTAATTGGTCAATTAGAAGGGGATGGCATAACGGAAACTAAAATAATGAAATTGATAGGCGAAGGAGGTGTCAAAGCGGCAAATGAAGACATTGGTTAAAAGGTTTGCACAATCGAAAATGTTTTGGCCTCTGATCGCACTGATATGTATTATCATCATTAACCTTATTTTAATACCAGGCTTTTTCGACATTAAGATTTATAACGGCCATTTATTTGGAAGTCCAATTGATATTTTAAATCGTATGACACCTCTTCTCATCATTTCGTTAGGCATGACATTGGTCATCGCGAAGGAGGGTATCGATATTTCAGTCGGTTCAGTTCTAGCTATATCAGCAACAACCGCAGCGACGCTTATCCAAAGCCATTCGATTTTCATAGCATTACTTGCAGCAATAGGGGTTGGGGTGCTTTGTGGCATTTGGAATGGGGTGCTTGTCGCATATATAGGTGTTAACCCTATGGTAGGTACACTTATATTAATGACTGTAGGCCGTGGCATTGCTCAACTTATTTCAAATGGCCAAATCATAACAGTTCACAGTAAAGCCTATCATTTTATAGGTGCAGGGTATTTATTGGGATTTCCTTTTTCGGTATTTGTTGCAGTCGTTTGTTTTATTCTGTTGTATTTTCTCATGAGGAAAACCGCAATGGGGCTTTTCTTGGAAGCGGTAGGGGGAAATCAAACATCAAGCAGGTTCGCAGGCATCAATGTTAAAAAAATAATGTTCATTGTCTATGTCGTTAGCGGGATTTGTGCTGCCATTGCCGGTATTCTTATTAGCTCAAATGTAAATAGTGCCGATGCAAACAATGCGGGATTATGGATTGAGCTTGACGCTATTCTTGCAGTCGTAATAGGTGGAACGTCGATGAGCGGTGGGAGGTTTTATCTTGGTGGTACCGTTGTTGCTGCACTATTTATTCAGACAATAACAACAACAATCTACACCATGGGTATACCTCCGGAAACGGTGATGGTCGCCAAAGCGGTTATTGTCATCATTGTTTGCCTTCTTCAATCCAATGCGTTCAGGGAAATGTTTATGCGTAAGAAGGCGGTCGAGGTATGAAAATAAAATTTCAAATTGGTGGAAACAACATTACGATTCTTGCAACATTGCTTTTATTTATTGTTTTGTTTGGAAGCGGCTCGATTCTTTATGAGGGTTTCTTTTCTTTGCAGGTCTTTTTAAATTTGTTCATTGACAATGCCTATTTAATCATTGTTGCAACTGGCCTTGCTTTTGTCATTATTACTGGAGGTATTGATCTCTCTGTAGGGGCAATGGTGGCACTGGTCAGTACAATTATTGCTTTCCTCTTAAAGCAAGGGGTAAACCCTTATCTTGTCATCATTTTTGTGCTTATTATTGGGGTTTTATTCGGCTTTGCCCAGGGTTTTCTTATTACTCGTTTTCACCTCCATCCCTGGATTGTGACATTGGCAGGCATGTTTTTTGCTAGGGGATCAGCGCAATTAATTAGTACAGATAACATCGCGGTTAATAATAAGTTATTTTTAAAGTTTTCCGAGATTATAATCCCCTTTCCAGGTGGCAGTTTCTTGTCTATAGGTGCAGTTGCAGCAATCATCATTGTTGTCGCTGGAGTATATGTTGCGAAGTTTACGTCATTTGGAAGAAATGTCTACGCTTTAGGCGGGAATGAACGGTCAAGTTTGTTGATGGGTCTACCTGTAAGGAGAACGAAAGTCATGGTTTATATGCTAAGCGGCTTTTGTTCCGCGTTAGCGGGTATTGTCTTTACGGTTTACACCTTATCCGGTTTTGCTATGCATTTATTAGGCATGGAAATGGATGCGATTGCAGCATGTGTCATTGGCGGCATTTTATTAACAGGAGGTTATGGTCATATCATAGGACCATTGCTTGGCACATTAAGCACTGGGGTTATTCAAACGATTATTACTTTTCAAGGGACGCTTAGCTCCTGGTGGACAAAAATTGTCATTGGCCTATTATTATGCCTCTTTATTGTCCTTCAGAAATTGATAGTGACGGGGAAATTCAAGTATAGAAGCACAAAGGTGAGTAGGAAAGAGGAAATCAAGGCGGAAAAGCGATCAAGTATATAAATGCTTGAGGGTTGTTTTCTATTAAAGGAGGTGATGTGAGCTGTCAAACTAGAAGTTAGGTGAGTTGTAAAAATAAAGACAAAAAACAGAGGAGGATGTCAATGTGTCATAAAAAATCACTTTCAATTTTTATGTTAATCGTACTTGTTGTGATGCAAATCATTGGGGGACTGCCAAATCGTACGATTGCAGAAGAAAACGGCAATGATTCCGAACCAATGCATGGCTTGAAAGCCGAATATTATACAAGTTCGGCGGACGGTGCTTTTGATTTCGATCAATTAAAGAAAACAGTTGTAGATCCGAATCTTGATTTTGCGGATTTAAATCCAACGTTTAAATCCCTTGCTAATCAAGAGGATAATGTCACCGTTCGCTGGACGGGAAAAATTCAGCCGAAATACAATGAAGACTACACCTTTCATATGATTGGTGACAATGGTTTTCGATTGTGGGTGAATGGAAAGCTTATCATTGATCACTGGGTTGATGATTGGGAGAAAGAACAAACAAGTCAGCCTATTTCATTAGAAGCAGGGAAGAAATACAGCATTAAGGTTGAGTATTTTGAACACTTTGGGGGAGCCAACCTGCATCTGAGTTGGTCAAGTGCAAGTCAACCTAAGGAAATCGTTCCTTGGAGTGCTTTTTACCTTCCCGAAGATTTCCATTATGCCGGCCCGGTATCTTCAGAGGTTAATAAGAATGGAGACATTGTAGTGTTAGACTTCCCTAAAGATCTGAAGCCATTACCGGAAGATGCTGCTGATCATTTTAAATTGATGGGCAGAAGTGTTCCGGTTAAGGCTGCTACATTGAAAAAGGGTGATCCATCGACAGTCATCCTGCGTTTAAACTACGCTGTTACGAAGCCAACTAAGAATGTTAGGGTGATTTATGACGGAGAGTCGAGTATTACCTATAAAGATGGAAACGAATTGCCTTATTTTAATACGTTTGCGGTAAACCATTCAACATATATTATCTCGTCACAGTGGGCAAAGGATGTGTCGAAGGATCATCCACTGAATGAATATCCTCGCCCGCAGATGAAGCGTGGTCAGTGGATGAACCTGAATGGGGAGTGGCAATTTGAAGCAGCTTCTGAGGGTGATTCAGTCCCAACGGGAAAAAAATTAAATGGAAAAATTCTTGTACCATTCCCGGTTGAGTCGAGATTATCTGGTGTTGAAAAAGATATCGACCGTATGTGGTACAAGCGTCAATTTGATATTCCGAAGGGTTGGAATGGTCAGCAAGTTCTGTTACATTTCGGGGCTGTTGATTGGCAAGCAACCGTCTTTATAAATGGTCATGAAGTTGGTGCTCATAAGGGCGGCTATGATTCATTTACTTTTGATATTACGAAGTATCTCAGAAAGGGTAACAATGAGTTGATTGTTGGAGTCAGTGATGTGACAACTGAAGATCATGCCATTGGAAAGCAAAGAGAGAATCCGGGAGGTATTTTCTACACGTCTGTATCAGGAATATGGCAGACGGTGTGGCTGGAAGACGTGTCTAAGGCACATATGTCTGAACTAAAAATGAAGCCTGATATTCACAACAATGTTTTAAAATTATCCGTCTTGGGACAGAACCTTGATGGAAAAACGGTGAAAGCTACTGCGTATATGAATGGTAAAGCGGTGGGCACTGTCAGTGGAAAAGCAGGGGATGAAATAAAGGTCCCAGTGCCTAATGCGAAATTATGGTCACCGAGTGAGCCTGTCTTATATGACCTCAAGGTAAAATTGAAGGATGGTTCCAAAACAGTGGACAAGGTCAGCAGCTATTTCGGCATGAGGGAAATCAAACTGGGTAAGGTTGGCGGAAAAATACGTCCAATGGTTAACGGTAAGTTTGTCTTCCAAATGGGGCCGCTTGATCAAGGCTTCTGGCCGGCTGGTATTTATACAGCTCCGACGGATGAAGCATTAAAATTCGATATTCTGAAGACTAAGCAGTTGGGATATAATATGATCCGTAAGCATGTGAAGATAGAACCTCAACGTTGGTATTACTGGGCTGACAAATTAGGTATTTTGGTTTGGCAAGATATGCCGAGCATGTTTAACGCCAATGCGGAAGCCGAGGCGAATAAACAATTCAAAACGGAAATGCAGCAAATGGTGAACGAGCACTTCAATCATCCTTCCATCACACAATGGACTGTCTTTAATGAAGGATGGGGCCAGCATGACACGAAAGCATTGACCGATATGGTGGAAGCCATGGATCCGACGCGTCTCGTTAACAATTCCAGTGGCTATAACGTCGGTACTGCCACCGATAGTGGAACAGGCGATGTTATCGATCCCCATTGTTATGTAGGGCCATGTGGGCCGGCACCGAGTTCAACACGGATGGCTGTTGTCGGTGAATTTGGCGGACTTGGTTTGGCGATTCCTGGCCATATGTGGGCTACCGAATCAGGCTTTTCCTACGACAGCCAGCAGGACCAAAAGGAATTAACGAATAATTATGTGGAATTAATAGAAAAGGCCAAGGAATTTAAGGCAGATCCAGGTGTTAGCGGTGCAGTTTACACCCAAACCACGGATGTCGAAGGTGAACACAATGGATTATTGACTTATGATCGTAAAGTGTTAAAGATGGATTTGAAAAAGGTACGTAAAGTGAATGAAGAATTAACGGATACAACAAGTATTTCATCTATTCGTTACCTCGTGACAAGGTATCAGAAATACGGACAAATCAAACATGGATTGGCCAAACAGTTGATAAATAGCCTTAAACAGGCACAGCGTCACCTAGACAAAGGAAAGAAAAACTTGGCAATAAAAAGTATGAAAAACTTTGATAAACATCTCAATAAGAACAATGGTATCTCGAAAACGGTCCAAGATGTATTAAATGTCGATTCGAACTTGTTAATTGAGAAGTGGTAATGAAGGAAATCCTAACAACCAAATGTAAAGCTCCTAACTGTTTAAAATAGACTAGGAGCGATGTCACCGCCTGGCTACTGTTGAATATGAGAGTCAGGTGGTTCTTTTTGGTGGTTACATCTCATTATTGGGGAGTTCCATTTATGAGGAACGCCAAACGCTGTGTATGGCCTTTATTAGTTGCAAAGGTTTATCAACATATCGAAAGAATAAAGAGGACCGGCTATTTAAGTAGGATTCGGAATGATTCATGATTTGGATAATTCCAATAAAGGGATTTTAATTATTATGTTGAATTCTGAAAGTATAGGTAAAGTATTGAAGTTAATTTAGGGAGGAATTAAATGAAGCTTAAAAAATTGATTGTTAAAAACTTTCGAGGACTAAAAGGGGACCAAAATGTCATTGATTTTGAAAACTCTGATATCATTTTTCTGATTGGAAAAAACAATAATGGTAAGTCTACTTTCTTACATGCATATAACTTTTTTGTAGAGCCGAAGACCAAAGCGGTTTTGTCCGATTTCTGTAATAAGGATAATTCTGTTCCAATTGAAATTAGTGGAATATTTGTTGTGGAAAAAGATGATGAGAAGGATAAAACACTACAAAAAAATGACCCTGATTGGATAAATAAATGGGTTGATGAAGAAGGCTTTATTAAAATCAAAAAGGTTTGGTCGAATGAAAGCGAGGAAGGGAAAAAGGAAACCTTTAATCCTAGTACCAAGGAATTTGAAGAAGGTGGTTTTGGTGGCTTTGATACCTTACTAAAAAGGTATGCTCCAACTGCGATATATATAAATGCCATATCAGACCCTCAGGAACTTGAAAAACAAATCAATGATATAATAACCAAAAACCATATAAAAAAGCTTGAAACTCAGTATTCAGATAAATACACAAGTATTATAGAAAGCTTAAATGAATTAAAAAATGAAATATCTAAATCTGATGATATCAATGACATTAATGAAAAAATGAACGGTTTCTTTTCTAATATTTTCCCTAAACTTAAACTAGAAATTTATTCAATTCCAGATTCCGGCATAGATATATCTAAGACTTTAAAATCAACACATGGCCTTAGCGTTACAGAGCTGGAAGTATTAGAAAATGTGTATGACTTAAAAAATAATGGTCATGGCGTAATGAGACAAGCTTTCTTTAGTTTTCTATCAACATTAGGGGCGAACTTAAACGAAAAACGGAAAGAGTATCTAATTCTTTTTGAAGAACCGGAATTATACCTACATCCCGAAGCTATCTTTTCCTTACGTGACCAGTTGTATAAATTAGCACAAAATAGTCCCTTTCAAATCCTTTGTGCGACTCATTCTTCTTTAATGATTGATACGTCTAAACCACATTCTTCATTAGTTAGATTAGCAAAAGAGAGCAATAGAAATACTAAGACGTACCAGGTAGAATTTGATATTTTTGAAGGTGAAGAAAAAAGCCAATTACAAATGATAAATAGATTCAATCCGCATATTTGCGAATGTTTTTTTGCAGAAGAGGTAGTCCTAGTAGAAGGTGATACAGAAGCGATCATCTATCGTGAATTAATTGAACGGTTTTTTAAAGACCAAAAAGATGTATTTGTTCTTAATACCGGTTCAAAAGCAAATATGGTTTTTTATCAAAAAATATTAACGCACTTTGGAATTAAGCATATTATTGTACATGATGCCGATTCGCCAACATATTTAACGAAAGATAATAAAGAAAAAATTAATGCAATGTGGACTTATAACAATAGCATATGGGACCAAATAAATAGTTCTAATAATGAAATCCAAGATATTTCTAGAAGGTATGTCCACATTAGTAACTTTGAAGAGGCTCATGGTTATAAGGAAAATAAATCTAAGGGTAAACCTTTAAGTGCATACGAGTTTTCCAAAAGTATACCGTATGAGTCCAATCTTCCATGTATTAAGTTTTTGAAAGATCTTTTTTCAGACTCACAAATAAATCATACTCAAGAAGAAGTTGAGTCTGTTTATGGTGATATTAAGAATGTAGATGTGGAAAAAGAAAAAGTCCCAACTAAATTTCACCATTCTCAGGTATAACAATACTTGGGATTAACACTTTTATAAGATGCTTTGGGGTACATTTCCATTATTCATATGTGAATGGATTTCTGAAGGGGAGATCCCCTTCAGGGTTGTGTTTTGGATAAATCTGTTGGTTAATATCTATTATGTGGAATAAACTCCCTTCTGTAAATCTTCCCTACTCCGCCTTCACCCCAGCAACCGACTCATAAAGCTCATGTGCTTTATCCACGGAATATCCCTTTTTGACAATCGAATGAATCGCTTGGATCATGGCGACAGGGTGCTCTGATTGCCAGATGTTGCGGCCCATATCAACGCCGGCAGCTCCTTGTGCGATAGCGTTATAGGTGATGTCAAGTGCTTCACGCATGGTGTCGAACTTTGGCCCGCCGGCAATGACAATCGGTACGGGGCATGTGCTTGTGACTTTTTCGAAATTCTCGCAGTAATACGTTTTGACAATGTCGGCCCCCATTTCGGCGCCAATTCTTGACGCAAGGGCGAGGAACCGTGTTTCACGTTTTTGCAGTTCTTTTGCTACAGCTGTGATGGCAAGGACGGGGATACCGTAGTCATGGGCTTCAGTGACCACATTTGCAAGATTAGTAACAGTTTGTGTTTCATAGTCAGAACCAACAAAAATAGAAACACCCACACCAACAACATTATGGCGGATCGCCTCTTTAACAGGGGTTACAAGCCTTTCATTTGCCAAATCCGCTCCAACAACACTGGCGCCGCCGGACACCCGCATGAGCATCGGTTTGCTGCAGTCATCTGGAATGCACGAAGTTAGGCTGCCTCTTGTAAGAAAAAGAGAATCAGTAAAAGGCATGAGTTCCTCCACTGTTTCTCCGGGCTTTTCCAGACCGTGGACTGGACCTAGGAAGTAGCCGTGATCAATAGCCAACATGACAGTTTTCCCATTAGGTAGAATGGTGTTCATTCTATTTTTTAATCCCCAACTCATTTATTCTTCACTCCCATGTAATTTTGGATTATCAACATTAATTGAATCCCTTGCCTCAATATGAGGTGATTTTATAAAAACAGCCTTGAAATCTTGCTCGGAACTGTTTATCAAATAATGTGATTCTGTTGGTCTAACTTGGAGCATATCACCTTGCTTCATCGGTACATGATGATCATTTATATAAAAATCAATAGCCCCTTCTAATACATAAAAGATTTCTTCACATGTTGTATGATAATGGTTTTGAAAGTCTTGGCCTGGTTTGAGTACAACGACTCCGACATCAACGTTCGGTCCTTTTGTTAAATATTTGGGACCGTTATCGCCAAATCGAAAACTACGTTCATGCTCACCTACTTTAAACATACCAGTCATCTCCTTTCATATTTTATAATCCAGGTGCTTTCCACATATGCTCAGTTAGACCGGCATCGGAAAGCTCAAGCTGCTTTTTATAAACAGTTCGCCATTTTTCGTAATAGCCTTTGTACGCTTCATGATTTTCCATGTTTGGCTGATGCAATCTCTCCCATTTAACAGCTTTTTTTATCCCCTCATTTATATTTTTGAATAACCCTACACCGACGCCAGCCATAATGGCGGTTCCTAATGCAGCTGCCTCCTTTTCAACAGGTATTTTTACCGGAACGCCTAGAACGTCAGACAGCGTTTGGCTCCATAGCTCGCCCTTTGCGGCACCGCCGGCGAAAATGACTTCCTCCGGAAAATAACCTGTGGCTTCCTCAATAAGTTTCAAATTTCCTAAAGTCGTAAAAGCGGCATTTTCCTGTATGGATCTAAAAATTTCCTTTTTACCGCACTTTTGTGGTTCAAGACTTAGGTTCAAGAAAGAGGGCGAAGCGTGCCGCCAGGAAATATAATTCATGACATCGGAAAAAATAGGGATGATGCCGTGTGATCCAATTGGGACGTCTTTTGCTTTTTCTTCTAGGATAGCGTAGGCGTCTCTGCCTGTTCTTGTTGCCTCTATTTTTTCTTCCGCACAAAAAGCATCGCGGAACCATCTCATTACAAGACCCGGGAAAAAGGAAATCGTTTCAACTTGCCAAAGGTCTTTTACTGCATGACAGTTAATACGTATACGACACTGTGCATCTATTGCTGGTTTTCCGACATTGACTTCCTGCTGCCAGAAACTCCCCCCGCAGACAAATACTTGCCCTTCACTAATTGAGCCTGCTCCAACAGAGGCTAATTGAGCATCACCGCCGCCGCTAACAACTGGTATACCAACATACAAGCCAGTCTGCCTTGCTGCTTCCGCTGTTACCGAACCTAGCATTACCCCGGCTTCATTAACTGGGGGGAGAAGTGAATCCTTAATACCGCAAAGGTCCATAATCGTTGAACGCCAATTTCTTTCTTGCAAATGGAATATTCCAGTTGTACAACCGTTCGAAGGATCAACTTGCAGCTCTCCAGTTAACTTATATAGGATCCAATCATTGAGCATCGTAATAGAAGCGGCTTTTTCATAAAGGACTGGTTTATTGCGTTTTAACCATAAAAGTCTCGGCAGTGCACCAAGGGCGAAAGTTTGACCTGAAAGATTGTAAATCTTTTGTTCAAGCTCTGGGTCCTTCTGTTTTAGAAGCATCACCTCTTCGAAGGCGCGCGCATCGACATTTGCACAGGCCCATATCTCATTTCCTTTATCATCATAGAGTACAAAGCCTTCACGCATACTCGTTGCACTAATTGCTTTTATACCATCAGCTTGTAAGTTAGATTGTCTAAGAATCTCTGAAATACACAGCTTTATAATTTCCCAGTTTCGTACATAGTCAAAATCCATTGAACCCGGGTACGCGGGGTCGGGCCGATGCTCCCATTCATATTGGGAACAAGCTACTTGTTTGCCGCCCGTGTCATATAAAACACCCCGGACACTTCCAGTTCCAGCGTCAAACGCCAGAATATAGTCCATGTTGATCCACCTCCTTAGAGATAAGTGACGAAGCTGTCTTTTCATCAGTTATAAGTGTTTGGATATAACCGCCCCTTAGAGCGGAGCCAATTGCGTCAATCTTTGATGCGCCTCCGGCAACAGCAATGACATTTTTCATCTCTCTTAATTTAGTAATTGAGGTTCCGATCAAACGCTCATGATGCGGCAACTGCAGTTCCTTGCCGTTTTCTTCAAAGAATTGACCAAGAATATCACCAACTGCCCCTTGTTGTTCCATGTATTTAAATTCGTTAATGGTCATTTTTTCTTCTCTAATAAGTGTTGCATCGGGTTTCAATCCGCCGACACCCACAATCACATACTTAGATAATAATGCGAGGTCCAGAATCGTTCCTACAGAAGGTTCGGATAAAAGGCTTTGTGCCATATTGGCTGTAGAGGCTAGAAAGGGTGCTGGAATGATGTGTATTCGGCCATGAAATTTATCCAAACCTCCATCTCCAAGATTGCCGCCTTTTTGCAAATAATAATTGACACCACCTGTTAAAGTGACAAGTGATACCTCACTGTTCGGTTCAATTGAAAGATGTTCAATGGTGTGTGATACAGCTTCTCCCCAACCCAAACCAATCAAGTCATTTGGCTCAAGCTTGCCTTCAATATATTGCGCAGCAGCTTTTCCCAAAGACTCACTTAAATTCTTTTTAGGTGTAGGTATGACAAATGCATTAGCTAGCTGGAAAGTCTCTTTCAATTGATTTTCTATGCCGAGGCAGTTTGTTCCATTTCCCTTAATGTTAATCTGCACAATACCTTCCGTGCGCGCCTTATCAAGAAGCCGCACAACTTTGTTCCGCGATAGATCTAGTAATTCAGCAATTTCACTTTGAGTTAATTGGTCTTTGTAATAGTACCAAGCCACTTTAATCATCAAGTTCATGGCATAATCATCGGTTTTCATTTGTTACCCACCTCTCAAAAGACCAGCACTTAAACAAAGGTTTAATCAAAAATTTAATATCATATCTTTTGTCCAACTAGGCTTAGCTCTAGTTGCCCGCAAGATATCTGTAATTGATTCATATTAATTGAATAGCAAAAACATGTTTCTTTTATCCAAAAAGCAAACAAAATTTTATGGCGTGAAAAAAAGTCCGGAATTTAGGCAAGATTATTCCTCGCGACAATATATTTATTTAGTAAAAGGCAGGTGAGAGTGATGGACTATGATGAAAGCCCTGTTCTAATGAAGATGAAGACGGTCTTTAAAGCATTTGCCAGCCAGCCAGTTCTCCAGGGGGTGAGTCTTTCCTTAAATCATGGGGAAATTTTAGCCCTCATTGGTGGTAATGGTGCTGGAAAGTCGACACTTATGAAAATCATTGCAGGGCTGTACAAGGCAGATTCAGGTGACATCGAGATAGAAGGTGAGGAAGTTAAATTTTCGGCACCGGCAGATGCCCATAAAAAAGGTGTTTATCTTGTTCCACAGGAACCCATGATTTTTCCAAACATGACGATTGAAGAGAATATTATGATTGGAATGCCTGTTCCTCCGGGTGTTGTGCGGAAGAGGATAAAAGATGAAGTCAAAAGGTTGGATTGGCATTTAGACACTGAGCGACTGGCGTCAACTTTGTCTATTGCAGAGCAGCAGCTAGTTGAAATTTTACGAGGACTGGTCCGCCAGGCTGACATTCTCATTCTTGATGAGCCAACATCAACACTGACATTTGGAGAAATCAATTCACTGTTTAAAATAGTTAATTCGTTAACTAAAGAGGGATTGGGCGTTATTTATATCACACACCGATTTTCTGAAATATTCCAATTAGCTGATTCAGTAGCTGTCTTAAGGGGCGGTGTGATTTCATTACAAGGACCAGTTACTGATTTTACCTATAAGAAGCTGGTCGAGGCGCTCATGCCGATCGATAAAAGGTCTAGCGGGTCTGAGGAAAATCACCATAGTTCGATGGCGAATACTGCCATGTCAACAAATGAACAGCCGATTCTATCCGTTCATAAACTTTTTGGAGAGCGCTTTCATGATGTTTCATTTGACCTTTTCCCTGGAGAAATTCTTGGCGTTGCGGGCGTTGTAGGAGCAGGCAGAACTGAATTGGCCGAAGCAATATTTGGCCTCGCGCCATGGACTTCAGGGACTGTGACATTGCTTGGTGACCCGATAGCAAAAAAGTCGATTCGCACAAGGATGAACAAAGGGCTTGTTTATGTACCCGAAGACCGCCATTCTCATGGGGTGTTTAGGATCGCATCCATTAAAAAAAATATGACATCAACGATCCTTCATCGATTCAAAAGCATCTTTTTACCTTTCAAAAAGGAAAAAGAAATAACGCAGGAATATATGTCCGCTCTAGAAATAAAGTCGGTTGGGGAGAATGCCGAATTATCTTCGCTATCAGGCGGCAATCAGCAAAAGGTTGTCTTGGCAAAATATCTTGTAACCCATCCTAAAGTGATTATCTTAGATGAACCGACGCGCGGCATTGATGCAGGCTCCAGGGAGGATATTTATAAAATCATAACTGAGTTACAAAGTAATGGGCTTTCAGTCATGTTGATTTCTTCAGATATTGAAGAAGTGGTGCGCTTATCAGACCGTGTTTTGGTCATGTATGAAGGGCGTATTGAAAGAATCATAAAAAAACAGGATCTCTCAATAGATGCCATTACCAGTGCAGCCTTTGGTGTTAAGAAAGAGGTGGTCACATAATGCCATTTATTATAAAGCTAATTAAGGCTAGAGAAGTGTCTATTATGATCTTTATGGCTGCTTTTTTTATCATTGCCGGGGCAATCAATCCGGAATTTCTAACAGGAAGTTCCCTTTCACTGTTATTAAAAAGCAGTATGATTCTCCTTCTATTGGCTATTGGCCAATCCTTTGTCCTTATTACAGGAGATATTGATGTGTCAGTTGGGTCGACTATGGGTTTGTCCGCTGCCGTTTGCGGGGCCCTTCTTGTAAATGGCATACCTTTTTGGGGGATGTGCCTTGCTGTATTAATGGTGGGGCTTATCATTGGATTTATTAATGGCGTTGGTGTCGCCCAATTTAGGGTGCCGGCCATTATTATGACACTCGGGATGCTTGGAATAATCAGGGGTGCCATGTTGATTTTTACTGGCGGGAAATGGATAGAAGATATTCCAAATTATTATAAAAAGCTTTCGAGTTTAGATTTTTTGGGATTAAACTTAGCTGTTTGGATAGGCCTTGTAATAATGGTTATCATCCATTTGATTTTGACTAGAACAAAGTTCGGTCGAAACTTTTTTGCGGTAGGAGACAATGTGGAAGGGGCAAGAATGGTCGGGCTCCCTGTCAAAAGGGTGAAAATTCTTGCATTTATGTTTTCTGGTATCTCAGCTTCGTTTGCTGCCTTAATTTTCGTTATGAACATCGGGTTTATTCCTAATGAGACAGGAAGCGGCATTGAACTTCAGGTTATTGCAGCAGCTGTTTTAGGAGGAGTAAGTCTTACCGGGGGTGTGGGATCGGTTATAGGTGCAGGACTAGGTGCAGTGTTCTTAACAACGATAAGCAGTTCACTTGTTTATATGAAGGTTCCGGCTTACTGGAATAACACTATATCGGGTTTCCTCCTATTAATCATTGTGGTGGGTGATGCTAAGCTCTCACAATTTGTTAAAAATCGAACATCCCGCAAAAGTAAATTTAACAAACCGGTTGAATTGGATGGGAAAGAAGGTGATAGCCATGCAAAATCTAATAAGGTACTTATGTAAATGGGAGCTGGCACTCGTTCTTCTTTTAATTATAGAATTGATCGTATTTGGCTCAATCACACCGGGATTTCTTAATGTGGGAAATATTTTATATAGCTTAAATGACTTCGTATATATTGGCATTGCAGCGATACCGATGACCTATGTCATTTTAACCGGAGGAATTGATGTTTCGGTTGGAGCTGTTATGGGACTATCATCGATTACAGCGGGAGTGATATGGAGCCATGGAGCAAACATTTGGATTGCGGTTATTATTGCGTTATTAGCAACTGTAGTAGGAGGGCTTATTAATGGGTTGATAGTTGCCTTCACCGGGGTTCAACCACTTGTTGTCACTTTGGGAACAATGTTTTTGTACTCCGGAATAGCTTTGGTTATTTCAGGTGGATCAAGTGCAAGCGGTTATGAAGGGATAAGCGGCTTCCCGGAAAATTTCGTTCAGTTAGCAAACAGTACAATTCTAGGGATCCCAAACCCTATTATACTTCTAATCATATTAATGGCTTTCTTTGGGGCAGTCCTTCATTTTACACCCTATGGAAGACATGTTGTTTTAGTAGGGATCAATATTAAGGCTGCCAGATACAGCGGCATCCGGACAAGGTGGACAGTAGTGAGCACGTACCTATTAGCTGGTTTGGGAGGTGGTCTTGGTGGATTGATTTTAACTTCCTATTTTGGTTCAGCACGGTCTGACTTAGGATCGGAAGCCATTTTACCTGTTATCACAGCAGTGGTTTTGGGAGGAACGAGTATTTTTGGCGGTAAAGGAAGCGTTATTGGCACAGCTATTGCAAGTATTGTTATTGGATTTTCTCAGTACGGTCTACAGATGGCAAGTATGTCAAGTGAGCAAACAAGTGTCGTTATTGGGGTGTTACTAATTCTTGCTGTTGTAATGAGGCAAGGAAATTGGCGGGAAATAAAAAGAAGGCTGGTTTCAAAGAAAATACCTGATAACTCAAAAAGGGGTGCTGTCTAATGAGGGGAAAAAACGGGTTAGTTTTGATTCTTGTCGTTATGTTATTTGTTGGTATTATAACTGGTTGCGGTGCAAATAAAGGTTCCTCTAGTTCAGCGGGGTCAAATACGGAAAAAAAGGAGAGGAAGGATGTTAAATTAGCTTTTATTCCTAAACTGACAGGGGTTGGATTCTTTACCTCGGGCGGTGAGGGAGCGAAGGAGATGGCGGATAGCCTGGGAGTTAAGTTGAAATATGATGGTCCGACAGAAGCTACCGTAGCAGGGCAGGTGCAATATATTAATAGGTTTGTGAATCAAGGTTATGATGCGATTATGGTGTCGTCTACCTCTGTTGATGGATTAAATCAAGCATTGGATCGAGCCAAAAAACGAGGGGTTAAAGTCCTAACTTGGGACTCTGATGTTAACCCAAAGCACCGCAATTTTTATATCGATCAAGGGACACCTGATCAATTGGGTGAACTGCTTGTAAAAATGACAGCAGATCAGGTTGATGATAAAGCTAGAGTTGCCTTTTTCTATTCGAGTCCAACTGTAACCGACCAAAATCAGTGGGTTAAGAAAGCAAAAAAAATTATTGCTGAGAAACACCCGGGATGGGAAATTGTAACGACCCAATATGGTGAAAATAACGCTCAGAAATCCCTTTCTGTCGGAGAAAGCATCTTAAAAACATATCCAGATATTGATGCTGTTATCTGTCCAGATGCCACAGCACTTCCGGCAATGGCTCAAGCCACCGAAAATCAGGGCAAAGGCGGTAAAGTAGCGATCACGGGTTTCTCCACACCGAATGTTATGAGGGATTTTGTTAAACGCGGCACGGTTAAACAGTTTGGACTATGGGATGTTAAAAAACAAGGGGCATTAGCTGCTTATGTGGCGTATCTAATGACTGCAGAGGGCAAAAATCTGAAAGTCGGTGACAGCTTTAATGTCCCAGGTATTGGCAAAGTAAAAATTCAACCGAATACGATCCAAGGCTACAAATATACCGCAAAAGACAGCGGCATTATTCTACTGCCTGAGAGAGTTATTTTTACAAAGGATAATATTGATGATTATGATTTTTAATGTACTAATTGTAAGTTGAATATAAAAAATAAACAACCCGTGAAGAATGCCTTCACGGGTTTCATTTTGTGTCAGGTACTGGAGGACGAAGGGTTTGCGGTCGAGCGGGGTGTCGGCGGTATAGAAACAGCATTTATAGGGACGTTTGGCAGTGGTAAACCTGTTATCGCCATATTAGGGGAATTTGATGCCTTATCCGGACTGAGCCAAAAGAGGGGAGCGACATTCTATGAACCCGTTATTCCCAATGGAAACGGTCATGGTTGCGGGCATAATCTCTTGGGAACAGCTCCTCTTGCAGCAGTTGTTGCATTGAAGCAATATATGGAAGAGCATAATATGGAAGGAACGATTCGGTATTATGGCTGTCCGGGCGAAGAAGGCGGTTCTGGAAAAACATATATGGCTAGAGCGGGGCTGTTTGACGATGCGGATGCTGCCTTAACGTGGCATCCTGAGTCATTTAGCGGCATCTTTTCATTAACAACGCTAGCCAATTATCAAGTCTATTATAAATTTAAAGGGGTTGCCTCACATGCCGCGAATTCTCCCCATCTGGGAAGAAGCGCATTGGACGCTGTTGAATTAATGAATGTCGGCGCCAACTATCTTAGGGAACATATCTTGCCTGATGCCAGGCTCCATTACTCTGTTATTAATGCCGGTGGCATCTCTCCAAATGTGGTACAAAGAGAGGCGGAGGTCTTGTACTTGTGATCAGCAGCCTGAATTTACTTCTTCCGGCTGCTGATCTTGAATATATCCGTTACAACGGCGTAACCTTCGCCTTTTTACCGCCCTTTTGCAGTGATTGATTTTGCCGCGAGTATATCCAACGTGCAGAGATCGCGCTGACCACACCGGAAAAGATAACATACAGCGTGAGCAATGTAGGGGAACCATTGGTGAGGCCTAGTAAGGACGTGGCAATAATAGGGGTCAAGCCGCTTGCGAAAATACCGGAAAATTGATAAACAAATGACATGCCGGTGTACCTGACCTCCGGATCAAACAGCTCAGCGAATAGAGCAGCTTCCGGGCCATAAACAGAGGCATAGAAAATGCCAAATGGTATAATGATGGATAACCAGATTAATAATGTGTTGCCTTCGCTGTTAGACATAAGCCAAAACGCCGGCAATGCTGAGAGACCAGTGATAAGGCTTCCGTACCAATAAGTCCGGGTTCTGCCAAAGCGATCTGAAATGTAGCCGAATAAAGGAAGGGTAAAGCACATCACAAAAGCAGCGGCTGACACGCCTATTAAAGCGATATTCCGGGAAATATGAAGGGTATTCGTCAGATAAGTAATTGAGAAGACGCCCATGACGTTAAAGAAAACGCCGTCAATATAACGGGCTCCCATTCCCGCTATGACGTTGCCGGCATTGCCTCGCCACATATCGGCAAATGGGATACGTGATTCTCTATTCCGGTCTTTTACCTTCTGGAATTCAGGTGTTTCGGAAACAGTTAATCGAATCCATAATCCTACAAAAATTAGGAGAGTACTGAGGCCAAAGGCAATTCGCCACCCCCATGCCATGAACTGGCCATCAGTTAATAAAGAAGATAATAGTGCTACAATACCAGAAGATAATAATAGGCCGATGGCAAGGCCAATCTGCGGCAAGCTGGCATACAGTCCTCGTTTGGAAGGAGGCGCATGTTCAAAGGTCATAAGCACAGCGCCGCCCCATTCACCGCCAAGGCCTATCCCTTGTAGAATGCGTAAGACAAGCAAACAAATCGGTGCCCAAATGCCAATCTGTTGATAGGTGGGCAAGATAGCAACCACTGCGGTACTGCCCCCCATGATCATTAAAGTCAAAATCAGCATACTTTTACGACCGATTTTATCTCCGAAGTGGCCGAAAATGACACCGCCCAATGGCCGCATTAAAAATCCAACAGCAAAAGTGACATATGCCAGAAGTGTTGAAACTACAGGGTCGTTTGCCGGAAAGTAAAGATGATTTAGCACAATACCAGCTACAACACCGTACAAAAAGAAATCATACCATTCAATTGTTGCACCGATTAAACTTGAACCAACCACCCGCTTGAGCATTGTCCTATCAGAAGCACTCATTAATAAACTTCCTCCTTAAAATTTTCTTCCTGCTATTAAAGACATTCAAGTGACCAGGTAATGATGGTAATGTAATCGCTGTCATTTGTAGATGCAATCAAGGTTTAGTCATTTGTTTTATGGTTAGGGTGTAAAGACCTGAAAGCCGAGGGCTTTGGTGACGAGTTGCAATAATTTCTCAATCACTGTGTAATATTTACCTTTTCTTCACTTAGTTTTTTTACTAATGAATGATAAATAGCTTTTATATCATCAGATGTGGGCAGGACTCTATTCGTTTCAATGCCATTTCCGGACAGAGCATCCTCAACAAGATGAGGGATGGTTTGCTTTAGTTCCTCAACATTTTTGATGTGCTTTCTACCAAAATTCCAAATGTCAAAATGGCGGTTAAAGTTATGAACAATATCAACGGATGTTTTGGCAAGTTGTTCTTGATTGCTTGAATTTTCAGCGCCTAAGGAAAGGGCTATGTCAGCAAAACGGTCTTTTGCTGCAGGCAAACTAAATGCCATGACAAATGGGAGAAGAAGGGCAACGCTCAAACCATGAGGGATATGGAAATGTGCCCCTAAGGGTCTACCCATGGCATGAGCTAAATTCGTCGATGCGTTGGAAAAGGCGATACCGGCATAACAGCTTCCCAATATCATGTGGTTTCTTTTTTCGATGTCGGAGCCATTTTCATAAACCTTTGGCAAAGACTTACCAATCATTCCAATGGCTTTAATGGCGTAAAGATCGGTCATAACGGATGCGCGGGTGGAAACATAGGCTTCAATAGCATGGGTCAAGGCATCAAGCCCTGTAAAGGCGGTAAAACTCTGTGGCAAACTTAGGGTTAACTCGGGGTCTAAAATGGCTGCGTCGGGGATTAATTTGGGGTGTCCCGGGTTCATTTTGAAATTTGTCTTTTTATTTGTGATGACCATTACTTTTGTTGCCTCGGATCCTGTACCCGCTGTCGTTGGTACAGCAAATAACGGCAGTCGATCTAAATGCGGCAGACTCGGGATACTTTCCCATTTCAAGTCTTGAGTTGCGCCGAATACGGATGTTGCTTTTGCAATATCAATAGCACTTCCGCCCCCGATAGCAATGACGCTGTCACACTTGTATTTGGTTAAGGCTTTAAGGGAAGCATCAACATGGTCTGTTGTCGGTTCCCCTGAAAATTGGCAGAATAAATGTGGTTCCAATTCTTCCTCTTTTAAAATGGCAGCAACTCTTTTGTGCAGATTCAAAGGAGGACTAGCTAAAAAGGAATCCATAATTATAACTGGCCTTTTTCCGCCATAGGCCTTTACCTTCTTACCTAAATGTTTAAAGCTTCCGGGACCGGATTCAATTTGGCGTGGTAAAACGACAGATGGCATTGTTACAACCCCTTTATAAAGTATTTTAATTAAAAAAACTAACTGGTTATTACAGGTAACTACCAGTCGGGTCAATTAAAACACATGTCTTGAATTGTGTCAATAGTGTGACTAATCTTTAACGTGAAAACAAAGTCATAAAATGGGAAGGAGTGGAAGGGGCGTGCGTTCCGAGGTTGCATAAAGTAAATTCTTAAGCCAAGCTAGCCCTTTCGACGCTTCATTTCGATATTAAAGGCATACATATCTGATCGAAAGACACTTTTTAAAAATTCTACGGTATCCCCCTTAGGGGTTGTTATGATCCGGTCACTCATTAGCACACTGGAGTCCTTAGATATCATTAAATGCTCTGCATCCTGGATTTCCGGTTTGCCGGCTGTGATCATTTGATCGGCTTTCCACAGGTTTACCCCAAGGGCTGATTCAAGCAAATCATATAATACAGCGGAGTTTAGGTCATATTTTTCAAGTTCTTTGCCAATTTCGAGCGGGTAATAATGTTTTTCAATGGCAATTGGAATGTCATCGGCAAATCTTAATCTCTCAATCATGTAATATTTTTCTGTTTCTAAGATATTTTTTATCTTTTTTGAAGATGATTCAATGCCATTAAATAATAAGCGCGTCCCTGGTTGCATTTTCATATTTTTAATTGTTTCGGTAAAACTTGTAAAGGATCCGAGCCAATCATGAACGGGAACATTTGAAACAAACGTTCCTTTACCGTGCCTTTTCTCCAATATGCCTTCATGGACCAAATCGGAAATAGCCGCACGCACAGTCGTTCTGCTCACCGAATAACGATCCATAAGTTCCCGCTCACTTGGAATTTTATGTTTATAAATGCCGCCCATTATTTCTCTTTTCAAATAGTTCTTTAACTGAATATGTAAAGGTTCGGCACTTTCAAAATCTAGTTTCATTAGTGACCTCCAGAATGATTAAATAACGGTAATATATAACTTTATTTAACCAAAGAAAAAGCGTAAATTCAATTTTTGGCGGCCTAAGCCGGGATGTAAAATGGTTGTTTAAAGGAATTTTTATGGGCTTAAGAGGGTATTTGTCGAAATTTCTTCTAAAAACAAAATCTCTATGGAAATAACAGCCCAAAATAAAGAAATATCAGGAACGAAGTCTTTTACAGTTAACATAGCATAAATTTTATTTTTCCATAAGTATAGGTGATCTAGGATGGTTTAGTGAAACTGCACATGACATCTATTCCCATTGACATAATGCATGACATCAAGCATAATATAATTTAATTTTATAAAAATTCAGCACTGACAGGGACGAGTAATGAGCTGGTTGGGATGAAAGAGAGTGGAATTCATCGGCTGGAAGATTCCATCATTTACAGGCTACATGAACCTACCCCTTGAGCTGTTTGGCGAATAACCTGACCGTTTTTTCCCGCGTTACGGGAATGATAAGTGGGTATCTGCTATTTTATGTATGATACCAAAGTAAGGTGGTACCGCGGATCACAAGCCCTTTCCGTCCTTTTGCATCGTCATGCAGAAGACGGGAGGGCTTTTTTGTATACGTTATTTTGAAGAGGTTTTATTCAGGAAAGGGTGTGAGAACAAGTGGGAAAAAAGCGGGTTGTTGTTAAGATTGGCAGCAGTTCTTTAACCAATACAATTGGCGGGCTTAGTGAGAGCAAACTTGCCGAACATACAAAAGCATTAGCACAATTAATCAAACAGGGGCATGAGGTCCTTTTGGTTTCTTCAGGTGCAGTATCGGCTGGTTTTGGGGACTTGGGTTATCCCGCCCGTCCTGTTACCACATCGGGAAAACAAGCGGCAGCTGCTGTTGGTCAAGGACGGCTCATTCAATCTTATACTGAATCATTTAAGGCATACGGGATTGTACCAGCTCAGCTGTTGTTAACGAAGAATGACTTTACTAATAAAGAACAGTATAGCAATGCTTATTCCGTGTTAACCGAACTGTTAAAACGATCTGTCCTGCCGATTATTAATGAAAATGATTCGGTTGTAGTTGATGAACTGACATTTGGTGATAATGATATGCTAGCTGCTCTCGTCAGCGGTCTTGTCCATGCTGATTTTTTGATGATATTAACAGATGTTAACGGTTTATACGAGGAAGATCCAAGGGTCAATCCGCAGGCACTGCGCTATGACTTTCTTCCCGAAATAACTGAAGACCTCCTGCAGCAGACAAAGAGTACATCTGTTTCAAAATTCGGTACGGGAGGAATGAAATCCAAATTATTGGCCGCGCAAACGGCTTTATCACTCGGTGTGAATTGCTTCGTCGGAACCGGTCTAGGGCCGGACAAATGTCTTGATATCTTGGATGGAAAAGGGGATGGCACTTATATAGGGCATTCTCCAGGCCCCATTTTAAAGAAACCGAAACAATGGCTTGCGCTACATTCCCAAGTCTCAGGGGAAATTCAAGTTGATGGCGGCGCGGCCCGCGCAATCACTGCAGAAGGAAAGAGCCTTTTGCCTGCAGGAATTAGACATATCAGCGGGTCATTCGACACCGGTGACGTTGTTGAAATAACGACCACAAAAGGGGAAGTCATAGGAAAGGGCCAAGTCAACTATTCTTCGGCACAATTAAAGATGGTAATAGGATTGGCGAGTCAGGAGGCGATGCAAAAAACGGGGGGGAAACGCCCCGAGGTTATTCATCGTGACCACTTCGTACAAATCATAGGGGAGGCGCTCATATGAGTGAACTTATCGAAAAGGCAGCAAAGGCAAAAGCCGCTGCCAGCCAGTTGAGCTCGAAGACCACATTGCAAAAGAATGAGGCACTGAAGACCATTGCGGATCAGCTTACAAATGAAATGGCCTATATTTTAAGGGAAAATGAAAAAGATATTGATGCCGCAAAAGAAAAAGGCATCGGCCAATCACTTATCGACCGCTTGATGTTGAATGAAGGCCGGATTGTTGAGATGGCTGAAGCGCTTATTCAACTAACGGCCTTACCTGATCCAATCGGTGATACATTGGAATCGTGGGAACGTCCCAATGGCCTTGCGATTCAAAAGGTCAGGGTGCCTTTGGGTGTCGTCGGGATGATCTATGAAGCGAGACCCAACGTCACGGTTGATGCTTCTAGTCTTTGCTTGAAAACCGGTAATGCCGTCCTCTTACGCGGAAGCTCATCCGCCCTGCATTCGAACCAGGCGCTTGTTAATGTCATTCATCGGGCGTTGGAGGGGACTGAATTGCCAGCCGATGCCGTGCAATTGCTTGAGGATGTCAGCAGGGAAACAGCCTCCGATATGTTCCGGCTGAACGACTATTTAGATGTACTGATCCCCCGCGGAGGAAAACGGCTGATTCAAACCGTTGTTCAAAATGCTTCTGTTCCTGTACTGGAAACGGGTGCGGGGAATTGTCATATTTTCATAGATCAAAGCGCGAAGCCCGGGATGGCAGCTGAAATTACTGTTAACGCCAAAACACAGCGGCCTTCAGTTTGTAATGCTGCGGAGAAACTGATTGTACACGAAGCATGGGCGAAGAGGCATTTAGCGGAACTTGCTGTTAAGCTTCGGGACCATCATGTGGAACTGCGCGGTGATGAAAGGGCTACAGCTTTCGTGCCGGATCTCATCCCGGCGGACGGTGATGATTGGGAAACTGAATATCTAGATAAAATTCTAGCAATCAAGGTTGTCGCAAATGTTCATGAAGCAGTCCGGCATATTAATCGATACGGTACAAAGCATTCTGAAGCGATTCTCACAGAATCCGAGGAAAGCGTATCCGCCTTTTTCCAAACGGTCGATGCAGCCGTCCTTTACCATAATGCTTCGACCCGTTTTACCGATGGTTTCGAATTCGGATTCGGTGCCGAAATCGGGATCAGCACGCAAAAGCTCCATGCCCGCGGTCCAATGGGGCTGCCAGCTTTAACGTCGACAAAATATACTGTTTGCGGGGAAGGGCAAATAAAAGGGGTCTGACCCCTGTCATGTGGATAAGTGACTTATTTAGGGGGGTCAGACCCCACCCCTGTGGATAAACGGTATTTATCCACAGGGAAAACTTTATTTTATTTGGTTTTGCCAAAACACTAAAAAAGGGGAATTTGCCATGTCACAACTATCCGATCCGTTAAACTTACAGCAACGTTTGCTTGAAACATATGATTCCGCCCTTGATCACTCGGGGATTAATGGCGGCAGACTTGCTTCAAGGCTTGCGGCATTATCGTCAATCGGTTTGACAAAGGAAGAGGGTTCATATCGAATCGGGTTTTCTCAGGAGGAAAGACAGGCTAAGGATTTAGTTATAGGCTGGATGGAAGAAGCGGGACTTAGTGTAACAGAAGATCAAGCGGGGAACGTATTCGGTCGATTGGAAGGTGAAGAAAACAGTGAATCTGTCGTTTTGTCCGGTTCCCATGTTGATACAGTGCCAAACGGCGGCCATTTTGACGGGACATTAGGTGTGTTATCAGCACTTGAAGTCGTAGAAGCATGGCATCAGACCGGTTACCGTCCGAATAAATCTTATGAAGTTGTCATTTTTTCCGATGAAGAAGGGACAAGGTTCAATGGAGGGTTGATTGGCAGCGAGGCAATGGTTGGCGATCTCGATGTTACCGGGTTAAAGCAAAAGAAAGATCTCAATGGTATTTCTTCCGATGAAGTTATGAATAGGATTGGATTAAGCATTGATGATTTCAGGAAGGCAAAAAGGGATTTAAATAAAATATCCGCTTATGTAGAAGTTCATATTGAACAGGGAAAGCAGCTTGAAAAAGCGAATGTCGCAACAGGGATTGTAACTGGCATTGCGGGTCCATGTTGGCTGGAAGTAACCTTTACAGGAGAATCCGGGCATGCTGGGAGCACCCCAATGGATAATCGAAACGATGCTTTGGTCGCTGCCGGGGAATTTATCACGGAAGTCAATCAACTGCCAAAGCAAGTCAGTTCTACCGCAGTGGCGACGATCGGAAAGCTTAATGTGCACCCGAACGGGGTCAATGTTATTCCAGGTCAGGTGACTCTATACGTCGACATTCGTGATATTTACTTGGAAACTCGGGACAAATTAGTGGATCTTGTTATTCAAAAAGCTGAAGCCATATCGGAAAAACATGGGGGTTCTGTATCCTATAAGGAAACATTGCGTGTCAGTCCTGTCCCGATAGAGGCGGACATGCAAAATAAGCTCGAAAAATCGGTTAAGGCACAAAATATAAAACCCGTTTACTTACCAAGCGGAGCAGCCCATGATGCTATGAATGTCGGGCAACACCTTCCAGTAGCCATGCTTTTTGTCCGGAGCAAGGACGGTATCAGCCACAATCCAAAAGAATGGTCAGCATTAAATGATTGCGTTAAGACGGTCCATGTTCTGAATGACTTTTTAAAAAAATTGCTAGTGTGATTTAATTGCTGCAAAAAAAGAGCCATTCCTTGGGAATGGCTCTTTTCGTCTAATCTCTTAGAAGTTTTATCACGTCAAATGATTCCGGGTCGATGACGACGCCAAACGTTTCTTGGGCGTGCTCGAGGGAAATGTAGCCGTTTTTAACGTCGTCAGCTACTTGTTTTGCCGGGCGGTTAAATGGATGGCCGTAACCTCCGCCTGTGGCTGTTACCAGTTGGACAACATCGCCCTTATTAAGAGGGTATCTTGTTGTCATACCAAATGGACCAGCGGTTTCGCCATTTGCTTTCCTGAAATAGACGTTATTCGGTGAACCATCTTCGCCGCCGTTTAACCCCCATGGAGCGAACTGGTGCCGCCCGAACATGGTGGTAATGGTTTGATTGTCGCTTAAGGCTCGATATGAGCGGATCACGCCGGAACCGCCAATATACTCACCAGCACCGGCACTGTCGCAATGCAGGCTGTATTCATCAATTAATATACCGTATCGTGTTTCTGCGACTTCAACAGGGACATTGTATGTTTCCCCATCACCAATGCAAAATTGGCCTCTGGCACCATCCTGCCCTTGACTTGCTCCCCAGCCGCCAACGGACGGTTCGACGACAAGGAACGGTTCATCATTGCTAGGGTTTTTACCTGATAGCGTCACAGAACATACGGATAATAAATGCCCTGCTGACAAGCGATCTGGAAGTTCTGGAGCGAGTGCCTTCCATATTAAATCCGCTCCGCCCAACCGGCCTTCCCAGTTCATAGATACAGGGGCAGGCCGCCCAGCTGAAATGATAGAGCCTTCATCGGTTATCACTTTCAATGGGCGGAAGATGCCGTCATTTACATTTTTTGACGGGCTGATAATGGCTAAGAAAATGGCCCTGACTCCAGCAATTAAGGCATAATATGAACAGTTGACCGGTAATGGCACCTGAGGGTGGCTGCCTCTGAAATCACAAATAAAGTGATCATCATTAATTGTTACATTCACTTTGATTTCAAACGGACCATCCCCGTTGCCATCATCTTCTATGAAGCTGCTGGCCGAAAAGGACCCTTTAGGCAGCTTTTTTAGTTCATTTCTGGCTAATTGTTCTCCTTGATCTAACATTAGTTCAATGGCCGAAGAAACCTGGGTTTTGCCGTATTTCTCACAAAGATCGATGATGCGTTTTTCGCCTGTGCGCAGCGCGGCAACCTGAGCCCACATATCACCAATCGATAGGTCGGGGAATCGAACATTATATTTTATAATATCAACGACAGCTTGATTGACTTTCCCTGAATCGAATAGCTTCACTCCAGGGAATTGCAGCCCCTCCTGATAAATTTCAGTCGAGTCACTGGTGAAAGAACCGGGATCCTTCCCGCCCACTTCTGTCCAGTGAGCTTTATTAACAGAGAAAGCAATCAGCTCATTTTTATGAAAAATAGGCAAAACCAAGCCGACGTCCGATAGATGTGATCCTCCGCCAACGTATGGGTCATTGATAATAATAATATCTCCGGGCTTCAAATCCTTGCCCTCATCGTATTTTTGCATGACATGCTGAACCATGGGGCTTAACATGCCTATAAAACTCGTCACACCATTGCCTTGGGTCAACAATTGCCCTTTGGCATCTGTTAATCCACTGGCATAATCAAGCACTTCGTAGATGATCGGGCTCATAGACGTGCGAGCCAGGGCATAAAACATTTCATCACCGACAGCCATTAAGGATTCCTTGATAATTTCCAGTGTAAATGGATCTACTTTCGCATAGCTCTGTTCAACCATTTATTTCACCCCTGTATCAATTATAAGATTGCCATATTCATCGACAGTTAGTGATTGATCCGGATAAATCACTGTTGAGGCAGAAGGCTCTTCCACAATAGCCGGTCCTTCTATCATGGCGTCCGGCACCAGCCGCTCGCGTTGGTAGATGGTTGTATCCAGCCACCCATCTTCTTCGTAAAAGACGGGCCTTGTGGCTTTAATGGCTGATTTCACCGATTCATTGGATGTTGCCAGCTTTTGAAGTTTCGGTTTTTCGACAGTTCCGAATGCTGTTAAATGAAGATTAACAATTTCCGCCTGAGTATCCGGCAGTTTAAATGTGTAATTTTTTTCGTGCAGCTCATGAAATCTTTCAGTGATTTCGGTTAATGTTGCTTTTGTCCAAGCTACATTTGGGACGGGGACCTTGACAGTATGTTCTTGTCCAAGATAGCGCATGTCGGCAAATCGGCTGAACAGCACACGGCCTTTATCAATGCCCTCTGTTTTAAATTGTTCAAGAGCCCGGGATTCGAGTATTCCCCATTCATTTTCCAATATAGATAAATCAATGTTGTTAACCCGTTTTATATGGGTTTGGATGTCATCGTGCCTTAAATCGGTCATTAGCATTCCCCATGCTGAGAATACCGAGGAAGCAACGGGCACGATGACTTTTTTTACCCCTAATTCTTTTGCAAGGGCAGGCGCATGCATGGAGCCGCCGCCGCCAAAAGCAATAAGTGTGAAGTCCCGAGGGTCATGACCTTTTCTAATGGAAATAAGTTTTAATGCATTAAGCATGTTGGCATTGGCCATTCGAATGATGCCCAAAGCCGCGTTTTCAACGGATGTCCCGTAATGCTTGGCAATGTTTTTGTCAATGGCAGCCTTGACTTTATCAATGTCGACGTCGTAATCGAAATTATCTTTAGACAGCCTGCCAGTGACAAGATTAGCATCTGTGGTAGTAGGTTCAATCCCGCCTTGGCCGTAAGCAACGGGTCCAGGCATGGCCCCAGCAGACTGCGGTCCGACTTTCAGAGATCCAGTATCATCAATTTTTGCAATCGATCCCCCGCCGTTTCCAATTTCCAGTATATCGACAACGGGCACCTTGATAGGATATCCGGCATGGCGGTCATCTTTTTCAATAAAATAATCTGTTGTGATTTTAACCTCACCTTGATTGATCAGCGAGCATTTGGCGGTTGTACCCCCAATATCAAAGGCGATGATGTTGTCTTCGCCAAGTATTTCTCCTAATACCGCGGCTCCATAGATACCAGCGACCGGGCCGGATTCGACCATGTTAATCGGGGTTTCTTTAGCATGGGAAAAGGTCGTTGTTCCGCCGTTCGATTGCATGATGTAATTGTTGCTGTTGACATGGTTATGATTTAATTTACCGTACAGTTTGTTAATATACTCAGCAGCAATCGGTTTAACGTAAGAGTTAAAAACCGTCGTGCTTGTCCGCTCATACTCGCGCCATTCTTTGGTCACCTCATGGGAAGCCGTGACCGACACTTCTGGCCATAATTGCTGAATGATGTCAGCCGTTTTTTGTTCGTGTTCGGGGTTGATATAGGCATGCAAATAACAAACAGCAATGGCCTCAACATTTTCCTTTTTAAAATAATCGACAGCAGCTTTGACCTGGTTTTCATCTAACGGAGAGATGACTTCACCCTGATAGTTCAGCCGCTCGTTCACCTCGTAGCGCAGATGCCGGTCAATAAACGGCACAGGTTTTTCATAGCGGACATTATATAAGTCGGGACGATTGCCGCGGGCTATTTCCAGAACATCTCTAAAACCTTTGGTCGTCAACAACCCGGTTTTGACACCTTTGCGTTCCGTCAATGCGTTAATAATCACGGTCGTCCCATGGATAAATGTATCAATAGACTCCGGATCAATGCCGCTTTCATTAATGACATTGATGACGCCGTTTTCAAAATTGGGCGGGGTGGTATGGGATTTGGCCATGTCGATTTTTCCTTGATCATTGACATAAACCAAATCTGTGAATGTTCCTCCGATATCTGTGGCCACTCTCATTGGGATCCCTCTTTCTTTTTTGTATTGTACCTATATTAGAACCAGTGGTTCTTATTTTAATTTAATGTTAGTATACAAGATGGAGATCAAATTTTCAACATTATCAGGTATTTTAGTGGATTTTTCTATTAGTGCTGCGATTTGGCAGTGATTTTTTTGCCCTATTTTTAGAATATTGTTGCTAATTGGACCGCTTTATATTATTATTGGTTTAAAATAAGGACAGATGGTTCTAATATAGAGACATTAAGTGGGAGGCGGATCACGTGAGCTTAAAAACATTGGATCAGGCGCTGGAAGTCTTTAAATATTTTACGAAGGAACACCCTGCATGGGGGGTTAGGGAGCTTGCGAAAGAATTAGACAAAAGCCATTCGATCATTCATAGAATCTTATCCACATATGAACAACACGGATTTTTGAAAAAAAACGAAGATACAAAGAAATACGAATTAGGCCTAAAGTTCTTTGAATATAGTGTTTTGGTACAAGATCAATTAAAGATTACAGATATTGTTGATCCTTACATGAATGAATTGGCTGAAAAATCTAAGGAAACGGTGTTTTTAACCTGGCATGACAGAGGTGAGGGGGTCTGCCTCTCCATTGCAAAAAGCAGCCACAGTATTTTATTCTCAGTATCTGTCGGCTCTAGGACACCGCTCTATGCAGGGGCTTCAGGCAAGGCTGTTATGGCCTTTTTGTCCGAAAAGGAGCAAGCGGCGATTATTGAAAAAGGTGTAGATCGGCTAACCTCAAACACCATTACGAATCCAGAACAATTAATTAATGATTTGGAGGCTATCCGGAAGAGGGGGTGGTGCTATACGTTAGGAGAATATTCTGATGAGGTTGTTGGTTTGGGCATACCCCTTTTTAATCACAAGAATCAAGTTATTGCCTCATTGACCATCGCCGCCCCCTCATATCGATTATCTGAAGAAAGAGCTAAGGAATTATTAGATGACATAACGTATGCCCGTGATCAGATCCAAGGAAAGATTAGAACGTATCAATTAAATCCGTAGTCGGGTGTTAATGCGTGCTTTTTTAAAAGGAAAAGGCACGTAAAAGAGTTATTATCAAAATATTTAGAGAGTGGTGAAAACATGAAGAAGGGCCAATTCCAAAATGAAACACCATCCATTCTATCACCTTTATTTTTAATAATAGTTGCTGCTGTATCGGTATTTGGAGCGATTGTCGGTCTGCAATTAATCACATCATTAGGTATTTCCGCCAATACATCCATTATCGGTGCGTTATTGGCTATGGTCATTGCCAGAATCCCAGTCAGCGCGCTTATTAAATTTAAGTCTGTCCATACACAGAACCTTGTTCAAACGTCCATATCCGCAGCCACTTTCGGGGCAGCTAATAGTCTATTAATTCCAATAGGCATACCCTTTTTGCTTGGACGGACGGATTTAATCATTCCTATGTTTATTGGCGCCGTCCTGGCATTGTTTGTGGACGCTATCCTTTTGTATCGCTTTTTCGATTCGAAACTGTTTCCTGCCGCTGGTATTTGGCCGCCGGGGATTGCCACGGCCGAATCGATCAAAGCGGGGGATGAAGGCGGCAAAAAAGCGGGATTTTTAGGAGCCGGGATCGTCGGAGGTATTGTTGGGGCTTGGGCAGGCATCCCTATGTCGGCATTTGGGGTTGCTTTTATCGGCAACATTATGGCTTTGACAATGTTTGGCATTGGTTTACTCGTCAGAGCATACAGCGAACCTGTCTTTGGCATTGACATTGATGCCTTATATATTCCCCATGGATTTATGATCGGTGCCGGTGTCGTTGCCCTTATACAGATGATTTTTATCATTATGAAGGATCGAAAAAACACCCAAACACTTGCATCTAATGAAGAGGCAGCCGCGGCAGAGAACGCAAAAGAAGATCCCCTGCAAACCGAAGAAACATCTTATACGAGAACACGCAGGGATACTTCTAAAGCATTTGGTTATGGCTTTATAGCTTATTTAGCTGTGGCGTTGATACTTGCGCTCATCGGTGGTCTTATTTCGCATATGTCGATTCCAATGTTAATTGGTTATATGTTATTTGCGGCTTTTGCTGCATTTATTCATGAAATCATTGTCGGGGTAGCGGCAATGCATTCCGGTTGGTTTCCGGCTTTTGCTGTCGCACTGATTACATTGATTATTGGAATGTTGATTGGATTTCCTCCTATTGCATTGGCTCTGCTGGTTGGTTTCAGCGCGGCAACTGGTCCGGCATTTGCTGATATGGCTTATGATTTTAAAACCGGCTACATTCTTCGGGGCAATGGAAAGGACAGAGAGGCAGAGCTTTACGGACGGCGCCAGCAGTTCAAGGTGGCATTAATCGGCTTTGCTGTAGCATCCGTCGTGGTTCTGCTGACCTTTAATCATTATTTTCAGCAAGGTCTTTTGCCGCCTGTTGACAAGGTTTTTACAGCCACCATCCAAGCGGGGGTTTCGGCGGATGTTGCGATGAAATTATTAATATGGGCGATTCCGGGAGCACTGCTGCAGTTGATCGGCGGGCCCAAACGCCAAATGGGCGTACTGGGTGCAACGGGTCTATTAATCAATTTCCCAATGGCTGCCTGGGCGGTTCTTGCCGGAATAGCGATAAGAGTCACCATTCTGAAGGTTGTCGGGAAGAAGGCAGAACCGGCTATGTACACAGCAGCAGCGGGGTTTATTGCCGGTGATGCATTGTTTACTTTCTTTCATTCCATTTTCAAAGTCAAATAGATAGGAGTGTCATTTGTTATGAGATATCTAGGTGAACGTGAAATTGAAGATATTGCTGTAGGAGCTTCCCTTCTTGGTACTGGAGGGGGCGGGGATCCGCATATAGGGAAATTAATGGCCCTGCAAGCCATTGAGGAACAAGGGCCT
Source organism: Scopulibacillus darangshiensis (assembly GCF_004341035.1). Lineage (GTDB taxonomy): Bacteria > Bacillota > Bacilli > Bacillales > Sporolactobacillaceae > Scopulibacillus > Scopulibacillus darangshiensis. The sequence continues at coordinate 51,050 of NZ_SLXK01000009.1, forward strand.
GTTCAATTGTTGGAAGTCGATGAATTGCCAGACGATGCTCTTATAGTGCCCATTGGCATGATGGGAGCTCCGACGGTCCTGTTTGAAAAGGCACCAGGTGAACATGAAGCGACCAATGCTTTTAGTATGATGGAAGACTATTTGGGAGAAAAAGTTTATGCTACTATGCCGATTGAAATCGGCGGGGTCAACTCCCTCCTTCCAGTTGCTGTCGCTGCCCGATTAGGCTTGCCTGTAGTCAATGTGGATGGCATGGGACGGGCTTTTCCTGAATTGCAAATGGTCACCTTTTATTTGGATGGCATCTCAGCATCACCGTTAATTCTAGCTGACGAAAGAGGGAATACATCGGTGATGAACACAGTAGATAACCATTGGGCAGAGCGCCTTGCCAGAAGCGCCACGATTCAAATGGGCGGCTCGGCGACAGTCGCACAGTACCCTATGCATGGCAAAGACGTTAGAAGAAGCGGCATAGCCGGAAGCTTAGGCCTTGCTGAAGATATAGGGAAAGCCATCCGTGAAGCCAAACAAAACAATCAGAACCCGGTGGATGAAGTGATATTGCGCTCGGGGGGGATCAAATTATTTGAAGGCAAAGTGACGGATATCAGCCGGAGAACGGTGACGGGATTTGCAAGAGGCACAGCGACGATTGAAGGCATTAATGCGGATCGTTCGCACACCCTTAAGCTGCATTTTCAAAATGAATTTCTTTTGGCTGAAAAAAATGATGCCCCTGTTTGCATCACGCCTGACCTCATCTGTACGTTGGACGCTGACACGGGAACACCGATTACGACGGAAGGCCTCCGTTACGGTGTCCGCTGTGCCGTAATTGGCATTCCATGTCACGAAAAATGGCGAACAAATAAAGGCCTTGAAACATGCGGGCCCGGTTATTTTGGTTACGGCATGGACTATATGCCATTAGAGACGCCGGCAGCGAAAGGGGATAAGACAGTATGACTTATCGGATTGGCATTGATGTCGGGGGCACCAATACAGATGCCGTCATTTTGGATGAACAATTTAATGTGTTAGCGAAGACGAAGAGGCATACGACTGCGGATGTCAGTAAAGGCATCTATCAATCAATGAAAGAAGTGATTGAAGCGTCCGGAGTGCCGCGCCAAGACATCCAATATGCCATGCTTGGCACCACGCATTGCACAAACGCGATCGTGGAAAGGAAACGTTTCAATCAAGTCGGCATCATCCGCATCGGCGCTCCGGCGGCTATGGCTGTTAAGCCAATGACAGGCGTTCCAGCTGATTTAAAACAGAAGTTAAATCAACATGTCTATTTGGTTGAAGGCGGACATGAATTTGACGGGCGGGAAATCGTTCCCTTCGATGAGGAGGCTGTGTATAATGCAGCCCGAAAAATGAAGGATGAAGTCGACTCGGTTGCGGTGACATCGATCTTTTCTCCAGTTTCAAATGCCCATGAAAAACGAGCTGCGGAAATCATTCAAGAGGTTATTGGCAGCATCCCGGTGTCGCTGTCATCGGAAATCGGCAGTGTCGGACTCTTAGAAAGAGAAAATGCCACGATTCTTAATGCATCGGTCGTCAATGTCGCCGAGGCCACGGCCGTTGGCTTCATGAATGCTCTGGAAGAGGAAGGCATCGATGCAAAGGTTTTCTTTGGACAAAACGATGGCACGTTAATGTCGGTCGACTATGCGATCAAATATCCGATTTTAACAGTTGCTTGCGGGCCGACGAACAGCTTGCGCGGCGCTTCGTATTTATCAGGAAAATCGGATGCTCTCGTCATTGATGTTGGGGGAACGACTACAGATATCGGGGTTTTAATTGACTCGTTCCCGCGGGAGTCCTCACTAGCTGTTGACATTGGTGAAGTCAGAACAAATTTCCGCATGCCTGACCTCGTATCGATCGGTCTTGGCGGCGGAACGGTGATCCGCATGAAAGATGATCAAACATTCGCTATCGGGCCTGAAAGTGTCGGTTACCGCCTGCCGGAAAAAGCCTTGGTATTTGGCGGGGACACATTAACCGCTACCGATGTTGTCGTTGCCCTTGGCAAGGCAGATATTGGTGATCCGTCAAAAGTTCAGCATCTTGACAAGATGCTTCTTACAAATATTTATGCGTCCATGATCAAGATGGCTGAAAAAGCGATCGACCAAATGAAAACGAGTGCTGATCCAGTTCCTGTCATTCTTGTCGGCGGGGGAAGCATCTTATTTCCGGATGCGCTTGAAGGGGCTTCAGAAGTGATCAAACCGGAAAATTTCGGTGTCGCTAATGCCATTGGCGCTGCTATCGCTCAAATAAGCGGACAAGTCGAGAGAATTTATTCCTTGAATGATTGGGGCCGTGATAAAGCAATTGACCATGCCAAACAAATCGCGATTGGAGAAGCAGTAAAAGCCGGCGCTGATGAAACCACATGCCAGATTGTCGATATAGAGGATGTCCCATTGGCGTATTTGCCTGGAAACGCCACCCGAATCCGGGTAAAAGCAGCCGGTGAGCTTGCGTCAACCTGACATCCAGAAGTAAAAACGCATAAATCCCTAAAAATCCTCGGTACAGTCAATTTGTACCGGGGAATTTTTATTTTTCCCTCCCTGCCATGATATGATTAATGTAATTATACTTTCTGACGGAAACTTCTATAAAAGATGGTGGAACGATATGGATGTCAAAGAAGCAATGTCAATCGGTGGTTTGGAAAAAGGGGAGATTGTAGCAGGGAATAAAGGAGTAAATCGGCCGGTACGAGCGGTCGAAGTGATGGAGGTTCCCGATACAACGAGTTGGCTGACGGAAGGGTTGTTGATTGTCACAACCTTTTATGCCATTAAAGACAATCCGGAAGCGCAAATAAATTTTTTCCAGACCCTGATTAAGGAAAAAGGGGCAGGATTAGTGATCAAGCCGGGGCGCTTCATTAAAAATCTCCCTGAAGAAATGTATCGGTTGGCTAACCAAAACAATATGCCATTAATTACAGTTCCGAATGATGTCGTCTACGGGGACATTTTAACGCCTTTGTATGAAGAACTTTATAAAGAGCGCTCAGCAGATCTCGGCTATTATCAGGTATTGGCTTCCATTTTGGATACAACGGATCAAGATCTCAATCACATTGTCAATCGCCTGGAAGATTATTTAGGAAATCCAGTATATATAGAAGACACAAAAACAAGGCTGCTGGCGGCATCACAGGAAAAATTGAATGATGACTGGCGGCGTAGCTACTTTTTGCTTACGAAGGCTTCATCGGGTTTTCAACGGTTTATAAATAACCCTGAGACCTTAGAGAAGTTAAAACATGGGAAATGTCCAGTTAAGGTGGGAAGAGAGGAGCAACGGGAGTCACGTGTTATCTTCCCGATCCGGGATAATAATCAATTGCTGGGCTTCATTACTGTGATTGAAAAGAATCAGCCCCTAGAAGAGGAAAATGACGCATTGCTTCAACAAGTGGCATCCCATCTGTCATTGCTGCTGATAAAGGATCGGTTTTCGAGCCAAGCGCAGCAATCGTTAGAAAGGGAATTTGTTAACGATTTGATTGAAGGAAACATTTTGCCGGGAGAATTGGAACATCGCGCTGCGGGTCTTGGCATTCATTCACATCATGCGTCATTTTTCTTAACGCTTAATTATCAAAGCTATCTTCAGGAACATGCTGAGGAACAGGACGTCAGATCACAAGATCCTTTTGTTCTCCAACAAATCAAGACGATTGTTCAACCGTTGTTTGAAAAGACCATGATTTTCTTTAAAAGAAATCAGTTGTATCTGTTTTGCTCGGTCCCGAGTGAAAAGGATGTGTCACAAGCGGTAAAGGAGAAAGGCCATCAAATGATCGAACGCATTAATCAAGCCTTTCATTTTCCTTTTAACCTTGGAATCGGGAGGGTGTATTGCGATCTTAATGATGTTTACAGGTCTTATGAGAAGGCGCAATTGGTTTTGAAAATCGGGCGCGACGTTTGGGGAACGGGCCAAGCTGTCCACTTTGATCAGTTAGGGGTCTACCGGTTTTTAATGAAGCTAAGAAATGACTCGGAGACCCTTCAATATGCACATGATTTGCTTCGCCCGCTGTTGGATTATGACCGAAAGAATCTTCAATCGCAACTGGTGAAATCTTTGAAAGTTTATTTACAGACGAATGGCAATGTAACAAAAGCCTCGGAACTTCTGTTTGTTCACCGCAGCACGTTGAAGTACCGATTAAAAAAAATACAAGACATCACTCATATGGATCTGGATGACAGTGAGATGCGCTTGCAATTCCAAGTGGCTTTTAAATTGTTGTCTATGCATAGCGATTCAAGCTTTTAAAAACAAAACTTAACTGCCTTTTGCCTGCTTCATTCCATCAGCGACTTCTTTAATCGAGACTGACTCTAGTCCGCCTCCTAAAGGTACCAGTATTCAGGATTAAGATAGACAATATGTTCGTTTTTATAAGCATTCGTCTTTTTATCTAATGCATTCTCGATAACTTTTTTCGCTGATGCTCCTTTGCCGATTGCGGCATCACGGTCTATGACAACTGGTGCTACACCAAGGACATCATCTATCATGCCGAACCGCGAACCAAGTCCATAAGCGCTCACTTTCCCGCCAGTTGTCAGTGTGACTAAAGCCTTTTTGTTCTTTGACGAAGTTGCATCTTTTACCTTTTTAATAGATGTATCAATTTTATCAAGCTCATTTTAAAATCTATTGTTTCAAAAGACCTTAATACCTTACACTCCGATTTCTGTCTGCATGTCTTTGCCTTTTCAATTAATCGATCTTCGTATGCCTGAACTTCAAAACTTGCATTCTGTTCGAACATGATAACCCTCCAAAATTATGTTGACTTTGCCTTATATAGGTAAGACCGTCAAACGCTTTTTTTATTTTTATTTAAATAAAAGTTTTGGTTAAGGATGGTCAGTTTTATTTGTCCAATGCGTACAAAAAAGCGGACAGACATTAAGCCAATGTGTGGATATCGCGCAACAATTTGAAAATTTATAATTTGTAGATAAGGGATTTGATTTATCCAATAAATTATAAAGGGGAAGATGGATCATGACTTTAAAACAAACATTAACAGCTGTTGATGTCTTAGATAACGCCGGTGCGGCGGGAGAGCATGTCGTCCAGCTCTTTGTGGGATTCAAACACGTGGAAGCCGAGTCAACAACCGTAGAAGGGGAAAAGGGTTCAACAGATTTCATTAAAATTGTTGTAAAAGGCACGGATGGAAAAAGCGGCGGCGGGAACGCACCGACCTTTGGCATTGTCGGACGTTTGGGAGGCATTGGCGCCCGTCCGAACCGGATTGGATTTGTTTCGGATGGGGACGGTGCTGCATCTGCGATTGCCGCGGCTTTAAAGTTAGCCGAAATGAGTGAGCGAGGTGACCGGCTAAAAGGGGATGTGATCATGACGACACATGTCTGTCCAACAGCCCCCGCCATCCCGCATGAGCCGGTAGATTTCATGGGGTCTCCCGTCGACATCCTTACGATGAATAACCACGAAGTGCTGCCGGAAATGGAAGCACTCCTGTCTATAGACACAACAAAAGGCAATCGGGTTATCAACCACAAAGGGATTGCGATTTCACCGACCGTAAAGGAAGGTTACATTTTGCGCACAAGCGAGGACTTGCTTCGTGTGATGGAAATGACGACCGGACAACTTCCAGTGACATTCCCGGTCACTATGCAGGACATCACGCCTTATGGGAATGATATCTATCATGTTAACAGCATTTTGCAACCTTCCGTGGCTACATCTGCTCCGGTCGTAGGTTTGGCGATTACAGCTGAATCAACTGTTCCCGGCTGCGGAACCGGCGCAAGCCATGAAGTTGATATAGCTTCGGCAGCACGCTATGCCGTCGAGGTGGCTAAGGAATTTACCGAGGGTGTGACAACGTTCTACGATTCAGAGGAATTTAAGAGAATGACGCAATTATATGGTTCAATGACCGTTTTGCAAACCTTGGGTCAGGGTTAAAATCGATTGACGGGGTGATTAGATGAATGCAACGCATAAGAAAATCAGGAAAATAACAATAACGACAGTTGTTATATTGTTTACCGCATGGCTGGTTGATTACATTGATCGATTCTTGATCACGATTGCACTTCCCTCCATCAGCGATGATTTTGGCCTCAGTGCCTTTCAACAAGGTTTGGTGTTAAGCACGTTCTACTTTTCCTATGCCCTAATGCAGATTCCCGGAGGCTTTTTAGCAGATAAATTTGGTGCCAAGAAAATCATGGCTATTGGTATGGTAGGCTGGTCAGTATTCACAGCAGCTACAGGATTAGCATTCAGTTATGTCACACTGCTGGCCGCCCGCCTTTTGTTTGGGGTCGCTGAAGGTATTTTCCCAGCGGCTTCCTATAAGGCTATCGCTGAACGGACGACAAGAAAGAAACGGATGACGGTGCAAGGCTTTACAATGTCTTCAAATCAATTGGGCGGGGCATTGGGCACTTTGGTTGGCGCGCCGATTATAGTATGGATCGGCTGGCAGCATACATTTCTGGCCTTTGCTGTCCTTGGTGTTTTAATGTCTCTCGCACTTGTCATGTTCCTGCCGAGGAAGCTGACGGCTGAAGAAGCTTCCCATGGGGAAACAGAAGGGTCGCAAGAAGAGACAAACGATGGAGGAGTTTCCAATCATAAAGTTGAAGATTTGGGGATTCAAGTCAGCAATCGGGATTTGCTTAAGAGTTGGACAATGTGGCGTTTCTTTTTCATGTTTATGGGCTATAACATTGTCCAATTAGGCATCGTCACTTGGATGCCCACATATCTCATTAAAGAAAAGCATGTGAGTTTAGCGGCGACGGGTGTTCTCTCGTCTATCCCAAGTTTAATCGCTATTTTCGCTACGATTCTCGGCGGATGGTTATTTGATCGGTACTTTCATCGTCATCACCGCCGGATGATCGTGCCATTGTCAGTGATCACGGCTATCTTCCTGTTCTTTATGTTAAGTGCTGATACCGTTACGCAGTTCGTCGTCTTTGAATCGCTTGGCATCTTTTGTTCCACGTTATGCTTTATGCCGATCTTTGGCATGCCGATGCGAATGTTGTCTTCAGCTGTTGCGGGTGTAGGTAATTCGATGGTCAGTTTCGGCGGTCAAGTCTCGGGAATCATCACGCCAATGATTATTGGGGCATTGGTTCAAGCCTTTTCGTATGAGGTAGGTTTTGGATTCCTTATCTTCGGGGCGGCATTGACAGCTGTTTGTTCACTTTCCCTGCCTGAGACACAGCAGGGATTCCAAAAAGCGATCTCGAAAAATATTGGTCTTAAAGGAACAAAGGCAGGTTAATCAAAGGAAGAGCCTGGCCATATTAGTCAAGAGAAAGAAGGTTTTGCAAATGCATCAATCAAGGGAGGCCATAAAACGGCAAGTATTGGCTGCCGTTGAAGAACATCAATCTGAACTGATTAATCTCTGCTCTGAGCTGATTCAGTTTCCAAGTGAAAACCCGCCTGGTGATTCGGGGCCGATTAATCGGATGATCCATGACTACCTTTCAAAAAACGGAATGGAAGCTGTCTGGCATGAAGCTGGCGATAAGATGTGGAACCTGGCTGCCGAAACGGGTAGTGAAGAGGGAAAAACACTTGTCTATTGCGGCCATACCGATGTTGTTCCTGCCGGTGACCGAACGAAATGGGATTTTGATCCTTTTTCGGGAGAGGTCAAGGACGGATGGATGCTCGGCCGCGGAGCCAGCGATATGAAAGGCGGTTTGGCAGGTATTCTTTTTGCTGCAGCACTTTTAAATCGATTAGGTATCGAGCTGCCAGGCAAGTTGGTTCTGGCGATCGTGCCTGATGAGGAAACAGGCGGAGACTTGGGAGTGCCTTGGCTGCTTGAGCGCGGGCTTGTTAAGGGTGACGGTTGTTTGATCGCCGAACCGTCAACACCTTTGAACCCGACATTGGGACAAAAAGGGGCATGTTGGTTTGAATTGACTGTTAAAGGTGCACCAGGACATGGCAGTCTGGCACCGTTGTCAGGCGTTAATGCCATCACCCAAATGGTTCAGGCTATTGAACGCCTTCAAAGCATATGGGATATAGACGTTCATATTCCTGAAGAAGTGAAGCCGATCACAGCTATTACAAAGAAATACATGGCTGACACCAAGAATTATGAAGAAGTCGTCGAGCATGTTACGGTTAACATTGGAACGATCCAGGGCGGAACAAAGTCGAATGTCGTGCCTGATCAATGTACGATCGAGGTCGATTGCCGACTGCCGTTCGGCATTACGCCAAATGATATCTTGCAATATGTTCAACAAGAATTGAATGATTTGGACCTTGATTATGACCTTCGACCGTTTGGTTTCCAGAGCATAGCTAATTTTACAAGTCCTGAAGATCCAATTTGCCAGTCTGTCGTCAATACCATTGCTGATGTGACCGGCGAAGAAGCATACGGTGTCATGCAATGGGCAAGCAGTGACGCACGCCATTTTAGAGACTATGACATTCCAGTGTTGCAATACGGCCCAGCATATTTGCCGACCATTCATGGCTTTAATGAACGTGTTAAAGTGGAAGATATCATTCGCTGTGCAAAAGTTTATGCATTAACTGCCATTGATTTTCTTTTTGAATCGGCATCTGAGTAAAGGTCGAAAATGGGAGGGGCGAAGGTAAGGTGAAACAAACAATCGGGTTGTTAACGATTGGTCAGTCACCTCGGGTCGACATGACACCTGAGATGAAATTGATTCTAGGAGAGCATGTCGAATTGGTCGAGATGGGAGCGATCGATGGTTTGTCGGAAAAGGAACTCCAGGATTTTGCTCCATCTCCGGGTGGCGCGGTGTATATTTCCCGTTTGAAAGACGGGCGCTCATCAGGTTATCCAAACAAGCTCTGTTGCCTAAGCTGCAGGAAAAGATTGAATGCTTGGAGAAAAGGGGCGTTTCGTCGACAATTCTAGCGTGTACCGGGAATTTTCCGTCTTTTAAACATAATAGGCCCATCATTTTTCCGGATAAAATTTTGGCCTCTGTCGTTCAAGGTGTTTTATGGAAAGGGACACTTGGTGTCATTGTGCCGTTGGCGGAACAAATCCAATGGTTAAAGGAAAAATGGCAAGGTTTCGGATTGGATGTTCTTTATGCTTCAGCCTCACCCTATGCGTCAGATGATTTTCGCGATCCGGCATGGGAATTGAAGATGAAAGGCGCAGATATAATCGTATTAGATTGTATGGGATACACGGTGGAGCACCAAGCCATCGTTCGCAATGCGAGCGGATTGCCCGTGATCCTGTCGCGCAGCCTTGTAGCGAAAGTTGCGGATGAACTTTCGTGAAAATCGGAGTAAGAAAGGAGAATGCTTTATGAAAGGCCAGGATCTGGTCGGCAAAGCCAAACAAATCTATCAAACGAATCTCCTATTGCAATCAGATGAAACAGTTTTAATCATTACGGATACGACACGAACAGATATTGCCCAAATCTTTTTCGAAGCAGGCCTATCTTTTGGGAATGACACCCAAATGATGGTGATGAAACCGAGAGGAAAATCGGGTGAAGAGCCTCCCAAGTCAGTAGCGGAAGCTATGAAATGGGCAGATATTGTTCTCTGTATTACTGAGCACTCACTGACACATACCAAAGCCCGTAAAGCGGCAAGCAAAGAAGGAGCGAGAGTAGCCACCATGCCCGGCGTTACTATGGACATGTTGACAGAGGGTGCCTTAACTGCCGATTATGATAAAGTGAAGAAGCTTTGTCATGCTGTATCAGAACGTCTCAATCGAGGAAAAACGGTGACAATTTTCACCGGAAAGGACAGGCGTCATCAATTAACCATGAACATTAATGGCAGGAGAAGTGTTGACAGTACCGGTGTTTTTCCCAGCAAAGGTGATTCAGGGAATCTTCCGTCCGGTGAAAGCTTTTTGGCACCGGTTGAAGGTTCCGCCAATGGTCAAATCTTGATCGACGCGTCGATTTCCGGTATAGGCAAACTGGTGGAATCCGTTTTGTTGACCATCAAAGAAGGCCGGTTAATTGAGGCGAGCAGTGACCAAGGAGCGAGGCTGCTTGACATGCTGGGAAATGGTGCGGGCCGCGAAGTCGGAGAACTTGGTATCGGAGCGAATCATAACGCCAGAGTCACCGGCAATATTCTTGAAGATGAAAAAATCTATGGAACAATACACATTGCGTTTGGCACGAATATCACCTTCGGCGGCACTGTGGATGCCGGCGTTCATATCGATTGCGTCACCTTGCGGCCGGAACTTCGGATTGATGATCAGGTTGTTGTCAAAGAAGGAGACGTCTTGGTATGAAAATAAAATAAAAAAGGTCAGCCCCCCTGTGAAAATACAAGGGGGCTGCTGTCCTTTCGCGGCTTTGTATGAGCTTTAGTAAAACCCTGAATTTGGAATTTGGAATATTTGAATGGTTCAATTATAGTTGATCTAATCACTATTTTATTATGTGCCTCAGGTAATTTGGAGGGGAAGCTTGTGAAAACCTATGGGACAATTCTAGTTGTCAGTTATCAACGAAACACATTAAAAACGATGATCGGTCAACTTCGTGAACTTAAACTTTATGAATACTTTGAAATAGAAGCGCGTACTGTGGATGAACTGTTTCATTCAACAATAGGGGAAGATACGCTCGTTCTCATTTCAAGCCGGATTGTATTCACTATGGCCAAACCTTATTTATCTCAGGATACATCTTATATTATCGCGGATCGGACAATTAATTTTGCTAAAATCAGACAGCTGCTTGAACTTCCTAAAGGGTCAAAAGTTTTGCTTGTAAGTGATATAAAGGAAGCGGCAGAGGAAACGGTATTGATTTTAAAGGAGGCCGGCATCGACCTTGATTTCAAGCCTTTTTACCCCAATGCAAGATACGATCAGGCCGTAAGAGTCGCCATTACACCTGGTGAATCGGAATTGACGCCTCCTTCGGTTGAGAGAACGATTGATGTTGGTTCAAGGATCATTGATATTTCATCAATTATGGAAGTCTTCACCCATTTTAACATGCCAAACGCGGCTTTTCGGCAATTATCTGCACGTTACATGCAATCATTGCTGCACGTTACAGATCAACTTAGCCAGGAAATTTTACAGACCAAGCTGCTTAGGAATAGTCTCAAGCAAGTTGTAGATTATTCTGACGATGCAATGCTGCTGTTAACTAAGGATGGTCTTATCAACGTTATAAATCAAAAAGCGACTGATATCCTTAACTTGGACGGAAGTGACGTTCTTGGAAAACCAATGACAAGCAGCATTCATTCATCATTTTCTAAAGCCATCTCATCAATTAAAGACGACTATGATTTTTTTAAGGACGTCGATCAAATCACGTATTACATTCGGAAAAAGGAGATAGTTGTTGATGGAGACTTTTTTGGCACTGTTATTTTGTTTCGCAAAGCAAATGAAATCCAGCAAATCGAACATCAATACCGCAATCAAACGAAAAGCAAAAATTTTATAGCTAAATATAGCTTTGAAGACATTATAACCAGAAATGAATCGATTCTTGAAACGATTAAAGTGGGGAAAAAATTAGCGCAAAGCAATGGGACAATCCTAATTCTTGGTGAAACAGGGACTGGAAAGGAAATCCTTGCACAAGCTGTCCACAATGCGTCACCGCGCTCGTATTATCCTTTTGTTGGTGTGAATTTTGCAGCTTTCTCCGAATCCCTGCTTGAAAGTGAATTGTTCGGTTATGAAAAAGGCGCTTTTACAGGTGCCAGTAAAAACGGCCGGAGCGGTTTATTTGAACAGGCCCATAGAGGCACCCTTTTTCTTGATGAAATTGGGGATGCCGCGCCTGCTCTTCAAAATCGTCTGCTCCGTGTTTTGCAAGAAAAAGAAATTATGCGGGTTGGCGGGGAGCAGGTTATCCCGCTTGATCTAAGGATCGTTGCTGCTACAAACAAAAACCTCGAAGAAATGATAGAGTGTGGGACATTCAGAAAAGACCTTTTTTATCGGCTTAATGTCTTGCCTATTTATGTTCCCCCTCTAAGGGACAGACCAGAAGATATCCCTCTATTGGTACGGCATTTAACTGCGGAAATAGCAAGGGAAATGGTGAAATCCCCCCTGAACTTTTCAGACGATGCCTTTACAGCTTTAAAAGAGTATCACTGGCCGGGGAATATCAGGGAACTTCGCAATGTCGCTGAATATCTCATGCATGTATGCGAAGGTACAGTTTTCAAAGAACACCTGCCCTTTTTATCAAAACAACAACGATTTATCAACATCAAGAGGGAGGACAATCAAAACTTTGTAGACTTGCTCGATGACTTTAAAGAAAAGGGGTTCCTAAAGGAGATGCTGATGATTTTACGGGTTTTATCCGAAAATCCCCGCACGCAGTCAGGGAGGAACGCTATTTTGCAAGATTTGCATCAGCTTGGCATTTGCCTCACGGAGCAACAATTAAGGTACAGGCTTGAACTGCTTCGTGATGTAGGAGCGATTTCAGTTCACCGCGGTCGGAAAGGAACGTCAATAAGCCAAAAGGGAAAAGATTTTCTAAACCTTTGTAATAAAAAAAGTGATATCTAATATGTGGATGGGTTCACCTTTTTAAATGGGTGAACCTATTTAGCCAAAAAAGGGTGAACCAGGTGACCCTGAAACATGGCTGTAAGCGGACGATTCATAGTTAATTAGTTGGCATGGAACTTGCTTATTAAGAGTAAATAGAATTTGCGGAATAATCCGTAACAACCTTAACACTTGGGAGGAGACGATCAATGAAAAGAAAGCCTACACTGCTTGAAGCCATATTGCCGATTGCGATCATGATCTTTTTACTTGCATTTGGTTATGGCTATTTAAAACTTAGTCCTGAGCCATTGTTAATCCTTGCCGCATTTTGTGCGGGAATAATCGGCCTGCGTGTCGGTTTGACGTGGGAGGAGATGCTGGCCGGGATCCGGAAAAAGCTTGATACATCGATGCCTGCCATGCTTATTCTGATCTCAATCGGTCTGTTGATTGGTACGTGGATGGCATCCGGCACGATTCCAATGATTATATATTACGGTTTGAAAATCATTGATCCTAGTTATGTAATCGTGATCGCATTCATCGTTACCGCCATCGTTTCTATTATTACTGGGACGTCGTGGGGGGCAGCCGGGACAGTCGGCATTGCTTTGGTTGGGATCGCGCAAGGACTGGATGCACCTGTCGCGGTAACCGCCGGGGCCGTTGTCAGCGGGGCTTATTTTGGTGACAAACTTTCCCCATTATCGGACACGACCAACTTGGCCCCTGTTGCAGCTGGCAGTGAGTTATATGAACATGTCAAACATATGTTGTATACGACGATACCCGCTACGATTATTTCGCTGATCATCTATTTCTTTCTTGGCTTTCATTTAACAGGAGGAGCAAAGGCGGCATCTGAAAAGACAACAGCCATGCTCCAATCTTTAAGTGACATGTTCAACTGGAACCTGCTCCTATTATTGCCGCCAGTGATTATCCTTTATGGATCGATTCGCAAAAAGCCGACGCTGCCGACGATTGTCATATCCGCAATAGTCGCAGGAATATTAGCTAAGTTTGTTCAGGGTTTTTCTTTAAAAGCCATTTTCACATCTGGTGTAAGCGGGTTTAATGTCTCTATGATGGAAACAATAGGATATAATCCAGACAGTGTTGTTGCTGATGTGGCGACGTTGCTTAACCGCGGTGGACTTGAGTCAATGATTGATGTGACACTGCTCGTCTTCTGTGCCTTTGCCTTTGCCGGTATTATTAGTGAATCAGGTTGTTTAACTGTTTTGCTGGAAAACCTGATGAAAGTGGTTAAGAAGACAGGCGGACTGGTTCTTTCAACTGTCATCTCTTGTATAACAACTGCTCTAGTCACAGGAAGCTCGTATTTATCTATCATTATTCCAGGAGAAATTTTTAAAGAAACCTATCAATCTAGGAAACTAAAAGCCAAAAACCTATCCCGAACACTAGAGGACTCAGGAACGGTCGTCGTGCCGATTATTCCTTGGTCAGAAGCAGCGGTATACATGGCGGGAACGCTCGGCGTCTCGACACTCAGCTACGCACCGTGGGCGTTCTTATGTTACCTTGGCTTTATTTTTGCCATTATTTACGGTTATACGGGCTTCGGGATTGCAAAAGAAGAAAGTGTCTCAACTAGTAAAGCCGGACAACAAAAAGATATGAGTCAATAGATGCACCAGGAGGAATAGAGATGTTAAAGCTGATAAAAAATGCAAAAGTTTATGCGCCAGATTATTTAGGTTTGAAGGACCTTTTGCTTGTAGAAGGCAAAATTTATGCGATTGAAGGGAAAATAGAGATTTCCGATCATTGGGCTAATCCTGAAATCATTGATGCTGATGGAAGAATGGTGATCCCCGGACTGATTGACCAACATGTGCACTTAATAGGTGGCGGGGGCGAACTAGGCTTTGCCAGCCGTACACCGGAAGTGATGCTGTCCAACATTATAAAGTCAGGAATAACAACTGTGGTTGGTTTGCTTGGAACAGATGGCACGGCACGGCATATCGAATCGCTGCTTGCAAAGGCAAAAGGGCTGGAAGACGAGGGGATTACCACCTTTATTCATACCGGTTCTTATGGTTATCCAAGCCCGACGCTTACTGGTCATGTGAAAAGAGATATCATGTTTATTGATAAAATCATTGGGGTGAAAATCGCTCTTTCCGATCACCGTTCTTCCCAAATTTCGAGCCGCGAACTAACATATTTGGCTTCTGAAGCGAGAGTCGGCGGGATGTTAAGCGGGAAGCCTGGCATGGTGCACATTCATATGGGTGATGGCAAAGGTTATATGACGCCAATTATAGAAGCCATTGAAAACAGCGACATCCCCATCCATCAATTTGTTCCGACACATGTGGCAAGAAATCGCGGTTTGTTCGATTGCGCTATTGATTTCACTAAAAGAGGCGGGAATATTGATATTACTTCATTTGCAGAGGGGCAAGATATTAATAACGAGATTAAACCGAGCGATGCGGTGCTGGAATGTCTCGATCAAAAGGTGGCGCTTGAGCATGTGACGCTAAGTTCAGATGGCAACGGCAGCATTCCGAAGTATGATGCCGATGGGCGAATTACCGGAATAGGGATCGCAAAACAAGATACCTTATGGCTGACCGTTAAAAACCTTGTTAAACAAGGCATGGATCTATCGGATGCTTTGCTGCCCATAACTTCAAATGTTGCCAAACGAATCGGAGCCTTTCCGCAAAAAGGGCGGATTGCAAAGGGCTGTGATGCCGATCTCGTGATGTTGAACGACAACCTCGATATTGATGGCGTCATCGCCAAAGGCCAAATCATGATGCAAGACGGCCGCGTCGTTGTTAAGGGGACATTTGAAGGTGATATTTTTATATGAAAAGGGACAAAAAGGTCAGCGCATGAGCGTTGCCCTTTTTGTATGGATATATGTTTTGTTATGCTAAAAACCGAGAAGATACTTTTCTAAAGATGAAAATACCAGAATTCTGTATGATGGCCAATAGAAGGTCATTGGCTATTCCTGTCGAATTCTAAATTAAGCTCATTTTTAAGTCATAAATAGAAGGTGGATACCATGGATTTAACAAAATACCCAAAAAGAAAGTATACATTAAGCGAGACGCCAATCGAAAAGCTCGAAAATCTCACGAAAGTGCTCGGCGGCCCTAACATTTTTATGAAACGCGATGATATGCTTGGCCTTACTGCCGGAGGGAACAAAACAAGAAAGCTGGAATTTCTCGCAGCGGATGCCCTGGAACAAGGGGCGGATACATTAATAACATGCGGGGGAGTGCAATCGAATCATTGCCGCTTGACACTCGCTGCCGCGGTAAGGGAAGGATTGAAATGTCAGCTTGTATTGGAGGAAACCGATTACAGCCTGTATAACCCAAAAGCGAGCGGGAATAACTTGCTGTACCATCTAATGGGCGCCGAAAAAATTAAAGTGACAACAGCAGGTCACGATCTGGCGGAGGACATGCAGGAGTTAAATGAGGAATTGGCACGGGAAGGCCGTAAAGGTTATATGATTCCAGTCGGGGGATCAAATGAGACAGGCACGTTAGGTTACATTGCTTGTGCCAAAGAAATCATCGGGCAGTCAGGCGATATGGCCATCACTTTTGATCATATTATTACACCAAGCGGCAGCGGCGGAACACAAGCCGGGCTGGTAGCTGGTTTTAGCGGGAGCGACAGGGGAAATCATGTGATTGGCATCAACGTTAGCCGCAATAGGGAAGAGCAGGAACATCTGATTCGGGACTTGCTGGAAAGAACCTTTTCATTTCTTAGAACCGACGGCATCACAAAGGAAGCAATCCGCTGTTATGGAGACTATGTTGGCCCTGGATATGCGATACCGACGCCGGAAATGGTGGAAGCCGTCCAGCTTGTCGCTCGGACGGAAGGTATTTTGCTGGATCCCGTTTATACGGGAAAAGCAATGGCTGGTCTGATTGACTTGGTTCGCCAAGGCCATTTTAAAAGGAATGAAAATGTTTTATTTATTCATACGGGAGGCACGCCTGCACTCTACGAATATAGTTCCGTAATGCTGTCGGAAGAGAACTGAAGTAAGTTCCGCTTTCATAAAATAATTCCCTCCATTTGAATGCCATATCCTATAATCAAATAGAAAAAACCCATGTTCTTTACCGCTTTTATTGACTAAAGTCCTCATTTAAACTAAAATGTTTAATTATTATCAAAATTGCATTTCTCGTTTTAATAGTATGCAAACTTACTGGATTTAAATGATTTAACTAAGAATAAGGGAGAAATACGATATGAGGGCAAAACAACCGGGCTTTTTTCAGGCGATTATTCCGTTAGTGATTCTAATGATTACAGCGGGGTTTTCCATATTTGTTTGGAACGTAGGGATGTTCGTGCCTTTAATAGCAGGAATTTTGGCAGCGGCAATTCTTGGTTATTTATTGGGGTATAAATGGACCGAACTTGAAAAGTTTCTGATGCAAGGGGTGTATCGCGCCCTTACACCTATATTTATATTGTTCCTTATTGGAACGATAGTCGGAACGTGGATCTTAAGCGGCGTCATACCAACTCTGATTTATTACGGCTTGGCTCTAATCCATCCGTCCATGTTTGTCCCGGCAGTTGCTTTGACAACAGGGATTCTGGCACTATCACTTGGCAGTTCCTTTACCTCAATTGCCACATTGGGATTGGCTTTTATGGCGATTGGCCAAAGTATGGGTTTCCCGCCTGCTCTTGTGGCAGGGGCGGTCATTTCCGGGGCATACCTTGGGGATAAAATATCACCGCTTTCGGATACAACAAATGTTGCACCTGCGATGGTGGATACCGATTTGTTTAGCCATGTGCGGCACATGATGTGGGACACTATTCCCGCTTTTATTATATCACTTATTTTATATTGGATAGTCGGGATGCAATTTTCATTTGATAGCGCCAATATACAAAATGTACAGGATGTTATGAAGGCTTTGGATGCGTCCTTTAATATCCAACCTCTGTTATTAGTTCTCCCTTTATTTACAATTGTTGTGATGATCAAACGTTTATCCGCGGTCCCTTCTTTAATGTTGATTAGCGTTCTTGGAGCGGTGGCGGCTGCGATTTTCCAAAGCAGTACGGTAACGGAGATCGTCACCGCGATAACAAACGGATATACGGGGAAGACCGGTGTAAAGACCGTTGACGCACTCCTGAGGCGCGGCGGCATCACATCGATGTTAAATACGATTGGGTTAATCATTGTCGCAACAGCCCTTGGCGGTATTTTGGAAGGCACGGGTGCTTTTAAAGCAATGACTGATATATTTATCGGAAAAGTCAGGAGAACGGGATCATTAATTTTATCAACGTTGGCGTCAACGTTTATTGTAGGGTTTGCAAGTGGGTCACAGTTTTTAGCCGTCATTCTATCAGCCCGTTCGTTTACACAGACTTATAAGGACCGGGGATTGGCCACGAAAAATCTGTCCCGTTGTGTGGAAGCTGCGGGTACAGTCGGAATTAACCTTGTGCCTTGGGGAGTGCCCGCTGTATTCGCCGCAGGGATCTTAGGTGTTTCGCCGTATCAGTTTATCCCGTATATCTTTTTTGCTTTCCTTGTACCAATAATAAATGCTATTTACGGTTATACCGGGTTTTCAATTGCGAAACAAACATACTCAAATAGTGAATCGCCATCTTCTAATATTGAGGTGTCAGATACGGAAGCGGAGAACCTAAGGAGTTGATGATATGAATGCAAAAGCGGTTATAAAGGTATTAGGGACAGCACAGGATGGCGGGGTCCCTCAAGCGAATTGTACCTGTGACCATTGCCTTGCAACCTATGAAAATCCGAAGTTAAAACGTTTCGCGGCGGCATTGGCTGTCATCCTCCCGAATAAACAACGATGGCACCTTATTGACGCGACCCCGGACTTGCGCGAGCAAATGGCAACTTTACGTCAACACAAGTTAGGTTTAATGGATAGTGTATTATTGACCCACGCCCATATTGGCCATTACACAGGATTGATGTTCTTAGGGAAGGAATCGATCTCGACCAAGAGATTACCGGTATACGCTGATGACACACTGAAAAAATTTCTTTCCGCCCATGCACCTTGGAAGCAACTCATCGATTTGGAAAATATCCGGGTCAAATCCATGCAAGCTAATGAAACTTTTGAAATTGATGATCATGTGACAATCACACCGCTTGAAGTCCCGCACCGCAATGAATATTCTAATACATTTGGCTTCATCATTTCGGGGACCAATAAGAAACTGTTGTACATTCCTGATATTGATAGCTGGGAAGTCTGGCAACAGGACATTAGACATGTTGCGGCAGAAATGGATTACTGTCTATTGGACGGCACCTTTTATTCGGAACAAGAGCTTGAGAAAATGGGAAGGACATACAAAGAAGTCCCGCATCCATTGCTGACTCATACGATGGATTTGCTTCAAGAGGTTGCTTCTAATGGAAAAACAAAGGTTTACTTCACTCACTTTAATCATACGAATGCTGCTATTGACCCAAATAGTGAGGTGAGGGAGATTATTAAAAGCAGGGGCTTTTTTGTTGCCGAAGAAGGCATGGAGATTCCGTTGTCCTTGTGAAAAATAGATTTTAAAAAATAAACAGGGGACAAAAAGACTCACTCTTTTTGTCCCCTTATCGATTTAATTATTAAAAACATAAGTCCTATTTAAATATATTAATAAAAGCAATAATAATTGGAATACCCAAGCTATCAATTAAGAATGCTCCGACGATCGGTACAATCAAAAAGGCCTTCTTAGATTCACCGTATTTTTTCGTTATGGCATCCATATTAGCCATAGCGTTAGGTGTAGCCCCTAATCCGTGTCCGGAAAGTCCGCCGACCATAACGGCTGCATCGTAATCCTTACCTAAAATACGGAAGGCGACAAAAACCCCCAGCAAAACTATGAAAATAACTTGAACGAATACGATAACTAAGAGAGGAAGAGCCAAATCGACAATCTGCCATAGTTCTATACTCATTGAAAAATCGAACAACAATGCATCTTTCTGAATTAAAAGAAGAAAATCTTATTCTAAGCCAACCGGGATATGAGACTAGGCAAAATATCCTCGATGCCTGCCATGAAGCAGGATTTGAGCCTCAGGGAAAATATGAAATAGAAAGACTGGAAACCGCATGCAGTTTAGTGGAAGCGGGACTTGGCATGTCCATCATTCCTGAAAGCTATTTAAAATATTCCCATACAAGTGGAATAAATATAGTCAGATTGAAACACCCCACGCCAAAAAGGACCGTCTATATCGCTTTTCAGCCCGACCGTTATTTGCCTCCCGCGATTCATTATTTTATGGATCTCATCATCGACTTTTTTAAGTGAAATTGAGGGGTCAGACCCCTCAAACTCATTTCCTCCTTACAAACTGTTCCCGATATTTTATCGGGGACATGTTGTTATGCGCTGCAAATGTCTTAGAGAAATGTGAAAGGGTATTAAAACCAACAAGTCGGCTTATTTCGTTAATTGAAAAGCTGGTTTTGCGCAGCAGCTCGCAAGCTTTATTCAATCGGTGCTGAATAAGGTATTGTTTCGGGCCAAGTGTAATGTATTGTTTAAAAAGCTTAAAAAGATAGGTGCGCTCGATTTTGACAAGGGCGGAGATGTCTTCAATGGTCAAATCGGCATGTTGGTATTGGCTGTGGATCACATCAAGCGCTTTGGCCACATATTGCTCCGCCTCACTCGTTTTGTATCGCAAGCTGTTTTCATGTTCTGTCATTAATATATTGAAGACATGGTACAGCTCTCCAAGAGCGGCGTACAATTTGTTTTTATTGCAATATGTAAAAATTGAAGATATGAGATTGCCTATTTGCACGTCCTTATCATAACGGAACGTATATCTGCCGTTTCCGAGTCCACAGGAAGAAAGCAGCCTTTCGCATTGCGTCCCCTTAAACCCTACCCATCTATAGCTCCATGGATTGCCGACAATAGGGTAATAATTGTTGTCAGTGTAAGGAGGTATAACAAAGCCATCCCCGGCTTGCAAATGATGAACGTCATCATGAATGAAAAACAAGCCTTCCCCCTCCAAAATATAATGCATGAGATAATAATCGATTTGCTCATATTGGTAGGGTTCTCTCGGCTTTACGTCTTCAAATCCGCATTCATAGACAAATAATTCTTCGCTGATTATCTCATCCGTTTGAAAAGTGCCGACTGTATCAAACATTAAGATTCCCTCCTTTTCTATTATTCAACATAAAGACAAATAAGGGCAACAAAACGATATAGATTAAGTTTATAAGGAAAAATATAATGAAGGCGTATGCAATGATTGTATAAATAATTTGCCTGGGTGTAAATGGATTAAAGGCACCGGGTTTCGCAACATTTGCTAAATAGGGGAGAAGGGAGTAATCAAGGTGAATCAATTAAAACGGTGGGAAAATATCGGCATAGACGAAATTAATAGACTTTCGCCCCGTGCGGATTATTTAAGTTTCCCGTCAAAACAGCTAGCGGCAAAACAGATCAAGGAGAGCAGCCATTTTTACATGAACTTAAATGGAGACGACTGGCGTTTTTTATTTCTTGAGGCGCCTGAATACAGTCCCAAGGATTTTTATAAAACGGCTTATGACGCATCCGCTTGGGATACGGTTAAAGTCCCTGGCAACTGGCAGAGACAAGGATACGGAAACATGCATTACTCGGATTTGTGGTATAGCTTCCCGATTATTCCGCCGCATGTTCCAACTGAAAATCCAACAGGCATTTATCGAAGGCAATTTGTACTGGATGAGAAAAAAGATAACGGTCAAATGATTCTCCGCTTTCAGGGTGTTGACTCCGCATTCGAAGTTTATTTAAATGATTCGTTTGTCGGTTACAGCAAAGGGGCGAGGATACAATCGGAATTTGATGTCACAGAGTACTGCAAATCAGGTTCAAACTTACTAACAGTAAGGGTGTTTCAATGGTCTGACGGAACCTATTTAGAAGATCAGGATATGTGGTGGCTTAGCGGGATATTCCGTGATGTCGACTTGTATTATCGGCCTGATGCCGGACTTTATGATGTGACAGTCAAGACACTGTTTGACTCTGATCTGGAGGATGGGACATTAAGTGCAGCGCCTTTATTTACAGAAAAGAAGGGCCAAACGATTCTTTATGAACTGACGGCTCCGGATGGGAAGACCATTTTTGAAAAAGAGCTGCCGGGAGAACAGCCGCTCGTTCAAAAGGTTGTGTCGCCTTATAAATGGTCAGCAGAAACGCCATTTTTATACGACCTGTATATGACGGTGAAAATGGACGGCAATATCGTGGAAGTCATCCGGCAGCGTGTTGGGTTTCGATCCATTGAAGTTAAAGGGCGGACGTTCCTTGTCAATGGTGTGGCGATCAAATTAAAAGGTGTGAACCGGCATGATTATCATCCCAAGACCGGACGGGTTGTTACTAGGGAATTAATTGAGCAAGATATCCGGCTTATGAAACAGCATAATATCAATGCCATCAGAACGGCACATTATCCGAATGCCCCTTATTTCTATGATGTATGTGATGAATACGGCATGTATGTGATTGATGAAGCGGACCTGGAATGCCACGGTTTCGAATTGACGGGAGATTACGGCTGGATTTCTGATAACCCGCTTTGGGAAAAGGCATTTGTGTCAAGACTTAAGAGGATGATGATGAGAGATAAAAACCATCCATCGATTATTATGTGGTCGCTTGGCAATGAATCCTCTTTTGGCTGCAATTTCCGGGTGATGGCCGAATTCGCGAAACAAACGGATCCGACCAGGCTTGTCCATTATGAGGGCGATAGTGAAGCGGAAGTCTCGGATGTCTTCAGCACCATGTATACGTGGCTAGAGGATGAGACGAAGATGACGATGGATCACGTGATTACGAACACGAAAAAACCGCATATTTTATGTGAGTATGGCCACGCCATGGGCAACGGGCCTGGTAATCTAAAAGAATACCAAGATCTCTTTTACGCCCATGACCATTTACAAGGCGGTTTTATTTGGGAATGGTATGACCATGGCGTCGAAACAGTTGACGAAAATGGTGAGGTGTATTACAAGTATGGCGGCGACTTCGGGGATGAACCCAATAACCGGAACTTTTGTATTGACGGCCTGTTAATGCCAAACAGGCAGCCTTCTCCTAGTTTATTAGAATATAAAAAAGTGATTGAACCGGTAAAAACAGAATGCGTCGATATGGCTGCCGGGATGTTCAGGTTGAGAAATCACTATGATTTTTTGGATTTGAGCCACTTTAAGCTTTTATGCTCATTTTATGAAGACGATGTTTTGCTGGAAGAAAAAGAAGTGAAGCTGCCGGATATTCCGGCAAGGGAATCTTCTGTTTTACAGATTTCTTACCCTCATGTTGAAAAGAAAGATGGGGCCCATTACTATCTTCGCTTTTCCTATCGTCTTAAGAAGAAAACGGCTTGGGCAGATCAAGGCGAAGAGCTGGCAGCTGCGGCATTTACGTGGCATAAAGAAGCGCGGAAAAAACGCGCAGTTCAAACAGGTGAGAAACCGATCAATGTCAGTCATGACGATCACAGGGTTATTGTAGAAGGCCAGGATTTCAAAATAATGTTTGATGATGTAAAAGGGACGCTTTTGACAGTGGAGCGGGATGGCAAGGTCTGGATTGAGCAGGGGCCGCGGCTTAATTTCTGGCGCGCCCCTATTGATAATGATATGTATTTGCTTCGTGATTATAAAGAAACGCATTTTATGCATTTATGGCATGAGCTGGTGCAGTCGGTTGACTACACATTTAAGGATCAGGATTTCATTTGGCGGGTCCGAACCTACAACGGCACTGTTAACAGCAGTTGGTATTACAGCTCAGCCTATGAGTATCGCGTTTCGCCTGACGGGACGATCCACTGTGAGATCCTGGGGACAGCTTCAGGGAAAAAAGAAAAGGCACCGGCCATGCTTCCGAGAATTGGGGTAGAGATGCATGTTAATAAATCTTTTGACAAAGCAGCTTGGCGCGGCTTAGGCCCTGGTGAAAATTATCCAGACTCTAGAGAAGCAAGCTACCATGGCGTTTTCCAAATGGGCATTGACCAGTTATTTACGAATTATGTTAAGCCGCAGGAAAATGGCAACAGAATGGCTTGCGACTGGATCGGCTTACAAAATAAGAAGAACGATGCACTGCTTTGTCAAGCGGAAGACACACTTAACTTTAGTGCATCACGATATGAAGACACAGATATGGAAAATGCCCGGCATACAAAGGATCTTATCAAGCGTGATTATCTTGTCTGGCACTTGGATGCCCGCCAAAATGGCTTAGGAAGCAACTCTTGCGGACAGGATCAGTTAGATCGATATCGATGTAAATTTGAGGATTTTCGGATGAGCTTTCGGCTGAAAATGGCAAGTCTCGGGGATGACTCTTTGGCGGCATTAGGCCGGGAAAATTAAAAGGCAAGACATGAATCTATCATTTAATCTGGGAGGGTTAACATGAAGAACGCAAGCAAAATAGTTCTTATAATAGCTGGCATTTTACTCGTTTTTGGCAGCATCGATATGAATAAAAGTATGGCGTTCTCCACGAAAAATGACATGATTAGAAAATTTCCCAATGTCCTTGATCTTCATGGCGTCCCGCAAGAAGCGAGGACCAATAAGCTAAACACTTTCACAGACCTTGGTGCTTGGCATGGCTATTCCTTGCCTCCAAAGGATCGGCAACAATTTTACGGAGGCTTTACAGGTCCTATGCTCATTGCCGGCAACCATGGCCCATTGTATTTAAGCAAAGCTTTTAATCAAATCCATATTACTGATAATGACACGGGCAAAGAAATAAATCTATTAAAGGATAAGAGTCCTGAAATGAATGCCTATCCAGGAATGTTAAAGCAAGTTTATCATCTTGATCACTTTGATTTAACCCTTGAACTAAGGTATGTGACTAATAGAACGGCACTGGTTAAAACGGTTATTAAAAATAGATCAGGGCACAGGCTAAATCTAAATATTAAATGGACCGGAAAGCTTTTAAAACCTAAGAAGGAACCTTATAAAAGCGCTGAATCGCTTTCAGCCAGCAAAGGTGGTGTCCAAGTTGACTTTAATGGGTTAGAAAACCTGAATGGCTCATCCTTTGAGATAACATACCCTTATAAAGTTAAAAGTGTTATTGAACATGACAGATACACGACTCAGCTTAAAAACAATGTTAAGGTGCCTGCCAAAGGCGAGCATGTGTTATATTCCGCGCAAAGCTATACGTTCACAGCAAAGGAGAGGGAAACTGAGCATAAGAAACTCGAGAAGGTCTTTGCTCATCCGAAAGAATATATCAAACAAACTGATAAGAGATGGCAAGGTTATTTAACTCGAACGTTAAAAAAAGGTTCTGCGCAAAAAAAGTATCAAAATGTTGCGGTCAAGAGTATGGAAACGTTAATCACGAACTGGAGAAGTGCTGCAGGGGATCTCAAAACAGATGGCATTACACCGTCAATAACCGGCGGAGATTTCAGCTATGGGTTTTGGTCTTGGGATACATGGAAGCAAGCGGTTGCCGTTGTAAACTTTGATCCTCGTCTTGCCGAGGATTCAATCCGCTCGATGTTTGACTATCAAATCACAAAGCATTCAAATCGTCCGCAAGATGAAGGCATGATTCCTGATGTCATCTATTTTGACAAGGAAGAAAATAATTACCGGAATACGAAGCCGCCTCTTGCCGCATGGGGCGTCTGGAAAGTCTATCAAAAAACACAAGATAAATCATTTCTCAAGGAGATGTATCCTAAGCTCGTTTTGTATCATGACTGGTGGTACAAAAATCGCGACCATGATCACAATGGCATAGCGGAATACGGGGCGACCGTTGATCCTGCTAACAATAGTCCAGAAGCTGCTCTTGAAGCGGCGGCTTGGGAAAGCGGCATGGACAACGCGCCCCGATTCGATCAAGACTTTGGCATCAAGATTCTTAAAAACTATGATAAGAAAGGCCAGTTGGTGGGCTATTCACTATCACAGGAGTCAGTCGACTTAAATGTCTATCTTTATGCCGAAAAGTTATACCTTTCAGAGATAGCAAGTGTCCTTGGGGAAAATAAAGATGCCAAAGCTTTCAAAAAAGAAGCCCACGACATAAAGAAATATATCCAAAAGCATATGTACAGTAAGAAAGAAGGTTATTTCTACGATATTGATATTGAGAGCAAACAACCGCTTGTTGAAAGGGGAAAAGGGATTGAAGGTGTCATTCCGCTTTGGTCGGGCCTTGCAAATCATAAGCAGGCAAAACAGGTGAAGAGAGCTTTGATGGATGAGAATCAATTTAACACATACATGCCGCTGCCAACCGTTTCAAAAAGCAATCCCAAATTTGATCCTGAAGAGTATTGGCGAGGTCCGGTATGGTTAGATCAGGCATATTTTGCTATAAAGGGTTTGGCTAACTACGGATATGGGTCAGAAGCAAATACATTAACCGCGAAGCTATTTGAACATGCGGACGGATTGCTTGGGAATGGACCGATTCGGGAAAATTACAACCCCGAAACCGGCGGACAGTTGAACGCTCGGGATTTTAGCTGGTCATCCGCGTTCTTCTATTTGCTTGAACAAAACTACCTTCGTTAATAATCTAATAAAAACCATGCGCCAATTTGGCGCATGGTTTATTGCTAATTTTTAATACCGTATTTATCGATCTTCCGATAGAGTGTTCGAACACTTATACCAAGCTCTTTGGCGGTGAGTTCTTTTCCCTCGGAGTCGTAACCATTTTTGGCAATCAATTGTTGGAGCAGCTCCTTTTGATAAGAGTGAAAGGAGCCCTTAATATTTGCAGGCTTTTTTGGGTCTGTATGTGACACTATCCGGTCGGGTAAACTTCCTTTGGTGATTATTGTACCTGTTTCCATATTCAGCGCGTATTCCATAGTGTTTTCAAGCTCCCTGACATTTCCCGGCCAGTGATAAAGATGCAATATCTCAAGTGCCTCTAAAGAAATTGCTTGAATAGCTTTGCCAGTTTTAGACGCATGCTTGTGCAAAAACGAATAGGCTAACAGCTCAACGTCTTCCATTCTTGATTTTAATGGGGGAATGTTGAGTGGAATCACACATAATCGAAAAAAGAGATCCTCCCGAAACTTGCCTTCTTTCATCAATTGTTCTAGGTTTTGATTCGTGGCGGCAATGATTCTTATATCAATGGGTATGGGGTGGTTGCCCCCGACCCGTTTGATAGCATGCCCTTCAATGGCATTTAGCAGCTTGGCTTGCAAATGGTAGGGCACCTCGCCTATTTCATCCAAAAATAACGTGCCGCCGTGTGCCGATTGGAAGTGGCCTTTTTTTCCGCCCTTTTTGGCACCCGTAAAGGAGCCTTCTTCATAGCCAAACATCTCACTCTCAAATAAGGATTCCGGGATGCTGGCACAGTTAATCGAGATAAATGGTTTTTGCGAGCGCTGACTTGTATCGTGAATGGCTTTGGCAAAAACACTTTTGCCCGTACCCGTTTCACCTGTTAAGAGCACAGTAGATGAGCTGTTTTTTATATTACATATTTTGGTCTTCAAGTCCATTATCGCAGGACTTTCTCCATTAATTTGTTTAAAGGGGTGCATGTCGGTTATTTCTTTCTCTGGCTTTTTATTGAAACGGAGGATCATGCCTATGCAGGCATCATTGTCTATCGCAGGTGTTAAGTGTATCGTTATAGCTTCATCTTCTATTGTGGTTTCGACGTGTGAAGAATGATGTAACACCTTATTAATAGATTCCCCGGTGAGAAATTCATTAATTGTTAAAGGGCACAATTTTTGCGGTTTCATAAAAGACTGTACTTGTTCATTTTGGTAAACGACGAGGCCGGTCGGATCGCAAATCATTAAAGGATCAGTAGAGGTGCTAAGAACCGACTGTAGGATTTGCAATATGTTGCTCGTGCGATAGATTTCCTCCTCTTGCTCAATGATAGAGATAATAATATTTGTAATATCATTCAAAATATGGGAGTAATCTTCTTGATGTTTTATTAATCGCTGATGGCCATCCTTCGTAAATGATGTTAAAGAAATAACGCCAAACGATTCATTGTTAATATGAATCGTGTGCAATAATTCACTTTTGGCAGGACACTGTGATTGAAATCGGCAGCCCTGACAAACATCCATCTTTCCAGGCTGATCCATTAAATAAAATCCTTCATCAAAAGCACGTTCTATTGAAGGCATATGTACTGAGATCCCTTTTTGCTTGCGGTACCGATTTGTGGAGATGACTAACTCTCCATCCGCTTGAATGATTGCGAAGTCCATTTTCAAAACTCGGGAGATATTAAGAAGCAGCTGTTCGATCCTCGTTTTCGCCTTTTCTATTAAAACCATCAATAGCTCACCTCTATGCTGGCTCGGATTTTATGAAAATTATAAAAAAAATTGCTAGGTTTAGCAATAGTGTTATCTGAATTAAAAATTATTTTCGCTGAAAATGTATAGGGAAATTGACACAATTGACAATGATGTGTCAACAATGTCATACATTTTCTTTCACCTTTCCCCTTTTTTCGCTCCAATTACGCCCCGTATCATCATTTATTAATTTAATTAACTTGGCATAGGATTTGCATATCTAAAAATGAATATAAAAATAAGTCAAAGGAGTGGCTGAACATTGATCGAAAATGTATCCGAAATAACTGATAAAGCAAATGAACTGCTCGGATTAAAGGGAAAAGTCGCTGTGATTACAGGTGCGGCTTCAGGAATTGGACTGGCAACTTCGGAGTTATTATCTGAATTAGGCGCCGATGTTGTGATGGTTGATATTGACACTCACTCCGGTCTAAAGGCATCAGAACAAATTGCTGAAAAGGGCGGCAAGGCTGCTTTTATTAAATGTGATGTGACGTCAAGTACCGATTGTAAAAACATTGCGGAACAGATCGAAAAGGACTACGGAAAAATAGACATTCTATTCAATAACGCCGGAGTTATTAGACGAAAAAACGTTGTTCATCTTGGAGAAAAAGATTGGGATATTGTTCTGAACGTTTCACTTAAAGGTGTGTACTTATTATCAAAATTCATCATACCCGTCATGGCTAAAAACGGGGGCGGAAGCATTATTAACACCGGTTCCGGTTGGGGTCTAAAAGGCGGGGACAATGCTGCAGCTTATTGTGCAGCAAAAGCTGGTGTCGTTAATTTGACAAAAGCAATGGCCATTGACCATGGTCCCCAAAATATCCGGGTGAATTGTGTCTGCCCTGGGGATACAGATACGCCTTTACTTCGGGATGAAGCCAAGCAATTACAAGAGGATGAACAATCATTCTTAGTTTCCTCTGCACACGGCAGACCGCTAGAAAGGCTTGGGACACCAGAAGATATTGCGAAAACCGTTCTTTATTTAGCGAGCGAGCTGTCTTCATGGGTAAGCGGAACAGTTGTGACAGTCGATGGCGGCGGTCTTGCGTAACAAATAAATCATCTAGGCTTAAGAGATTCGTGGAGGCGATTATATATGGCAATCGAAAAACAAATAGCTCATCCGTACATTCCGAATACGGTACCTGAAGTGCAAGAAGAAATGCTGCGAGAAATCGGTGCTGAAAGCATAGAAGAATTGTTTGAAGGCATTCCAGAGAGTTTAAGATTTAGGGGAAAAATGGATTTGCCTCAGCCTTTAACAGAATACCGGTTACGGCAGCATGTGGAGACGTTGCTTAATAAAAATAAAAGCTGCAATGAAACGGTCAGTTTTCTTGGGGCCGGGTGCTGGCAGCATTTTGTTCCGGCAGTGTGCGATGAAATTAACCAAAGGTCGGAATTTTTAACAGCCTATGCCGGAGAACCTTACGAGGACTTTGGCAGGTATCAAGCTTTATTCGAATATCAAAGTTTGGTAGCCGAACTTGTTGATATGGATGTGGTCAATGTCCCGACCTTTGATTGGGCGCAAGCAGCGGCAACATCCTTGAGAATGGCTTGCCGTATGACAGAGCGCAATGAGGTGCTTTTGCCAAAAACAATTGATCCTGATAAATATTCAATGATCAAGAATTATTGCTCTCCGGAGATAAATTGCACTCTAGTAAATTATGATGGCATATCTGGGCAAATAGATATGGACGATTTGGAAGAGAAAATTTCAACAAAGACGGCGGCCGTCTATTTCGAAAATCCGTCCTTTTTGGGGTTTATAGAAGAAAAGGGATCCGCGATTTCCGAACTTGCCCATCAGTTTGGGGCAATAAGTGTGGTCGGTGTTGACCCAAGCTCCTTAGGTGTATTGGAACCGCCAAGCCATTACGGGGCTGATATTGTATGCGGTGAACTGCAGCCGCTCGGCATGCACATGAATTATGGCGGCGGTCAGGCGGGATTTATAGCGACAAGAGATGAAGAAAAATTTATAAAAGAATACCCATCAAGGTTGTTTGGCATCGTTCCAACGGTTAAAGGCGAATATGGTTTTGGTGATGTCGCATATGAGAGAACATCATTCCACGATCGGGTAAATGGGAAAGAATCGGTAGGAACACAAACAGCTTTATGGGGGATTACAGCGGGCGTGTATTTATCCTTGCTTGGCCCCCATGGGATGAGAGAGCTCGGGCAGACGATCATGCAAAAATCACAATATGCGATGAAGCGCTTATCGATGATAGAAGGTGTAACGGCTTCGCGGTTCAATTCAACAAATTTTAAGGAATTCGTCGTTGATTTTAACGGTACTGGGAAAAAGGTCGAGGATATACATCAAGCGTTGCGTGAAAAAGATATTTTTGGCGGCAAAGATTTATCAAGTACCTTCCCGGAACTTGGCCAATGTGGATTGTATTGCATTACCGAAATCCATACAAAAGATGACATTGATCGGCTTGTAAAAGAAATTGAAAGCTGTACCAAGAAAAAAAGTCAGGGAAAGGATGATAAACATGGCGCAAGTTAGTGAACCGAAATTAAGAGATTTTCATCAGGCAAAGTGGGATGAACCATTAATCTTTGAACTCCATCAACCGGGTGAAAGAGGGGTTGTTGTTCCGAAAACAGAGCCTGAAATTGAAGCTGAAATTGGCGACGGCTTCACAGCCCTGCCAGAAAATATGCTTAGAAAAAAGGAGCCTCAATTACCCGAGGTGTCCCAGGCAAGGGTATTAAGGCATTATCTCCGTTTGTCACAAGAAACACTTGGATCGGATTTTAATGTGGAAATCGGTCAAGGAACTTGTACGATGAAATATATTCCAAAGGTCAATGAATTTCTCGTGCGCAACCCGAAATTAACAGAGCTGCATCCATACCAAGACGAAAGTACGGTCCAAGGCATGTTGGCAGCCATCTACCACCTTGATCTTGCGATGAGAGAAATTTCAGGAATGGATTATTTTTCATTCCAGCCAAGCGGCGGCACGCAAGCCTTATTTGCCATGGCATCGATTGTTCGTGCCAAACATGGGGCCACAGGTGAGGGCGAAAAGAGGGATGAGATCATAACAACGATGTTCTCCCACCCTTCACAAGCGGCAACAGCTGTTGTAAAAGGTTATAAGATTATTACCCTGAAGCCTGATGAAGATGGTTACCCTAGATTAGAAGATTTAAAGAAAGTTGTTTCCGACCGGACAGCAGGTTTCGTTGTCGCCAATCCAGAGGATACGGGAATTTATAACCCGCGCATTAAGGAATTTACTGATATCGTCCATAAAGCAGGCGGCATTTGTTACTATGACCAAGCCAATGCCAATGGCTTACTTGGAATAACAAGGGCGAAAGAGGCCGGGTTTGATATGTGCTTCTTTAACCTGCATAAGACATTTGCCGCACCGCATATGTGCGGTGGACCAGCTACCGGAGCTCTTGGGGTTAAGGATGAGTTAAAACAATTTTTACCCGGTCCGATTGTTGAATGTGATGGCGAAAAGTACAGACTTAATCATCAATTAGCCAGCAGTATTGGGAAAGTCAGGTCTTTCCATGGTGTTCCGCAAACGGTGCTAAGGGCATACGCATGGATTAGAAGCCTCGGTGCTGAAGGTTTGAAAGAAGTGGCCAAGATTGCTGTATTGAATAATAACTATTTGTACCATAAGGTCAAGGAAATAAGGGGAGCAAGTGCACCATATGTCAATGGGGGGCGCTTGGAACAGGTCCGTTACAGCTGGGAACAAATGACTGAAGAAACCGGGGTGACGACGGAAGATGTACAACGGAGAATGACTGATTTTGGTCATCATTATTGGACGAGCCACCACCCTTATGTTGTTCCGCAGCCATTTACACTTGAGCCAACCGAGTCTTACTCAAAAGAGGACCTCGATGAATACATTGCGGCTTTAACTCAAATTTCAAAGGAAGCTTATGAAGAGCCTGAAAAAGTGCAAAATGCGCCATATAGAAGTGTTATTCATAAAATCGAGGAAGAAGATTTTTTGGACAATCCTGACAAATGGGCCGTGACATGGCGAGCATTTTTAAAAAAGCATAATTGGAAAGAAGGAAAGGTTAAATCTGAATGAAGTTTGCAACATTGTATAAACGCCTTAAATCGTTAAATTAAAAACAGGATGGAGGCAAAGTGATGAAGAAGTTGAGGTATTTGTTGCTATCATTGATTGTTATTACCTGTATGGTACTAAGTGCCTGTTCGGGCGGAGGCAATTCAACAAGTGGCAAAAAAGGGGGAATTGGCGGGGAAATTACGATTTGGGGTTGGGACGTAGCTGCAAAATCTTTGCAGGATGCTGTTAAAGGATTTAATAAGAAATATCCTGATGTAAAGGTAAAGGTTCAAAATTACAGCGCCTCTGAAGTCTACGACAAACTGACGGTCGGCCTGCAAGCTAGAGGGAAAGGTTTGCCTGACATCGTGATGTTAGAAGATGGCGAATTCCCTAGTTATACGAATGAGTTTCCCGATGGCTTCGTCAATTTATCAAAGCTGGGATATGATAAGTACGCGGATATTTTCAGTTCATCTAAAATAGCTGAACTGAAAAATAGTAAAGGCGATCTTCTCGCTGCGCCATGGGATATTGGGCCGGCCGGCGTCTTTTATAGAGTCGATTTGTTTAAGAAAGCCGGGGTTAACCCTGATTCAATTAAGACATGGAAAGATTATATAGAAGGGGGCAAGAAGATCCAAGCAAAAACGGGGGCTAAGATGCTTCCAATTGATATTTCAAACAGTACCGAAATATACGAGATGATGCTGCAAGAGCAAGGGATCATGTACACAGATAAAAAAGGCAAGGTTATGCTGACATCTGACAAGGCACAAAAAGCGATGAATGTATTAAAGGAATTAAATGATAATAAATTGATTGACAATGTCAGCGGCTGGAATGGGCTTGTTACTGCAACGGTTAACGGATCAGTAGCAACTGTCCCATACGGGGTTTGGTATTCAGGATCAATTAAAGATCAAGCACCAAAGTTAAAAGGAAAATGGGGCGTTTTTTATCTGCCAGCCTTTGAAGGCAGCAAGGGACGTTTTGCAAATTCAGGAGGCTCTTCGCTGCTTATTCCTTCATCAAGTGACAATCAAAAGACTGCTTATGCCTTTTTGAAGTATTTCACAACAAATAAGGATGTACAAATGGAGGCATTCAAGGATTATGGCTTGTTTCCTTCTCTGCTGGAAACATACAATGACCCATATTTTGATAAGAAATCTCCGTTCTTTAACAATCAAAAAGTATACCGCCTCTTTGCTGATGAGGTAGAAAAGGTGCCGGCGGTGAACGTTACGGCAAACTATAAACGGTCAAGCAAATTTGTCGCCGATGCCCAGGCCGCCATTCTGATCCGCCATAAATCGGTAAAGAAAGGATTAACTCAAGCTGCCGAGCAAATGAAGAACATTACTAGCAGATAACACTGTAAAGAAAACTTGCTGATTGGCAAGCCTTTAATAGGCGTAGCCAGAGGTTAGTTGCACTTATGTGCGTAAGAAAGTTTATACTTTCTTATTAACGAATCAAAGGGGAAGGATGAACCAATCCTCCCCTTCACCTGAATTTACGCTATGGCGCTTTTGGCAGCGAATTGACATGAGGAGGTTTTACTGACTATGCAGCTCCCATTAGAAAAAAATAACAAGAAGGTTGTGCAAACAAAAGCGGCAGATATTAATAGAAGGAAGAGATGGATTACCCCAAAATCAGCACCTTATATTTTTATCGCACCAACTGTTATATTATTAATCATTTTTACGCTGTATCCGATCGTTTCATCGTTTTTATTAAGCTTTAAAACAAAGATTGCTGGACAATATGTTTTTTCGGGATTTCATAATTATATCCGTCTTTTTCACGACCCCGTTTTTTATAAGTCATTAGTCAACACATTTGAGATCTTAATCATTCAAGTACCGATCATGATTTTCCTTGCCTTAATTATTGCCGTTCTTATTAACTCGCCTATTGTTAAGTTAAATGCGCTGTTTCGAATCTCCTTTTTTATGCCTGCCATTACTTCTTTAGTGGCGGCATCTCTTGTATTTATGATATTGCTGGATAACAATACAGGGCTTGTCAATTATTTGCTTTCCCTTATGGGTATCCATAAGATTGCTTGGCTGACACAGCCTTTTTGGGCCAAGGTGTCAATTATTATCTTAATGTCATGGCGCTGGATAGGCTACAATATGGTTATTTTTTTGGCGGGATTGCAGGGGATCGGGCAGGATTTATATGAGGCGGCAAGCATAGATGGAGCAGGTAAGGTAAGACAATTTTTTTCTATCACATTGCCCCAATTAAAACCTATTTTTGTATTTACCGTTGTTTTATCGACGATTGGCACGCTGCAGTTGTTTGATGAGCCATACATTTTGACCGGCGGAGGCCCTAGTAATGCCACAATGACAATAACGCTGTATTTATATCAAAATGGATTTAAATATTTTGACTTTGGATATGCATCAGCCATTGCCTATGTGTTGGTTATTATTACAGCGATTCTATCGTGGATTCAGTTAAAATGGGCAGGTGACAAAGACTGATGAAAAATCAATACTCTCCTGTAAGTAAGACGGTGATTTATCTTCTTCTTATTTTCGGTGCCCTTCTTTCTATTGCACCTTTTTATTGGATGTTTGTTGGCGCGACTAATGCATCAGGTGACATTTTGCATATTCCGCCCCGCTTGTTGCCGGGGAAGCATCTTATCGAGAATTTTAAAAATCTGCAGGAGTCGCTGGGAATGACAAGAATTATGTTTAATTCATTGTTTGTTTCGTTAGTCTCGACATTCCTAAGCCTTCTGATATGTTCAGCCGCGGGATACGCCTTTGCTAAATTTAAATTTAAGGGCAGGGACGTGATTTTCTTTGCTATATTGCTGACAATGATGATCCCTTCTCAAGTCACATTAGTGCCATTGTTTAAATTAATGGTTGCACTTAACTGGTTAGATACGTACCAAGCTGTTATATTGCCGCAATTAGCCGTTCCATTTGCCATATTTTTAATTAGGCAAAACATGTTGTCTTTCCCCGATGATCTTTTGAAGGCGGCAAGGATCGATGGAGCCGGAGAGCTGCGTATCTTTTTTACCATTGTTTTACCTACAATGAAACCCGCATTAGCAGCGGTAGCGATCTTTCTGTTTATGTCGCAATGGAATAGCTTCATTTGGCCTTTAGTCGTCTTAAGCTCCCCGGATATGTACACACTGCCGGTCGCGCTCTCAAGTTTAATAGGTCTAGCCCGAATCGATTATGGCCAAGTGATGCTGGGCGCAACCATTTCTACCGTTCCCGTTATCGTCTTTTTCCTGATATTCCAGAAGCAATTTATTGCAGGGATTTTAGGGGGATCGGTAAAAGAATAAAAAGGAATATGATTAGAAAGAGGGGGGATGGCACGCATAACCCCCGGGGGGCGAGCAAAAAAATCCCAATGGCTTCTTGAATAGGAATATCACCAGTGAAACATACCTAAATTAAAGGGCTTCGGCATTTTTTGTCGAATCTTTAATTTAGGTTATTTTATTTTCCATTAATGATTGAAGGGATTTCTGCCATGAATATAAATGAATTGCAGTCATGGGTTTCAAAACTTGGACTCACTCCCCACCCGGAAGGCGGCTATTATAAGGAAACATTTAAATCGCGGGAAGTGATTTCTGACAAGGAGCTGGATGTCGATTTCACAGGGAATCGAAAGCTTTACACGAGTATTTACTTTCTGCTAACATCCAATGATGTTTCACATTTTCACCGCCTGAAGTCTGATGAGTTATGGTATTTCCATGGAGGAAGTCCTTTATCCATCCATGTCATCCATGAAAATGGCCAATATGATGAAATTAAATTAGGAATTAATCTGGAAAAGGGGGAAGTGCCACAAGCCTTGGTGCCTAAGAATTCGATCTTCGGGTCGTCTGTCATGGAGAAAGATACATACTCTTTAGTTGGTTGTATGGTTTCACCGGGTTTTGATTTTCAAGACTTTGAGTTGTTTACACAAGATGAGCTTTTATTGAAGTATCCCGGGCACAAGGATATTATTATGAAATTGGCGTACAAACGTATTCCAAAATAAGTTAAGAAGGGGAATCATGAATGCATATTCTAAAAGCCTACCGCTTTCCGCTCACTATTTTATTATCCGTTATAATTGGGGCGATTCTTGGCCTGGTTTTTGGAGAAAAGGTGGAAGTCATCAAACCGCTTGGTGATCTTTTTCTCAATTTAATGTTTACCCTTGTCGTGCCGTTGGTGTTTTTCAGCATTGCTTCAGCGGTTGCTGATACGGACAATGCAAAGCGCTTGGGGAAAATTATGGGCAGTATGCTCGGTGTCTTTATTATTACTGGCATCGTCGCTTCTCTCATCATGCTTTTGTCGGTGTCATTGTTTTCCCCGACAGAAGGGGTAAGCATCACACTTAAAGCACCTGATCATGTTGAACAAGCCAAAAGCTTCAGTGATCAGCTCGTGCAAGCGTTCACAGTGGACGACTTTTCAAAAATCTTTTCACGGGAAAATATGCTGGCATTGATTGTTTTTGCGGCACTCGTCGGACTTTCAACGAGTTTAATCGGTGAAAAGGGAAAGCCATTTGCCAGTCTGTTAAAGTCTGGATCAGAAGTCTTTATAAAATTTGTCTCCATCGTCATGTATTACGCTCCGATTGGCCTTGGTGCTTATTTCGCTTCTTTAGTCGGTGTCTTCGGACCGCAGCTCGTCGGTGATTATGCCCGTGCCGCCGTTGTCTATTATCCGACCGCCATCATCTATTTTCTTGTTGGCTTTACCCTTTACGCTTTCCTTGCCGGTGGTCCGCTTGGAATCAAAACTTTCTGGAAAAATGCTGTGTCACCTACGGCTGTGTCATTAGCAACATCAAGCAGTGTTGCTACGATTCCTGTCAATTTGGAAGCCGCCCAAAGAAATGGTGTTCCAAGAGATATTCGTGAGACTATCATCCCAATTGGAGCAACGATTCATATGGATGGCTCGTGCTTAAGTGCCATTTTGAAAATCGCCTTTCTCTTCAGTATCTTTCAAAAGGATCTCCTTACCCCAAGTGCTTTTCTCATCGCCATTGGTATCGCACTATTAAGTGGTATGGTCATGAGCGGTATTCCTGGCGGCGGTTTTATCGGAGAAATGATGATCGTCACGATGTATGGTTTTCCAACAACAGCATTGCCGATTCTTGCAATCCTCGGCACCCTCGTCG
Organism: Scopulibacillus darangshiensis; assembly: GCF_004341035.1. Classification (GTDB taxonomy): domain Bacteria; phylum Bacillota; class Bacilli; order Bacillales; family Sporolactobacillaceae; genus Scopulibacillus; species Scopulibacillus darangshiensis. Next base: position 88,365 of record NZ_SLXK01000009.1, read on the forward strand.
ATCCGCCGGCGACCATGGTCAACGCTGTCGGTGATAATGTGTCCAGTATGCTTGTCACCCGTATAGTTGACGGGAAAAATTGGTTGAAGAGAGCGCTTAGCGGCAATGGCTCGGGAAGCTCCGTACAGAAAAATGAGTCCGGTCAATACAGCGGCGAAAACCCGCATATATAAGGTCCACTTTAAAAAATAAAATATTAAGGCAATGCACATGAGACTTCGCACATGAAAATCTCGTGTGCATTTTTGTGTTGCTAATAAAGGCGGTAAAAGGACAAAGCCAGGTTGGACATCAGGAGAGATGGGCTTCATGAAGACACCAAGCCGGTAAAAAGAGGGGAGAAAATGTCTTCATAAGGCGATGAAAGACAAAACACGCCGGAAAATCGGGTGAAATGTCTTTCATAAGGGCGATGAAAGACAAAACACGCCGGAAAATCGGGTGAAATGTCTTTCATGAGGGCGATGAAAGACAAAACGCACCAGGAAATCGGGTGAAATGTCTTTCATGAGGGCGATGAAGGACAAAACGCACCAGTAAATCGGGTGAAATGTCTTTCATGAGGGCGATGAAAGACAAAACACGCCGGGAAATCAGTGAAAATGTCTTTCATAAGGGCGATGAAAGACAAAACACGCCGGAAAATCGGGTGAAATGTCTTTCATGAGGACGATGAAAGACAAAACACGCCGGGAAATCGGGTGAAATGTCTTTCATGAGGGCGATGAAAGACAAAACGCACTAGGAAATCGGGTGAAATGTCTTTCATGAGGGCGATGAAGGACAAAACGCACCAGTAAATCGGGTGAAATGTCTTTCATGAGGGCGATGAAAGACAAAATGCACTAGGAAATCGGGTGAAATGTCTTTCATGAGGGCGATGAAAGACAAAACACACCGGGAAATCGGGTGAAATGTCTCTCATGAGGGCGATGAAGGACAAACCCCATCCGGAAATCAGGCCGATTAGGATACTAACCTTTAACCTGAATGCTTTTTCTCTTTTCTCTGCCGAACTGGTAATAATAAAAGAGGAGAATGCCTGCGTGCAAAAGCGCAAGAATGAGAAATATATTGCTGTAGATAGTGCCGTCCGTGTAGAGGCTTGACCTGCAGGCACCTTCCGACAAGCACCATCCAGAATGCTTGGGAGAGAAGGCCGATCAGGGAAGGAAAAGAAAGCATTAAGTATTTTAAAAAAGAGAAAAGACAAGTAAAAGAAGAAGTCGATGGGATATAAATCCGGCTAAAGGTCTGCCTTGATTTATAGTTCTTTTCTATCATTCTCCGTAGTGATTCAAAATGCACTAGCAGGTTTTGAATATTCGGTATATTATGGTATATAGGGTTATCCCTACAACCCTATATTGAAACAAAAGATAAAAAATGTTTATTGCTGGAGGCGGTATTTGTTTTGTGTACAACAATTCTTCCTAATCAAGGTGAAGCTGAAAAGAATATTAAGCCTGGTCCTGGGTTTGATTTTACTGTTGTCGATGACATCTCTCATTCTACTAAGCTTACCGTTGAACGGGCCCTCCCAAAAAAGGGGTTAAACACCTGGATACCATCAGGAAATTTCGAAGGTTCTTCTCTTATTAAGGTTCCGAGGTTTCCAAGTGACATCTCAGGGGATATCAAAGATCGCGATCTAAAGTTATCAACGGTACGTAATGAACAAGTTTCAGCTCAATTGGCGGTAGCAAGTACAAAAGGCATTATAGATTTACGGACCTCTGTCTGTGATCTTAAAAGTGAAAACGGCGATAAAATATCATCAAAAAATGTTCATGTCCGTTATGTCGGTTATGTGCCGGTTGCTGAATCTATTAATGGCGCACCTATTCACTCAGTCGCGGGGTCTGGTGTTTCCGGCGATCGCCATCCCGATGTTGTAGCTGATCCGTTAATCAACGCAGCAAAAATTGATGTGGCGGACCATCGGGCTCAGCCTATTTGGTTTACCTTTAATATTCCGAAGTCGGCAAAACCAGGCGTCTATCATGGGGAGGTTTTACTTGCATCTGGCAACGATGAAACGATTACCTATAATCTCACAGTGGATGTTAAAAACGCGATTATGCCCGATTCGAAAGATTATAAGTTTCATCTGGATGTTTGGATGAATCCGAATGCGATCGCCACTGCCTATCACGTCAAACCATGGCAATCAGAAAAGTTTTGGCATTTGATTGAGGTCTACTTTAAGGATCTGGCAAGCAGTGGCCAAAAAACAATCACAACGCCGATCATACAAAATCCCTGGTTAGTCGGCTGGAACAATTGGCAGCCGCAAACTGCCACGGGGTATGACAGTATGGTCAAATGGAAGCATGACGGGGAAAATTGGGATTTCGATTACTCGATTTTTGACCGCTATGTAAAAACCGGACTGAAAGCAGGAGTTGGACCGTATATTACCGCTTATTCTCTTTTGGTATTTAGAGGCCCGCAAAGGATCACCTATTTAGATGAACGGACAGGTAAAATGATAGAAAAAAGGACCGAGGTGGGGAGTCAGTTTTGGACCGAAGCATGGACAGCATTTCTTCAAGACTTTTCCGCTCACCTAAAGAAAAAGGGCTGGCTTGATAAAACCTATTTGGCGTTTGACGAACGGCCGGCTGACATTGTGTCACAGGTCATTGATTTAATTAAAAATGCCGCACCTGAGTTTTTGGATCAAACCCAAATGGCGGGTACTCAAGATGTTGGCCTGTACGCGCAAAATCTATCTCTAGGCATCAGTGATCTAACACAAGTTTCGGGTGAATGGATCGATGAAAGACATCAAAAGGGAAAAGAAACGACATTTTACATGTGGGCAGGGGATACCCATCCCAATACACTGACATTTTCTCCTTCTGTAGAATCGCGGATGATTGGCTGGATTGCCGCGAAATGGCATTTGGATGGCTTCTTACACTGGGCTTACAACGACTGGACAAATGATGTCTTTAAAGAGCCGGTTTATGCGTTCACGCAAGGGGATGAGTATTTCATTTATCCTGACAAAAATGGTCCAATGTCGAGCATTCGCTGGGAACTATTGAAAGAGGGCATTGAAGATTATGAACTTCTTCAAATGGTAAAAGAAAAGGATCCAAATAGTGAAAATCTGAAAGAGGCATTAGGTCTAGCAACACGCCAATGGGACGGAAGAAAAAAAGACGTTAACGATCTCGTGCAAGCCCGGCACCTGATTATGGAGGAACTCTGAGTCCCAGTCACCGGAGTAAAGAGGATTTTATCATAAAGGAGAGGTTTTTTTGATTAAGACCAAGGGTCGTATTCTGTTTCTGCTCATGATCTGCTTTCTATTAATTGGGACCTCCGCTGTTCATGCGAAAGGCCAGAATACAAAGTCTAAAAAAGAAGAAGCGACGACGATTGGTAATGTCACAGATATTTCGGCTGACGGAAATACGTACATATTCTCAGCCGGCAAGACTAAGGTTCGTGTCGTTTTTTATGAACATGACATGTTCCGGATCCAAATGGCACCGGACGGCAAATTTACTGATCCTACTAAAGGCAAGATTGTGTTGAAGGATGACCTTCCTTCGATCAAAACACAATGGGACGATGCGGGGGATTACTATAAAATTTCTTCAAAGCATGTCGTTTTACGAGTGTATAAACATCCCATGCGCTTTGCTTTGTACAAGGATGATAATAAGACGCTGATTTGGAAAGAGACAAAAGGTTTGACATGGACGGATGATAAAACGGTACAAACCTTAAGCCGCGGGGGTAAGGAACAATTTTTTGGCGGCGGGATGCAGAATGGCAGATTCTCACACCGCGGTGAGAAGATAAATATATCCACGTCTTATAATTGGAATAACGGCGGTCATCCGAATCCTTCACCTTTTTACATGAGTACGAAAGGTTATGGGGTCTTTCGCAATACATTTGCATCAGGAACGTATTCTTTTAACGACCCGGTAAAGGCGAGTGAGAATGAAAAACGGTTTGATGCTTATTACTTTTACGGTCCTAGCCTTAAAGATATCCTTGATGGCTATACCGAACTGACCGGACGTCCATTTATGCCGCCTATTTACGGATTGGAATTGGGTGATTCCGATTGTTATAACGAGGATGGCGAAACGACAACGGATGCCTTGAAAATAGCTGACGGTTATAAAAAACACGATTTTCCTGCAGGCTGGATGCTAGTTAACGACGGTTACGGATGCGGTTATGAAAATCTGGAAAAGGCGGGGAAGGAATTAAGAGACAGGCACATTCAACTCGGATTATGGACTGAGGATGGTTTGAAAAATGGAAAATGGGAAGTCCAGAAAGCCGGTGTCCGTGTTCGAAAACTTGATGTTGCTTGGGTTGGTCCTGGATATGAATTCGCATTTGATGCAGCGAAATCTGCCTTCGATAATATCGAAGCCAACAGCAATTCCCGCGGATTTGTGTGGATGGTGGAAGGCTGGGCAGGGACGCAGCGTCACGCCGTCATGTGGACCGGTGATCAGACCGGATCATGGGATAATATCCGGTTTACGATTCCGACCATTGCCGGATCGGGACTATCGGGAATGGCTTATACAGCGAGTGATGTAGATGGGATCTTCGGAGGCAGTCCTGAAACCTATGTTAGGGACTTGCAGTGGAAGACATTAACGCCGGTGTTAATGACGATGTCCGGCTGGGCTCCGAAGGATAAGCAGCCTTGGGTATACGGAGAGCCGTACACATCAATCAATCGCAAATATTTGGACCTGCATGAACGGCTTCTCCCTTATATTTATTCTTATGCGGACATTGCTCATGAAACTGGCGTGCCCCCGGTCAGAAGCCTTGTTCTCGAATATCCGAATGACCCGAACACTTGGGATGATACAACGAAGTACGAGTTCATGCTGGGAGAATCGTTCCTTGTCGCTCCAGTTTATAAGGACAGCAAGGAACGAAACGGGATTTATCTTCCAAAAGGGACTTGGGTAGATTACTGGAATGGAAAAGTGTACAAAGGACCGCGTCTCATTAATAACTACTCGGCACCATTAGATAAATTGCCGCTGTTCGTTAAAGCGGGTGCCATTGTTCCAATGCGCGCTCCTAATACCAATGATTATGATAGGGCACAGCAACGTCCTTTGACGTTAGATCTTTATCCACAAGGTAATTCTGACTTTTCGCTTTACATGGATGACGGTGTGACCCGTGAATATAAAGAGGGGGCTTCAGCCAAACAACATATTAAGATGTCTGCACCGAAAAAAGGGCGAGGCAATGTAAAAATTACAGTTGGCGCGTTAAAAGGAAAGTTTGCTGGCAAGCCGGAACACCGTGGTTACGAGCTAACTTTACACACCGGCAAGAAGCCTGCAAACGTGGCCATGGGAAAGGGAGAGAAATTAAAACAGTATAAATCAAGAGATGCCTTTGATAAGGCGGATAACGGCTGGTTTTATGATAAACATGATCGCGGTGGCATTGTCCATGTTAAAACAACGCCAATGTCGGTCGACAAGCCGTTCACTATCACATTGCACGGCACAAGCAGTATTGGGGGCAAAGAAGCGGATCCTGCAGCATTGACTCGTTTGCAGGCGCCGGATAAGCTAACTCCAGCCAAACCTGCCGAGGTTAAAGCAACATTCCTGAATGGCAGTGATGCAGACATGAAGAATGTTGACTTGTCGTTGGACCTTCCCGATGGCTGGTCGGTTCAGCCAAAAACCGACACAAACTTTAAGAAAGTAAAAAATGGCCAAAAAGTAACTGCGGTGTTTACGGTTACTGCACCTGATGAAACCAAGGAAGGCATCTACAGCATCATCGCGCGTGCTGACTTTAAGCAGCGCGGCAGAGAGTATTCAGCAAGTGAAATTGATGATACGTATGTTATCAACCCGTATAAAATTCCGCAATCTCAAATGACGGCGAGCGCTACAAGTGAACAAACGGGATCTGACCCCGCGTCACATGCTATTGACGGTGATCCAAATACCATGTGGCATACGGACTGGTCGGGATCAGATCACTTGCCGCAGTCGATCACGGTTGATCTTGGCGGGACATACAACATTAACGAGATCAAATATTTGCCAAGGCAAAGCGGAACGAACGGGATTATTACAAAATACAAACTCTATGTAAGTACGGATGGGAAGAACTTTAGGGAAGTATCATCAGGGACATGGGATAACGACAAAAAGGAGAAAGGTGCCACGTTTAACGCCATTGATGCTTCCTATATCAAGTTAGAAGCAATAGAAGGTGTCAATGGCTTTGCTTCCGCTGCTGAAATTAACGTGTTTAAAACAAAAAAATAGGGCTTGATTAGGAGGTTGTGACAAAACTAAAAGAGTTTTCATATGCCGAACAATAAAATGAAAAGTATAATAGCAAATGCGAAGCGTAGTCAAAACACGAAAGACTCCTACGGGAACAGCACGTGTCCGAGGCCCCCGCAAGAAAGCGGTTTTACCTTTCTGAGGAGGCTGAAGCCGTGCCCGTGGTAAGCGAAGTATTTTGACGGAGCGCTTCGTTGCTTTTTATGAGTAAAATACTTCTGTCCCAGCCTCTTTCCGCTTTACCGGGAATCAATTTAAGATTTATTTAATAACTTATTTATCAGGTGTTTAGAATTGCCGGTTATCATGAGAACAAGAGGAAAAGACAGGATGTGAGTTACGAGTATGAAAAAGAACCCAAAAAAGAGTTGGTGGATTTTAGTCATTGTGTCAGTTGGGGTAATGGTCCCATTTATGATTCCGTATTTCACTTTAGATTCTGATAAAAGCCGGGTGCCGCTCGCACCGGCGACACATGAATATCCTATCTTAGTCAGCCATATTGTTTTTGCTTTTATTGCTTTAATAACGGGGCTTCTCCAGTTTGTCGAGCGGATTCGCATCACCAATCCCAAGATCCATCGCATTATCGGCAAAATTTACGTCAGCAGTGTCTTTATAAGTGGTCTCCTTGCTTTGGCCGTCATTTTTTATGTTGAAAACTTCACAAAATCAATGGCTTTTCTCACTTTGGCTATTCTATGGTTATTCACATGCTGGAAAGGTTATCGCAAGGCTGTTAAAAGGCATTTTAACGAGCACCGTGTATGGATGTTGCGCAGCGTTGGTTTGACTTTGGTCGCTGTAAGTGCCCGCCTATTAGTGCCTGTGCTTCTCCTCCTGTATTACATTTTAAATGATTTCAGTCTTCCAGGTGGAAGAGATCAGGTATTCGAAGTGATTTTAAATGTGAACATCTGGGTAGGCCTGGTTCTCAACTTTATTATAGTTGAATGGGTGATTCTTAAGAAATCAAAAGGAAAAAACAAAAAACCATAAATGAGTATACCCCCAAGTGCTGTGATCTACAGTGATGACCACGGTAAGACTTGGAAACGAGGGGAGTCGCCAAACGACGCGATTCGAGAAGCGGCAAAGCACGTTTGATCTTTTCCAATCCGGCAAGTACGAGCGGCCGGCAAAATGGCACGATCAGAATTAGCGAAAATGGCGGCAAGACCTGGAATCGTTCCTCTGTCGTTACCCCAGGCGATTACGCATATTCAAGCTTAACCGTGCTGCCGAACGGAAAAATTGGTTTGCTTTATGAAAATAATAAGGGCAGCATAATGTTCACAACGATTTCCCGATCAAGCCTTAAATAGAGGTTAAGTTTAATATCCGCTCCCAGGATATATGTATAATGAGAAGGGTGAGGGGGTGGCAACATTCTATCATTTCTAGACAGCAACCTTAAATTAACGAAATCTGAGAAAAAGTTGTATGATTTTATTGATGATCATCACGAAGATATTATCTATGACTCTATCACGGAACTATCGGAGAAATCCGGTATCGGCAACGCAACAATCGTCAGGTTCTGCAAAAAACTGGGATTTAAAGGCTATCCCGAATTCAAGGTAGCTTTGGTCCGAGATTTGTCAGCCCGGGTACCCGGCAATGTCTTCAGCGGACCGATTGAACAGGAAGATTCTATAGAAACCATTGCCAAGAAATTTTACAAGGTCAATTTGGAAGCCCTCGAGGCAACAATGTCAAATATGGATTATGACATGATCAAGAAAGCGGCCCTGCTATTTAGAAAAGCAGGCAGGGTTCACTTTGCAGGCATCGGACACTCCGGTATGACGGCTTTGGAAACGAAATATAAGTTTATGAGAATCGGCTTTCATTCAGACGTCTATACTGACGACCATACCATGCTGATGATGGCGTCGATTATGGACAAAAGTGATTTGGTTTTTGCGATTTCTCATTCGGGCGAAACAAAAGAGATCGCTAAAATGCTGAAAATCGCCAAGACGAATGGGGCGCATATTATTTTCATCACGGGAAATCCCTCACCCGTAAATAAAGATGATGTTGATTATGCCATCCATTACAGTTCGACAGAATCCCTTTTTCAAACCGGTGCCGTGTCGACGAAAGTCGCCCAACTGTTTGTCATTGATCTCATATACACAGAAGTGGCCAGACTATCGATGGATGACGCGATTGGGAAGAAAATTAAAACAGCTCAAATTATAAAAACAAATAAGTGATGGCCAAAGAGCTTGAATTTGGAAAAAGTATGCCCTGCACACGTCCTGTCACGCGTACAGGGCTTTTTTAGTTAATCAGAAAGTATAACTTTCTGACGCACATAAGTGCAACTACGCCTCTGTCTTCGCCAAAGGCTCGCCAATCGGCGAGTTTTCTTTACCTGATGGAAATTAATATTTATGGTTTATACCCTAATTTAGACGAGATGCGCATACCGAATGCCACTGCTTTCTCTATTAATAGGTTTTGTCTTTCCTCAGTTATATTGAAATTGACATAACCTATACTTATTGCACCTATTAGTTCCCTCAATTGATTAAATACAGGGGCTGCAACGGATGATGTGCCTTGTGTTTTCTCACCGTGACTTATGCCGTAACCCTTTTGTTTCGTAGAATTTAGCAAGTCTACAAAAGCATCCTTTTCTTCTCCAGTTAATAATGCGTTGACGATTTTCACAGCTTCATCCTGTGGCATGTGAGCAAGCATCACTTTATTAGCGGCTCCGATGTTCATAGGGATACGTATGCCTAATTGGTCATTAATCCTGATTGGATTTGTCAAACAATCAATTCTTTCGACGACCAAGGACTCGAGTCCAAATGGTTTACTAAAGTAAATACTCTCTTCCACTTCTATCATTAATTTTTCCATTTCCGGGCGTATTAAACTTACGAAGTCCAAACTATCGTACAACTGCAAGCCGTATTCTAACCATGTATTTCCCAATGAATAGAGTTTTAGCTCTGGGTCTTGTTGAATCAGCCCATGTTTCTTCATTGAAGCTAGTAGGCGATGCATCGTGCTAACAGGTAAATCACATGCCTTAGACAGTTCAGTAATCGAAAACCATTTTTTTATGTCATTGCTGGCAAGGACTTCTATTGTCTGCATTGCTCGATCAATCGATTGCATATCCTCATCTCCTAATTTATCTATTATCTACTATAACTTATAAATAACTGGATTAGAAAGATTCGATAAATTCAAAAATAATATTAACACAAAAGCTTAGCATCAATATTATCATAATCAAGGGCTTTCTATTTACGGAAGCTAATTTCACAATATGGAAATGAGGTGTGACATTGTCTTACTGTCAATCGATGGTAGAGCGGCTTAATACAGTTATCGTAAAACGTCCAAAAGAGGCATTTATTAATCAAGATTATTTAAGCAAAGAATGGGAGAAATTCAACTTCATCAAGGAACCCAATTTTACAGAAGCTGAAAACGAATATAATGAGTTCATCACCATTCTTAGAAAACATGTGGAACACATTGAATTTTTGCCTGCTTCAGAAATAACAGGACTAGATTCTCTCTATGCCCACGACCCTGTAAAGTTCACGGGAAAAGGTGCTATCATTTTAAAATCAGGGAAAACATTGCGGCAGCCAGAAGCGGACGTTTATAAAAAGCTTTTGCAAGAAAAAAACATTCCAATAATAGGCGAGCTTACAGGTAGTGCTGTTGCGGACGGGGGTGATATCGTGTGGTTGGATGATCGAACTCTGGCCGTAGGACGCGGTTATCGGACGAATGATGAAGCGATCCGGAAAATTAAGGAAATGACTAAGGAGATGGTCGATGAATTTATAGTTGTTCCACTTCCGCATGATCAGGGAGAGGCCGAATGTCTCCATCTCATGTCACTCATAAGTCTTGTGGACACTAATCTTGCTGTCGTTTATTCGAGATTAATGCCTGTCTTTTTTCGGCAATTACTTATAAAACGCGGCATTCGGCTTATTGAGGTTCCTGAAAAGGAATATCATAGACTCGGTTGCAATGTCCTTGCTTTGGCACCACGAGTTTGTGTTATGGTTTCAGGAAATCCTTCTACAAAACAAAAATTAAAGGATGCCGGGGCGACCGTTTATGAATACAAGGGGCATGATATTTCTTATCTTGGAACAGGCGGACCGACCTGTCTTACCTGCCCGGTCATACGGAATTCAGGAGGCTAATGACCACTTTTAAGAGTAAAATCATTAATCGCGGGGAATTTTAAGAGCTAAATCACCGTGTGGAGGCCAAAAATGGATTTCCCTAAAGATTCCCTAAGTAAAGTAACTTGTCACAATGAATATGGGACCCTCCAGCGCGTCCTTTTATGTACACCACAGTTCATGGAAATAAAAGAGGTCATTAATGAAACACAGGAGCGTTTTGTCAACGATGATATCAATTCTCTTCTAGCAGTGGAACAACATGAATCACTTATTAAAGTTCTAGAGAAAGAAAATATCGACGTCATCCTTCTTACCGCAAACGAAAAATTTCCGGAACAGGTGTTTACCAGAGATATTGGATTTACAGTCGGTGAGACGTTGTTTTTGGCCAACATGAAGCGCAAAGTTCGACAAAACGAAGATAAAACATTCGCCAAATGGCTCACTGAACATGGCATTTCTTTTGAATCAATAAAAAATGGGAGTATTGAAGGCGGAGACGTCATCGTTGACAGTACCAGAGTATGGGTGGGTTCCAGTGACCGGACCTCCATGGAAGCAATTGATGAACTGAGGGGGAAATCCCCTGGCTTCGAGATAACAGCAGTGCCATTTATGGAAGAGTATTTGCATCTTGATTGTGTGTTTAACATTATCTCACCGAACGAGGCGTTAATTTATCCGAAAGCTTTTGATAGAAATGTTGTCAACACATTGTCTTCGTGTTACGACTTAATTGACGTGTCATCAAAAGAGCAATTCACCCTGGGAACCAACATTCTTTCGATAGGTAATCGAACCGTGATCAGTTTGCCTATAAATAAGGAAGTGAACAAAAAGCTGCGGAGACGGGGATTTTCTGTCGTGGAAGTGGACATTTCCGAAATCATTAAATCCGGGGGTTCCTTTCGCTGCATCACCCTGCCGCTGATAAGGGAATAAAAAAGGACTGGGCGCATTGCCGGTTTCCGCCTCCTTTCCGGCTTGGCCCAGCCCAGCTGCGGCCGAGACTTAGAACTTGCTTTTAAGTTCTAAATACTTTTCCATTTCATTTACAAAATGCGCAAGGGATGAACGGATCTCGAATTCCTGTCGATCCTGTGGCAACGGGGATTCGCGAAATTCCACCCGCATGGCTTCCAAATCTTCTAGGAACTGATCTGCCGTGTTTTTTGGCGATACCCTTTGGCTTAAGCGATCCAAAAAATCCGAAATGTGCCTTCCTTGTTTATAAGTCCGGTCAAGCGAGGCAATCATCGGCATAAGCCGCTCTAAGATTTCAAATTGTTCTCCCCGCATTATAAAATACGAGTGGTAACTGTCCTTTTTTTGGAAGGGGTGATTTTCAATATCCTTAAGTGAGAGGGATTTGGCTTCTTTTAAAATATCGGCTGTTTCAAGAATTTCTTTTCCTGTCCAATCTGAGTCACCGTCACGAAGATAGGTGGCGAACTCCTTTAAAATGATCGCAAAGTTTTCTTCAACTTTTTTTCGGTATCTCGTAATTTGATTTTCCAAACTCGGCATATACCAGTTAAGTAAAAGCGCAACGCCAATGCCGATGACAATAACGCCAACTTGGTCCCAGATAATGGCCCAAGTCGTTTGCCCTTGGGAGTATAGCTGCAAGATAATAACCGAACTTGTTCCTACAGCATCCTGCGCCCTCAGTTTTACAATGGATGGAATGAACAACAGTAAAACGAGCATAATTGTCCAAGGGTGATACCCCAGGAGATGAAAAAAGATGACTGAAAACACCATCGCCAACACACATGCTACAAACCGTTGCAGTGCACTGAATAATGATGCCTTTTTGGTTGGTTTAATACATAAAATTGCAATGATGCCTGCCGAGATATAAAAATTTAGCCCCAGCAGCTGCGCAACGCCAACAGCAATGCCAGCCCCAATTGCGGTTTTTAAAGTTCGATAGCCTACATTAAACATCCTGTCTCCCCAATAGTTCTATATTTTTCACCCGGAAAATTAACATATCCTATCGTTATTTTACCCTGTCCTGTCCCGCTCAACAACTTTAGTGCAATAAGAAAGCAAACGAGCAGCCATGGACGGCAGCTCGTTTATTAAAAGCTTATATTTTTTTCCCAGTTTTATTTAGGAAGCGGCATCCACATCGTTAATGCTTAATTCCGGCGGGGATTTCCGGAACATTTTCGTTAAATATAATAGGTAAACGAACCCTATTGCCGCCCATATCACCCCAAGAATCAATGCGTTTTTGTCTAAATTAATCAGGAGCCATAGATCAAAAAAGGCGCCGATTAAAGGAAGCAAAAGATAAAAAATAATATTTTTTCCTGAACGCATACCCTTTTTAACAAAATAATGCCCAATAACAGAGAGGTTAACAAAGGTAAAAGTGACAAAGGCACCAAAATTAATAAAGGAAGTTGATGAAGCAACATCCATTTTCAATGCGAGAAGGGCAATAACAGCGACGGTTAAAAGATTAAATATGGGTGTATGATACCGTTTGTGAAGAAAACCAAAAACCTTCTTCGGTAATACGCTGTCGCGTCCCATCGCAAATAATAAACGTGATGCACTGGCTTGAGCGGATAAACCGGAAGCGAATTGAGCCGTAATCATGCCAGCGAGGAAAATCGCGCTAAATAAATTTCCCCCAATAAACTTTGCGATTTCAAATCCAGCAGAATCAATGTTTTTGAAATGATGAAAGTCCGGATAGACGAGATAAATAAAGTAAGAAGTGATAACAAACACGCCCCCGCCTATTAAAGCAACAAAAAAGATCGCACGCGGAATCGTTTTTTTAGGATTAATGGTTTCTTCCGATAATGTCGTGACTGCGTCAAAACCTAAAAAGGAGTAACAAGCAATGGAAGCTCCAGTTAAAGCAAGTGAAAAAGATGCATGACTGTTAAAAAAACCAGCTGAAGAAAGAAATGTACCTGTCCCTTTTCCATTCATGAGACAAATGATCGATAAGATAATGAACAAAAAGATAACAAGAAATTGGAACAGCATCATTAAAAAATTCACTCGGGATGACACGCGAAGACCTACAAAATTAATAATGGTTGTTACAACAATAAAACCTGCTATCCAAATCCAATTAGAAACAGAAGGAAAAGCTGCATGGAGGTAAACGCTTCCAATTAACCAAATGACCATAGGAAGAAATAAATAATCAAGCAGTACCGCCCAGCCTACTAAAAATCCTAAATGAGGATTGATTGATTTCCGTGTATAAGTGTAGGCGGATCCTGACACGGGATAAGCTTGTACCATTTTACCATAACTATAGGCAGTAAACAGCATGGCAATTAAAGCAATAAGGTATGCGGTCGGAACAAGACCGTTTGTCGCTTCGGCTATGACACCATAAGTGCCAAATACAATCATTGGAGCCATATAGGCAAGTCCAAACAAAACTAACGGTGTTATTGTGAGTGATCGTTCCAAAGATTTTCTTCCATTTTCCATCAAACCAACCTTCCTTTAGCTTATTTATCCCCCAAAAGGTTAATATAAATTTGGCGAAATTATGAGGTAACATTCGCTAAGTTCTTTTTTATAAGGGTATGCAAGTTATTTGTATAAGCGAGCTTGGGGTCTCGATTTCCTTGCAGCCGGATTTCTGCTGTACGGACACCTTCTTCTGAATCAAGCTTGAAAATGACCTTTCCTTCGGGATCGACGGCCATGCTATGTCCAAAAAAGGCGAGTTCCCCTTCATGGCCTATCCGGTTACAAATAACGATTGGCACTTCATTTTCCAAGGCACGGCTTTGCATGTAAATATTTTGGTGATGTTCGTATGGGATCATGTTAGCTGTGTTCACTAAAATAACTTCTGCTCCGTTTAGACGAAGGAGCCGGGAAACCTCTGGAAACTCTAAATCATAACAAATCATCACACCAATTTTTCCAAACTTTGTGTCGAATACAGGCCAGCTGCTTCCTCGTGTGAAGTATTTCGCCTCTGTGTCAAACAAATGTGTTTTTCGATAAATGCCGCAGGTCGTGCCATCATCTTTTAATAAAGCACTGGATATATAAAAAGCGCCATTTTCTTTTTCAGGAAATGAGACGAGTGCATGGATTTTTTGGTCTTTGCACACTTTACCGAGCTTTTTCAAGGATTCTCCATCTTTTGTTTCAGCAATCGCCGGCAAGATGTCCCCGACTGAATAACCGGTTAGAGCCATTTCCGGAAAAACAACAAGATCTGCATCCTGCTTTTTTGCCTTTTTTAAATAGCCAATCATCTTTTCAAGATTTTTTTGTTTATCTTTAAGAACGGGATCAAATTGCGCTGTTGCAATGTTCACCTTTTTGCCTCCTTTTAACAATAATTAAAAAACTTTAGAGAAGGATCGTATAAAGGAAACTTAGGCTATCGCCTGCACTAAATCTTGGCGAAGCCCAAGTTTTCCTTTAGTTATTCTTTATACATGCCCAATAGACAGGTATTTTGTTTCAAGATATGGCTCAATGCCTTCAATACCGCCCTCGCGTCCAAGTCCGCTTTCTTTCATGCCTCCAAAAGGGACGTGAGCAGCGGAAGGGGCACCATCATTCCATCCGACAATCCCAAAATCCAAATGGTCATGTAAATAAGTTCCGGTTCTATAGTCATTTGTGAAGAAATAGGCGGCAAGTCCGTATGGGGTGCTATTTGCAAGTTCCAGCGCTTCTTCAATATTTGTAAAGCTTGTGATTGGAGCGACCGGGCCAAAGGTTTCCTCTTGCATGATGGCCATGGTCGGGTCGACATTTTTTAATACTGTTGGATAAATAAAGAAATAACCTTGTTCTTTATCGGCATCAAATTGATTGCCGGTAAGCACCTCGGCACCCTTCTCAACGGCGTCATTAATCTGTGAAACAATTTTATCATAGCCCTTTTCATTAATAATAGGTCCGATATCCGTTTCTTTTTCCAGGCCGTTGCCGACTTTTAATTTTTTAACCGCCTCGGTCAGCTTGTTGGAAAATGCCTCAAGAACATTTTCATGAACAATAATGCGGTTGGCGCAGACGCACGTTTGACCGGCGTTTCTAAATTTTGATGCGATCGTTTGACTTACAGCAAAATCAAGATCAGCATCTTCAGCAATAATTAAGGGTGCGTGTCCTCCTAATTCCATCGTGACATGTTTTACTGTATCGGCGCTGCCTTTTATTAAGGATTTCCCTACAGGGGTAGAGCCCGTAAATGTGATTTTTCTGACATATTCACTATTTGTAAAGATTGGTCCAACGTCTCTGCCGCGGCCATTCACGTATTGAATGACATCTTCTGGAATGCCCGCTTCGTGGGCAAGCTCGATTAATCTCATTGTCGTCAATGGCGTTTCTTCTGCAGCTTTTACAATAAAGGTGCATCCAGCGGCAAGAGCGGGTGCCGCCTTTCTGGTCATCATAGCAGCAGGGAAATTCCATGGTGTGATGGCTGCGACCAATCCAATCGGCTGCCGGCTGACAACAATCCGTTTTGTTTCAGTGGCTGCTGGGATCGTGCGCCCGTAGATTCGTTTCGCTTCCTCTGCATACCAATCGATATAACTTGTTGCGTAATCGACTTCACCCAATGATTCCTGCAAGGGCTTTCCGTTTTCCAGAGTCATGACTTCCGCTATTTCTTCTTTATTTTCTTGAATTTTTTGTGCCCATTTTTCTAGCATTCTTGAACGTTCATGGGCGTTAATTTTTGACCACTTTTTAAAGCCTTCATGTCCGTTTTTTAATGCTTGGTTGATTTCTTCCTTGGTGTGAACTGATACTTCTTTGATTATTTTACCCGTTGCGGGATTATGAACCTTTATTAGATTCGGCATTTGTTGACACTCCTTTTTTGCTTGCTTTGCTGCAATTTAGTGTATTAGATCTGATTATGGTCGAACGCTTTTTCCAATATCGCCAGTCCTCTCGCCAATTCATCGTCTGTAATAACTAATGGGGCCAGAAAGCGGACGACATTTCCCTTGAGACCGGCGGAAAGCAGTAATAGACCATTTTCATTCGCGAACTTTACAATGTCAGCTGTTTTCTTTTTGTCAGGCCGTTTGCTGTCGCGATGATCAACGATTTCGACCGCCACCATTGCACCCAACCGGCGAATGTCACCGACATAGTCATGCCTTTCAGCGAGATCAAGCAGTTTCGCTTCAATCTTTTGTCCGAGGCTTTCTGCTTTTTCTGGTAAATTTTCCTCTTCCATTATGTCTATGACAGCTAATGCGGCGGCACATGCGACAGGACTGCCTGAATAAGTGCCTCCAAGCTCTCCTGGATCTGCGACATTTAATATTTCTGATTTGCCTACCACACCGCTAAGCGGCAAGCCTGCAGCCAATGATTTTGAAACCGTCATCAGATCCGGTGTCACGTCAAAATGTTCAATGGCAAACAATTTTCCCGTCCGGCCAAATCCAGTTTGAATTTCATCAGCAACAAAGACGATCCCATGTTCCTTACAAAAGTCGCTGACAGCTTTAACAAACTTTTGAGGGGGGATAATAAAGCCGCCTTCACCTTGCACTGGTTCCATGACAACACAAGCAACCGTCTCGGGAGCTACCACAGCAATAAAGAAGTCTTTAAACTCCTCAATCATATGATCGATATAGGCTTCTTCCGTCATTTCACTTGGTTTGTGATAGAGGTAAGGGAACGGCGCTTGATAGACTTCAGGAGCAAACGGACCGAATCCAAATTTATATGGTTTGACTTTACTTGTCATACTCATCGTCATATTCGTCCTTCCATGATAACCGCGGACAAATGAAACCACTGCTTGCCTTCCCGTGTAACGGCGGGCAATTTTTATAGCATTTTCGACAGCCTCGGCACCGGAATTGAAAAGAATCGCCTGTTTTTCAAAGCTGCCTGGTGTGATTTTGCACAACTTTTCTGCCAGATTAATATAGCCTTCATACATCATCACGTTAAAACCGGGGTGCAAAAATTTTTCGACCTGTTTATTAACTGCTTCAGTTACTTTGGGATGACTGTGGCCGACGTTCAATGTGCCAATCGCACCTGCGAAGTCAATCCATTCATTCTGATCAATATCTGTAATTGTTGCTCCGGCTGCATGATGGGCAATATTTAAGTTGCCGTTGCTGACGCCTTTTGGAACATATTTTTCCCTTTTTTCTTGTAATTCCTTTGTTGTAACGTAAGAGACCGTCATCATTATCACCCTTGCTTTCGTAATATGAATATACTAATAAGTATGGCGATTGTCTGGTATAATGAAAAGTACCAAAAAGTAAAAATTTTGGGCACCAGATGAAAGAGGGCAGACCATGATTTTATTAACATTAGATAAAAATGGTGAAGCAAAATATATATACCAGCAGATTTATGAAGGGATCAAGACGGGGATCCTTGAAAGAAAGCTTAAATTTAATGAAAAGCTGCCTTCCAAAAGGGAATTGGCAGGGCAATTGAAGGTCAGCGTTAATTCGGTCGCCAACGCATATGGGCAATTGCTTGCGGAAGGATACATCTATACGATCGAGAAAAAGGGGTATTACGTCGAAAATATTACCCAGTTTATCCAGCAAGAAGATGCCGTAAAAGACAAGCTGCCATATGATCTAAAGGAAGACATCGAGGATAAAGAGGGATGGCTGTCACTCTCGCATATGACCTCTGATATATCAATGTTTCCTTTTGCGGAATGGATGAGGTGCCAGAATAAGGCCGTGAAAAATCATAAAAAAGAGCTTTCAGAAATTCTTGATCCTCAGGGACCTTATGGAGTAAGAGAAACGATTTCCCGTATGTTAGGGTTATCGCGCGGGGTTAAATGCGAGCCGGAACAGATTATAATTGGTGCCGGCTCGCAGCAATTAATCAGGCAGTTGATGGCGATGCAGGCGAGAAGCACGGTGGTCGCTATGGAGGACCCGGGATATTCCCGCTTTTATACTTTATTGAAAAACATGGACTTTGGGGTTCGCCCTGTTAAACTGGATGAAAAAGGCATTGATGTCAATGACATTAACGCTACAAAGGCAAATGTTGTGTTTGTGACGCCATCACACCAATTTCCCACTGGTAAAATTATGCCGATTTCAAGACGCATTCAGCTGCTAAATTGGTCCGCCGAATCTACCGACAGATATATTGTGGAAGATGACTATGATAGTGAATTTAAATATGAAACGGATAATATCCCCTCCTTGCAAAGTTTGGACCGGAATCATCGCGTCATCTATACTGGCACCTTTTCGAAAACAATGTTTCCGGGTTTTCGCATGAGTTATATGGTGTTGCCGCCTGATTTATTAAGAGACTATCGCCGCCATTATTCTGATTTAATGCAATACAGCAATTCACTGGTTTTATTCACATTGCATTATTTTGTGGAAAGCGGCGGGTACGCGAGACATGTAAAAAGGATGAACCATCATTATGAAATGAAAAGAAGGCTTTTGATAAAGGAGCTTCACATTCGTTTTAGAGGTGATGTTGACATTGAGGATGTGCCTGCAGGACTTCATTTTCTTGCGCAATTTAGAACGGATAAAGGATATGAAGAGATTGAAGAGCAAGCGAAACAGGAAAAGCTTGAAATCTATTCAATGAGGCGTTTTATGCTAAAAAATAAGTATAAAGAAAAAGAAAAAGTTGAATTAGTTATCGGATTTGCAAATATACATGAGGAAAAAATTGTCGAGGCTGTTGATAGACTGTATCGGGTAATTAAAACGGGGTCGAATCTCCCCGTATTTTTCAAAAAAACGTCGACAAATGTATAACGATCACAACAGGATATTTGTACATTTTGTAGAAGTCTATAATATAAGGTTATCGGTATTTCCAAAATAGCCATGGAAGGCGGGTGAATGGTATGTTCAAGAATGGTATGTTCAAATGGATGCCATATAAAGAGCAAAATATGTGTGAAAGAAAGCTTAATAGGGTTATGAGACGTTTAGAAATCGAAAAGTTCAATTTCAATTGGGATCGCAGCAGTTGTTTTATTGAATTTTGTTATAAGGAAAAATCATACAGGGTGGAACACTCTGTTCAAAGAGCGAAAGACAAAGGTATTATTTTAAGGAACGGATTGGATTGTTTATTTGAGTTGATTCAATCCCTTGAAAATCTGTGTGACATCATTAATAGGGGAACTTATAAACTCGAGACTTGGATATTCGGCATGAAACAGTCATCTCCAGCAAAAGAGGTAACTGAATATGAAGAGGAATTTCATATAAGATATAAGTCATTAGGGCCGCAAAAACTTGCCGAATATAATAATGAGGAGCTTATTCCCGTTGCACCTGAATCACCTCTAGGGGATTTTGACCGAAACTAGAGTATCCAAAACAATTACTCCAATAAACAGAGCCAAATGTAAAACAGGCGCTTGATATGATAAGGTCAACCAGTCATTTTTGGTTGACCTTATATTAATTATCTTGCATAATTTCTTTGTACTCAGACAGAGCAAAAGCTGCTATTCGAAAGCATAAAGTTAGTGCCTTTTCAA
Organism: Scopulibacillus darangshiensis; assembly: GCF_004341035.1. Lineage (GTDB taxonomy): Bacteria > Bacillota > Bacilli > Bacillales > Sporolactobacillaceae > Scopulibacillus > Scopulibacillus darangshiensis. The sequence continues at coordinate 108,362 of NZ_SLXK01000009.1, forward strand.
TTTAAAATAGCAGTAAAATGGGGAGCTGACCCTGATTAGGAGGTTCAATCATTGAGATCCTTTGCTTTTGCTTCATATGCCTTATATTTTCTTTCAGGTTTGGTTATTACAACGATCGGATCCGTTCTTCCCCAGCTGCTAGCCCATTATCATGTATCCTATACTATTGGCGGCCAGTTAGTGTTTGCCGGTTCAGTGGGATTCATTATTGGCGTCCCGATTTCGTCTTTCTTAATAAACTGGTTTGCAGAAAAAAACGTCTTATCGATGGCGGCTGCTATTATAGCCTTTGCTCAATTCAGCATTTTCTTTCTTCCACCGATTGGCTTGATATTCTTTCTGACCTTTTTAAATAGTATTGGTGTTGCAATGTTAGAAACAGTTGTTGCCACCTTAATGATGGAAGTTTTTATAGGCCGGCGAGCGGTAGTCATGAGTTATCTGGAAGTATCATTCGGTCTCGGCGCCTTGCTGATGCCCATCATTTCGAGCATTTTCATATCACAAGGCATTTGGAGGTCTTCATTCATTGTGACAGGCTGTTTTGCCGCCGTCTTGGTGATTGTCTGGCAGACGATATCATATTCAAAAGATAAGATAGATCTTTCAGAGACGTTAGATGCGGGCGGACTGCCGCCTCAATTTTTGTCTAAAGGGAGAAAAATGCTGGTATTATCATTATTTATGATGATGATCCTTATGTACACGGGGATAGAAGGCAGCCTAAATAATTTCCTAGCCTCAATTTTTATTGCCTACTTGGACACAGTTCCGTATTATGCTTCTTTAAGCATTGGCTTTTTTTGGGCGGCAATGGTCGTCGGAAGAGTTGCGACGGGTTGGATCATTAGGAAAGTGACATACAACCTTTTTCTATTTTGGGGTATGGCAGGGACAACGTTAGGCTTGATCTGTTTTATTTTATTCAAGAATGCTGCGGTCGGTTACGGGTTTGTTATAATCATGGGACTCACGATGTCAGGGGTTTATTCCATTACGATGGTCTACGCTAATCATATGTTTCCTGGCCTCGCTCGTTTGGTCACGAGCTTAATAACCGGATTTGCCGGTTTAGGCGGGGCGATTTTTCCCGCTTTAATCGGTGCCACCATGGATCGCTCTGGAACAGCAACAGCCCTTTGGTATGTCGTCGCTTTTGCAGGTCTTTATTTGACGGCACTAGCAGCCATCTATATTTTTCAGCTTAATATGAGGAAGAGTACGAACGTGATCGACAAGCATTGTTTGTGATTACGGGGGATGACATTGGTTCATCCCCTTTTTCACTTATATTAATTAATGAGAGAGCCACTCATAACCGCCACAAAGTCATTCACAAAGTGCTGCACACTAAAGTCTAGAATAATCTTGTTGATTGGATATCCCGGTTCAACTTTCGGAACCGGACGAAAATCAGCATAGGTTAACCCTTTTGATGAACCATCGTCAACGACGAAGACTTGGCGGTTAACGCCTTTATAGTGATCTTTGCTTGTAAGGCATGAAAGTGCGGCGACATCGTGTAATGGGCCCCCGTTAATACCAGGCATGATGTGCTGATATTGCGAACTGTAATAATCCATAATGGGTTTAATAATTGGTGTAAAGGGAGTTGTTGTTTGGTTTGAAAGATAACGAATGATGTCGTTTGAAATAATTGATCGATTACTGACATTCAGGGGTAGGAAGGTAAGGTTTTTCCCATATGTAGTGACGATTTTCCCCGCTGGCGGATCGCCATAAATATTAGCCTCGGCTAAAGGGCTGATATTTCCGGGAACAAAAAATGCCCCTCCCATTATAATTATTTCTTTGACATCATGGATGTTGCTTTCTGCTTCAAGGAAGGTAAGAGCCAAAGTCGTTAAGCGGGACAGGTTAACAAGCGTCAGCTCGCTGCCATAAACTGTGATTAATTCGTAAACTGTATGAAAAGGATATGTATGAGTAATTTTGGTGCTCTCCGTATTAACCGCCCCGATGCCATGATAGCCGTGGAGGTCATAAAAATACTGCGGCGGCTGGCCGGAGAGAGGGGCTTTGGCTCCATTGATCAGGGGGATGTCATCCCTTCCGGCAAGCTTGAGTAAATAGGCGCTATTTCGCAAGGCGTCTGATTGGCTGACATTGCCATACCCGCACACTAGCCCAACCAACTCGAGCTCAGGATGAAGAAGAGCATACATAATAGCAAATGCATCATCGACTCCTGGATCAGTGAACAGCAAAATCTTCTTCACATCAACCCCTCCTCTAGAATATTTTTCGGGACTGATACCATTTTATTAGTAAAATTAAGTTTTTAGCCTAAGTTATTGGTGGGGGGGTGAGCTGGAAGTTTAACCTAATAAATAGGAAGGCGCTAATGGCATTAGACAAATCTAAGTTAGCTAAGGCGGTAAAGTAGAATAAAGTATAGGACTGATGTTCTTTGTTACCAAATATATACATTAAGTGTAACGCCATCCAGATGAAGACACCAAATCGATAAAAGGTCAAGATTTCCCCGATGGAAGATCTAGGACCTTAGTGGTATAGACGGGTATACAAATCACAAGTATGCTTATTACTATACACTTTTTAAAATATTTTAACAAAGGGAAGGTGATGGTTTTGTTTCGCAAATCGCTTGTTTTTTGCTTGGCGTGCATGTTGCTTATTCCAATGGCGATTGGAGGCGGTCAGGCAAGAGCAAAAGAGAACACTAATGAAAACAGCTTCGGTATCAATCCAACCCCTCAGCATTTAAAGGTTATTGGAAAAGGATTTCCGTTGACGCCAAAGGTTGGCCTCGTTGTCGGGGATGATACCGATCAATCTGCTATCAAAGTTGTAGAACAAACATTAAAGGAAGCCGGTGTAAATAAAATCATTAAGAAAAAGGCAAACGAAGCATCTCCTCATACACCGGTGACGATCTGGCTTGGAAGTTTTTCCGACAATCCGAAGGCGAAGAAAGCCTTAAAAAGCGTCACATCAGGCAAAGAAGACTTAAAAAAGGAAGGGTATCTCCTTGCCTCGGGTATTGGCAATAAAGACAATAAAGGCATTGTACTGGCTGGTAAAGACAAAGCAGGGACTTTTTATGCGGCCAAAACTTTTGATCAGTTGATCCAGAAGCGGACTGGACGTGACCTTGTACCGTCCGTAGTTGTTGCTGATTGGCCGGATATGCCGATCAGAGGGTCAATTGAAGGCTTTTACGGCCCGCCATGGTCTCATGAAGACCGGCTCCGCCAGCTTGAGTTTTATGGAGACAACAAAATGAATACTTATATTTATGCGCCGAAGGATGATCCATATCATAGAGCAAAATGGCGCGAACCATATCCGCAAGATAGATTGGATGACCTGAAAGAATTGGTTGATAAAGCAAAGGAAAATCATGTGAAGTTAACCTTTTCACTTTCGCCTGGAAACACAGTGTGTTATTCGGGAGACAAAGACTTTGAACTGCTAATGAATAAGATGCAAGCTGTGTGGGACCTTGGCGTACGCTCCTATGCCATTTTCCTGGATGACATCAGCTATAACTTCCACTGTGATCAGGATAAGGCTATGTTTGGCGACGATCCTAACCCGACGGCTGCAGGACAGGCTTATCTCTTAAATCGTTTTAACAAAGAATTTATCCAAACCCATAAAGGGGCTGACCGCTTGATTACAGTTCCAACCGGATACGCCGGGAACGATTCGACGGTTTATCGTGAACGATTCGCCGATTTACTTAATCAAGACACGATTGTGATGTGGACAGGCCCTGCCGTTGTCCCTGAAAATGTGACCTCTGAAGGGGCGGAGAAGGTGTCACAAATCTTCAAACATGATTTGTTGCTCTGGGACAATTACCCAGTAAACGATTATGATCGCAACCGGTTGTTCCTCGGCCCGCTTGTAAAACGGGATGCCGATTTGACAGAGCATGGCGTACTCGGTGTGACGGCGAATCCGATGAATGAAGCGGAAGCCTCCAAAATTCCGCTGTATACGATCGCCGATTACACATGGAACCCGCATCACTATGATCCAAAGGATTCCTGGGAGCGAAGCATTCAATCCTTCGGCGGTGATGCTGCAGAAGCGCTAAAAGACTTTGCGGAAAATTCATATTCCTCACCGATCAACAGCAAGGAATCGCTGACGCTTACACCGTTAATCAAAGCGTTCTTAACGGCATACAAAACGGATGAGGCGGACCAAGCCGCACAGAATTTAATTGCCGAATTTGAACATCTTCAAACCGTGCCGGGCAGCCTTCGAAATAAAATGGATAATGACCAATTTCTCCAAGAGGTTGATCCATATTTAAATAAGCTTGAAATATATAGTAAGGCAGGCGTTGCAGCAGTTAAAGCGCTCATGGCGAAGAAAGTAGACGATTCAGATCGGGCAGATCACTATAAGGAAAAGGTCAAGACTTTGATGAAGGAATCCGATGCCATTTCGCAAAAAGTTGGTGAATATGTCATCAGGCCTTTCCTAGTGAAGGCTGTGTATGGCGAAACCGTCGTTTCCAGGCCATTGGATGGTGTCAATAAAGCCCGTGGTGCCGGAGAGCTCATCCAATATACGCCTGAGCAAGGAGATACAACCGGAACAAATATATATGGCTATGAAGTGACTGTTGTGGATGGCAAGGTCGTCAAAAGAGGCGGCAATAATTCACCGATCCCTGAAAACGGGTATGTCCTAAGTATACATGGCAGTGACTGGCTAAAAGATAATGCGCTTTTGGGTGCAAAAGTTGAAATAAATGACGGACAGGTGCTTATTACGAAGTAAAGGAACGGTAAATCCAGTAACCTGGATTAAATAACAAAATAAGAACAAGAAGCCCTCTTAATTTTGAGGGCTTCTTGCCTGTTGTCTATTACCTGTGCGGGTATAGAAGTATAGAATAATAAAGGATAGTAACACAGCAACCGCCACTTTTTGGGGCACCTCAGGAAGGGTGGTTATGATTTGCTGGTTCTACGTCTACATGTTTTTAAGATTCGTAATTTAACCCTTACGTTTGCAGTCTTCGTTCTTCTCCCTTTCTTTCAAGATATAGCTGAGCAAGTCTAGTGAAATTCGGGCTGCTACTTGTCCTGTCATACCGTAGGGATCATATGGGGGGGCTACTTCCACTAAGTCAAAACCGATCACCTCTCCTCTTTTCGCAATTCCTTCAAGTAATTCATTAACCTCATCGTAAAGCAAACCTCCCGGGGAAGGTGTACCCGTTCCGGGGGCGATAGAAGGGTCAATTCCGTCAATATCAATTGTTACATAATATTTTTCCCCAGCCGGAATTTGCTCTAGCACTTCTTCGAATCCCATCTTTCTCATTTGACGAGGAGATAAGATGATGCTGCCATATTCCTTTGCTGCGTTGACGTCTTCTTTTTTGCTGCTGCTGATCCCACGAATCCCTAACTGAAATATTTTTTGGACATGATCCATTTCAGACAATCGGCGGATACAGTTTCCATGTCCATATCGCATACCAGAGCGGTGATCCGCCCAATCTAAATGGGCATCGATTTGAATGACATGGAATGGTCCAAGCTCTTCCACTCCCTTTCCCACTGCAGCTGTAATTGAGTGATCGCCTCCTAAAACGACCGGCAAAGCACCTTTCGAAACAATTTTTTGAATCGCTTCTTTTGTATTCTCATGACATTGCATAATATCCCCATGAACCATGTCCACATCTCCACAATCGACTATCTTCCAGTCAGGCCCAAGATACATCATATCGTTTTCGATATCGTAAGCTCCGTCAAGTCCAAAACTATATAGTGTAGAACCTTCGCGGATTCCCCTAGGTCCCATTCTTGCACCAGATTTCCACTGAGTCCCCATATCATTAGGTACTCCAATTACAGCCACATCCGCATCAAGCTGATTTAGGTCCGTACAAACAGGATATTTCCCAAAAGTACATATACCTGTGAAAGGTAAATTTAAAAACTGCTTTTCATCGCGATTAGACATAAATATTACCTCCTGGTTATTTTTTATTTGTCTGTAGTCGGAGGACAGCTTCCGGCTCGTTTTTGAACTGTTGTACGGTGAGGATTGACCCAAATAAAAACATCAATTACCTTTGGAATTATGAATTTCTTTTTGACCGAAGTTAATATCCGAAAGCTGTTTCCCGGACAGTTTTGTAATATACATAAGATAGATTAAACCACATAACAACCAAATACCCCCGACAATTAATGCGGATAATTCAAGATTTGACCATAACCAAAAGGTTAGTGATGCGCCAATGATTGGTAAACATAGATAACTTACATATTCTTTAACTGAAGAACGTTTACGATTTTTTATAAAATAATGGGCTATAACAGATAGATTAACGGATGTAAATGCAATTAGAGCCCCAAAATTGATAAATTTAATAACTTGCTCTAGAGTAAGTACAATACCTATCATTGAAAACAACCCTATGATAATGATCGCACGGGACGGTGTTTTAAATTTGGGGTGAATATATCCAAATAAATTTTTAGGCAAAACAGAATCTCGTCCCATCGCATACAACACACGTGACGCACTCGTAGTCGCGGCAATACCCGAGGTAAAGTTTCCAATAAGCATTACGGTAATAAATAATACCTTGAATAAACTTCCTCCTATGAGTAGTGCTATTTCGAGGGATGCTGAATCGACGTGTTTGAACGAAAGCCCTGGATGCACTAATTGTGATAAATAGGAGGATCCTATATACAAAATACCTACAATTAGCAACATTAAGATAATAGCCTTTGGAATAGTTTTCTCAGGATTGATTGTTTCCTCAGACAGTGTGGTTAGTGAGTCGAAGCCAAGAAAACTAAAACATAGAATTGCCGCACCAGATAAGACTACTGACATCGGGACATGTGGACTAAACAATGGTTTAGTCGAGATCACGGTCCCTGCCCCTATCCCTTCAAACAAACTTTTGATAGCCAATATACAGAACAAACAAACAAAAACTATTTGAGTAATAACAAAAATCTTGCTCATTAGTGCTGATATATTTATACCCATGATAGCAGGTGTTACTATGGATGCCGTCCAAAGGATAACCCATACAAAGTGTGGAATTTCCGGTAATATCACACTTAAATAGATAGTGGACATCAAACACGTCACCAAAGGAGTTAGAATATAATCTAGCATAATTGTCCATCCGACAATAAATCCAACTCCGGGATGTATAGACTTTCGGGCAAATGTATAAGCTGAACCAGAAACGGGATATGCTTTCGACATCTTTGCATAACTGAGGGCTGTAGAAAGTATTGCTAGAAATGCAAGAATGTAAGCCCCTGTAATGACACCATGTGAGGTTGTGGCAGCTATTCCATAAGTATTAAAAAACACAGCAGGATTATTCCATGCAATCCCTAAAATAACAACCTGGGATAGGGTGAGTACTCTAGCAAGCTTTACTTTCTCCTTCTCCATTTTTATCCTCCCTTTAAATTAGATAGGTGAAAATTCATCCCTAAATCCGATTCTCAGTAAACAATTTGTCCCCCCAAAATTGATTTGCAAAAGGCATTTTCCTTTAACGTAAAATTTTGGGGGACTTTAACGGCTCCTGCAGGTAAATCCCTTGTTTTTATCAATAATTTGTGCTTGTTATATTTTAAAATTAATGTTGTGGTACCGCTTCATAAGCATTTTGAAATAACTTCAGATAATCTGAACGTGATAATTTTCGTGAATTACTCTGTGTACACAAATGAACTGATGCCCCTTCAGCGAGAAAAGAGAAATCTTTGGGATTAACATTATTTAAATCTCGAAAGTCAGGGATACCAATTTTACTTGCAAGCTCTTTTAACAATACAACTCCTTCATAGGCCGTTTCTTCTAATGAAGCCCCTTCTTTATTTGCTCCAAGCTTTGTAGCTATAATTGCATGTTTTTCAAGGTTTGAAGGAATATTAAATTCAAAAACATGCGGAAGAAATACGGCATTTGCTACTCCATGTGGAGTATCATAAAGACCTCCAAGTGGTTCGGCCATAGCATGTACAGCCCCAAGGTCTGAGTTATCAAATCCTATTCCTGCAATTAAGCTGGCTAAAAGCATATTTTCCCTTGCCTCTATGTCATTACCGTTTTTTACAGCTAAAGGAAGGTGCTTAGCAACTAATTCAATTGCATAAAGGCTTAGAGCGTCTGAAATTGGTTGTGAAACATTACAGGTATAAGCTTCTATAGCATGCGTAAGCGCATCCATTCCTGTGGCAGCAGTAATCGATTTAGGCAAAGTTAAGGTTAATTCAGGATCCAAAATTGCGAGTTTTGGAGCCAATTTAATATCCAGTATGGCCTCTTTCTGTTTTGTAACCGTATCCGTAATGACAGACCCTGTTGTAACTTCACTTCCAGTACCTGAAGTTGTTGGGATACAAATAAGTGGAGTTATTTCCCGTTCCAATAAATTTACACCGTAACGATCTTTTAGCTCTCCTCCATGTGTTAAAAGGGTACCAATTGCTTTGGCTGTATCCATTGAACTTCCGCCGCCGATGCCAATCAAAAGGTCTATGTTGCTATCTTTAAATTGTTGGTAGACTCTTTGGCAATCAACATCTTTGGGATTAGGTGTGGTTTCATCAAACACAATATAATTGACGTCTTCTTGATCTAATGAATCAATAACCTTTTGCAAAATTCCGGTTTGCGCCAAACCCTTATCTGTAATAAGAAGAGCTTTATTTCCACCTAGCTCCTTTGCTCGTTTTCCAATATTTTTAACATTACCGTTCCCAAATTCTATTGTGGTAGGGAGATTGAAATTAAAATTCCATAGCATATTTAATTTCTCCTTTCAGTTTTTAGTTCTCAACTTTTAATGGTCAAACCATCTGGTTGGCTCAACTTTTAAATTAATGTTAATTTGTTTTACCTCACTAAACTCATCTAAACCAAAAGTCCCCAGCCCTCGTCCAATGCCGCTCTGCTTGTATCCTCCCCAAGGGGCTTCATTGTAGGCTAGATTAAATGCGTTAATCGATGTGATTCCAGCTTTTATTTTCTTAATAACTCTCAAAGCTTTTGCCCCGTCTTGTGAAAATACACCTGCCGCGAGACCGTAGGGAGTATCGTTGGCTAGTTGGATAGCTTCGCATTCATCTCTAAACTTTTGCACAATCAAAACTGGTCCAAATATTTCCTCTTGAACAATTCTCATATTAGGTTTGGTATCCACAAATAGTGTTGGCTCGACAAAATAACCTTTATCAAGCCCGTTGCTTGTGATACGCTTTCCGCCGAAAGCTAATTTCGCCCCTTCTTCTATTCCTAACTCAATATATTTGAGTACCTTATTCATATGATCTTCACTGACAAGAGCACCCATTTCCGTAGAAGGTTTATCACCGGGGCCAACCCGGATTTTTTTCGCTTTTGCAATCAGTCTTTCGATAAACTCGTCATGAACACTCTCTTCAAGTAATAATCGCGATCCTGCATTACAAACTTGACCAGCGTTTACAAAAATCCCATATAAGGCGTAGTCCACTGCTGTTTCAATGTCTGCGTCAGCGAATACAATGTTAGGTGACTTTCCGCCAAGTTCGAGTGCAATGTTCTTAACATTTTCAGCTGCTTTTTTCATGATCTCTCTTCCCGTAGAGGTACTGCCAGTAAATGAAACCATATCGACCTTATTGCTTCCCGCTATCTCATTTCCTACTATTGTCCCTTTACCCATCACCAGATTGGCAACGCCGTCCGGTATGCCTACCTCTTTGATAATCTCAAATAATTTAGTTGTGGTGACTGGGGTGACCTCAGATGGTTTAAACACGATTGTATTTCCCGCAGCAAGAGCGGGAGCGATTTTCCAAGCCGCCGTTAGTAAAGGAAAATTCCAAGGGGCTATCAGCCCGCATACTCCCACAGGTTCCCTGACAACCATAGCCTGTACGGGATCGGAAACTGGATACGTTTGACCGTCTGGTTTTGTGATCAAACCGGCATAATAGCGAAAACAATCTGCAGCGTCAGCAATGTCAAACTCTGATTCCTTAAGAGGCTTTCCGGTATCTGCTGTTTCAAGCTGGCTAAGTTCCGGTGCAATTTGTTCAATCTTCTCCGCTATTTTAAATAAGTAGGAAGACCGTTCCGTAGCACTTAAGTCTGACCAAATTCCAGAATCAAATGCTTTCCGTGCCGCGTCAATGGCAATTCGGGCATCTTGCACATTTCCGCTGGTAGCCTCGGCAATGATCATGCCGTTCGCAGGATTTATGACATTACTGTGTTGTTTGCTTAAGGAATCCATCCATTCGCCGTTTGTAAATCCTTTTAATTTAAGCAATTTAAAGAAACCTCCAGTTCGTTATTTTTTGCCTTCGACAATTTTGCATTCAATAATGGCAAGCGCTTTCATAAGTCTATTTTTTCAAAATGGTTATACCCCCTTTCAGTGAGACTGATAGCTAATCGATGTAAAAAGTATCACTAATACCTATCAGACTAGCGTTTTGAAAATTGCATAATTTGATTATAAAGTTTGTTGTTACACAAAGGTCAATAGTCTATTATAATTTTTAAGGAGGTGCTTAAACTGAAGGAGAAATTGTCCATAGGTGAGATGGCAAGGTTAAGAGGGCTGACTACGGAGACCTTACGCCATTATGATCGAATTGACTTATTCAAGCCGCAATATGTAGATCCCCAATCGGGGTATCGATATTATTCTATTTTTCAGTACGAGGTATTAGGTACTATTAAAGAGTTGCGGCAACTCGGAATGAGTTTAGACGAGATAAAGAATTATTTCAATGAGCGCAGCTTCAGTAAATCTTCGGAAATCCTTAAATCCAAGCACAAGGACCTTGTTTCTAAGCTAAACGAATTAAAAGACCTTGAGGAAAATATCAGGGGGAAAATTGTATACATGAATCATGTAGCAAAAATAAATGAATTTCAAACGGTGATGCTCCGCGAGATAGGACGAAGGAAGTTAATTACATTGAATGAAAGAATCAATAACAATTTGGAGCTATGTTATGGTGTTATAAGGTTAGAGAATATGCTTACTGAGAAGGCACCGATTTTGGCCAGTAATAGACTAGGCATTATCATCGAAGAAGCTGATCTCAAAACTAAACGTTTTGAAGAACCATCTGCTATTTTTGTTGTGGCAAAAAATAAGGAAAAAATACCTGAACAGTATCAAAGGATCGTTCCTGCTGGATTATTTGCGTGTATCCGTTACAACGGTGAATTATTATGGAACCGAAGCAAGAGTTTGAATAAAATATTTGATTATCTTGATGAAACCGACTATCAAATTATTGGAGATGCGCTGCAAATTATGCACGTTGACATTACTATCACAGATAAACCAAATGAAATAAAATTTGAAATTCAGGTTCCCGTTCAAAAGGTTTGACCCGGTTATAAGAAGCGAAAGAAATATTCTACAGATCGTTAGAATTCAGTCATTCACAAAACCCCATCGCTTTAATCGCGATAGGGTTTTTGGTTTTTTCTTCATCCTTTTATTGAGGATTTACTGATATGAATCTCTGGAGGAAGAACGATACGCTGAAACCCTTGCGGACCTTTCTTTTCTATCCTCTCAATTAATAACTGAACCCCTAAGTACCCAAAGTTATAATCAGGCTGGGCAGCCACCGTTAAAAAAGGATTAAAACCCGGTATCGGTTCAGGATCATCAAAACAAACGATAGCCATATCCTCCGGCACGCTTTTTCCTAAATCGCGCAATGCCTTCACGGTGTCTACAGCTATAAAGTTATTGGCAGCAAATATAGCGGTCGGGCGCTCCGCCTTTTTTAACGATACAAGCTTCTCTACGATTTTTTCTGCATTATTTTGCTTAAAAGAAATATTGTACATCAAGTTTTCCTCAGGCTGAATACCTGAGAGTTGCAATGTTTCAATAAAAGCCTTTTCCCTTGCTCTTGCTGTGGATATATTGGACGGTCCATTGATCAAAGCAATCTTCCTGTGCCCTTGCTGGATAATGTGTTCAATCAATTTTCTTGTACCGTCAAAATTGTCGCCCATTACCACATCACTTTGAATACCATCAACCTCTCTGTCGATGAGCACAAATGGTATCCGATGTTTTATTAATGTCCGTAAGTTTTTCTTTGACTGATCCCCTGATGGAGCGATCAAAACACCATCGACACCAGAAGAGAGAATCATATTGATATATTCGGATTCCTTTTCTAAGCTTTCATCGCTGTTGCTCAGAAGCAGGCGATAACCCATCTGCTTAGCTTTGTCTTCTGCGCCCCTTGCAACTTTTGTGAAAAAGGGGTTGGTTATATCTGTAATTATTAATGAAAGGATTTTTGTTTCTTTTATATTTAAGCTTCTTGCAGCACTGTTTGGAATATAGTTAAGTTCCTTGATAATTTGTTCAACTTTTTTTCTCGTTTCCTCTTTAACTGTTCCCGAATTATTGATCACTCTTGAAACAGTCATAGACGAAACATTCGCCCGTTTCGCAATATCATAAATCGTTACCACAGCGTGTTTTCCCTTCCTTTAATTAATTCTTCCTGTTTTTTTAGTATAAATTATGCGTTTGTTGACATCAACACAAGCCGATGTTATGTTATTGTTACCAGTAACATTTTGAATATTTCAATTACCGTGTTGGGAGGAGGATTTATCGGGATTTTAAAAATCTGTAACTGGCCGACGGACTGACAATGCTTTTAAAATCATTTAGTCTGGGGGAGTTAAGTTGAAGGTAAAAAAGTTGAAATTATTAAGTCTCATATTTGTAATGCTGTTAGTATTTTTATCCGCATGTAGTGGAGGATCACAAGGGGCAAAAGGGACCAATGGAAAAAAGATGGTTGAATTAACCTGGATGTTTTGGGCTGGTCAAGGTGATCGTCCGCAATGGGAAGCATTGGCCAAAAAGGTAACTGAGAAGTACCCAAACATTAAAGTGAACATGCAAGTATATGATTGGAATACCTATTGGACCAAACTCAAAACCCAAATCGCGAGTGGGAACACGGCCGATATTGTGGGCATGCAAAGTGCACAATTGCCCGTTTATGCTGAGAAGGGGATATTTGAACCCTTGAATTCTTATATTGATACAAGCAAAAATTTGAACTATAGCGACTTTAATAAAGCCATTACGGATGGTATGACATACGATGGCAAAACTTACGCTCTTCCATATGATTATGGGGCATTTACACTGCTTTATAATAAAGAGCTGTTCAAAAAATATCACGTTCCTCTGCCAGACGAAAAGATGACCTGGGAGGGCTTTTTGGATCGAGCCAAAAAGTTAACACATCGCGAAAAAAAGGAGTACGGCTTTGCTTTTCCTGATCATATTTGGGATTCAACGCCTTGGATTTGGCAAATGAATGGTGACTGGTTAAAGGGAAATGGGGATTATAAAATAAACTCACCTGAAACGATTAAAGCTTTCAAATTCTTATCTGACCTGGTAAATAAATATAAAGTTGCACCAACAGCCGGAGAGTTGTCGGCAATTGGCTATGACGAACAGTTCAGCAGCGGAAAAATAGGGATGATCATTGATGGTCCGTGGACAATCCAAGGGTATAAAAAATACGAAAAACCTGGGAAACTTGATATTGGCGTTCAAGTCATGCCGAAGGCTCCAACTGGAAGGAATGTCAGCTTCGTAGCTGGTTCAGGCCTTGCTGTTTCAGCCAAGTCGAAACATAAAAAAGAGGCGTTCAAAGCTATTTCGGTCATAACAAATTCAGAATCATTAAAATACCTGGCGAAAAATGGCCGCGCGTACCCAGCTAGGGATTCAGCAGTGGAGGCTTTTAATAAGTACAACAAAGATATTGATAATATAAGCGCGTTCCACAAACAAGCACTAAATTCAAAGGCGTATAAAACATCGCCGAAATATGCTGAAGCAGAGGAAATCATAAACCAAGGGCTAGAACCGATATTTTACGGAAAAGAAAATGTCAAGACCGCTCTAAATAAAATACAAAGAAAATTGGATGAATTAAATAAGGAATAGGTAAACGAAGGAGGTGCGGAGAGTGGCAAATTATCAAACATCAACTAACTCTAGTATCAATCCAAAACCACTAATAAAAAAGCCAGACAGAAAATCAAAAAGAATAATAGAGACGATTACACCCTACCTGTTTTTATTGCCGAATATAATAGGTTTTTTGATTTTTACTGCTTTTCCAGTCTTGTTTTCTATTATAATGAGCTTTTTTGATTGGCCAATGCTTGACAAACCTCGTTTTATTGGATTGGAAAATTACATTCATCTCTTTACCAAAGATGAGCTCTTCGTGAAGGTCTTGCTGAATACTGTTTATTACGTCGTTGTCCTCGTTCCGCTAAATGTCATTGTGTCGCTAGGTTTTGCCGTTTGGCTTAACTCAATTAGCAGAGGCAGTGTTGTATTTCGCACGATGTTTTTTATGCCCATTCTTGTTCCAATGGTTGCGAGTGCTCTCATTTGGAAATGGCTCTATAATCCCCAATATGGGCTCATTAATGGCTTTTTAGGCTGGTTTGGGATCGACGGACCAAATTGGTTAGGTGATCCTAAATTCGCCATGCTTTCTATCATTATCATGAGTGTGTGGGCTGGTTTTGGTTATAACATGGTCATATTTATTGCGGGACTTCAGGGGATTCCAAAAACACTTTACGAAGCCGCTTCAATCGATGGCGCTAGAAAATGGACATGTTTTTGGAAAATCACATTGCCAATGCTGTCTCCAACCATGTTTTTTGCGGTCATAATGACCATTATTTCTTCATTTCAGGTGTTTGACCAAGCGTTTATTATGACGAATGGCGGGCCCTTTAATAAAACGAATACGATTGTCTATTATATTTATCAAAACGGCTTCGAATTTTTTAAAATGGGGTATGCCTCCGCTATAGCTTGGGTGTTATTTGCCGCTATATTTGTCGTCACGCTTGTTCAAATGAAAATGCAGAAAAAGTGGGTTCATTACGAATAGAAAGGATGTTGCTTTTTGGAATTGCCAAGAAAGAATTATCCTTTTAGTTTTAAGAAAACTCTAAATTATACGCTATTAACTGCAGCAGGGATTTTGTTTATAGTGCCGTTATTATGGATGGCGGCGACGTCTTTAAAGCCATCGAATGAAATATTTACTATGCCGCCTAAATGGTTCGGATCGCATGTAGAATGGACAAATTATTTTAAAGCATGGGACTACTTCCCGTTTTTGCGATTTTATATAAACACGATTATTGTTTCCTTAAGTACGGTTGTATTGGTGCTATTAACATCATCTCTTGCCGCATATGCATTTGCACGAATGAGGTTTAAAGGAAGAGACATGCTTTTTTTACTTTACTTAGGAACGTTAATGATACCAGGTCAAGTGACAATCGTTCCATTATTTATATTAATGAAATATTTGGGCTGGGTAGACACATATCAAGCTCTAATACTTCCCGGTGCCTTTTCGGCATTTGGAACATTTTTATTAAGACAATTTTTCCTTACTATACCGGTTGAATTGGAAGAAGCTGCGCGAATTGATGGCTGTTCCAGGTTTGGTCTGTATTGGCGTATCCTATTGCCATTATCAGGGCCGGGGCTAGCTGCACTAGGTATCTTTACTTTTATTGGACAATGGAACAACTTTTTATGGCCATTAATCATTACGAACACGGACAGCATGAAAACATTGCCTTTAGGCATTGCGATGTTCCAATCGCAAAGCGGGACTCAATGGCATCTCATGATGGCTGCATCTTCCATAGCCATTATTCCGACATTGATCGTATTTATTTGTGCACAAAAATATTTTATCAAAGGGATCACGATGACGGGTATGGGAGGAAGATAGTTTTTTTGGGAGGGGGATTCGGTTTGAACGTTGATGCTCATCAACATTTTTGGAATTTAGAAAAGGTTAATTATCCATGGCTTTCACAGGAAAGCGAGATCATTAACCGGACATTTGAGGCACCCGAACTTGAGCCATTGCTTCGGGTGAATGGCATAGACAAAACGATTGTCGTGCAGGCAATGGATTCCTATCAAGATACCGAGTATATGATTGATACAGCGGCGCGTTACGATTGGATCGCTGGTATTGTGGGCTGGGTCCCGCTGAATAGGCCGGAAGAAGCTGATCAGAAGTTGGAGGCATTCATCAGACATCCTAAATTCAAAGGGGTTAGACACCTTATCCATGAAGAAGAGGATCCCGATTGGTTAATCAGAGATGACGTCATTGAAGGGTTAAGGGTGCTGGCTTCATACGGACTGCCTTTTGATGTTGTCGCTGTTTTCCCGAATCATTTGAAACATGTTCCAACCATAGCTGAAAAAGTGCCTGATTTAAAAATGGTTATTGATCATTTAGCAAAGCCGCCAATAAAGGTAGGGGAGATCGAGAGTTGGGCTAAAGAAATATCAAAGGCTGCGGAATATACCCGGGTGTATGCAAAAATTTCTGGGCTGAATACCGCCGCTTCGGAAAAATGGACTTCAGAAGACCTAAAGCTATACATCGATGTTGCACTTGAAAAGTTTGGTGCTAAACGGCTGATGTTTGGCAGTGATTGGCCAGTAGCAAATCTGGCGGGAGATTATCATAAGGTTTGGACGGAAACGAACAAGGTGTTGGATCACTATTCACCTTTAGAAAAAGAGGCTATTTTAGGCGGTACAGCGATTGAATTCTATCATTTAGAAGGGGAATGACATGAGACTTGGCAGTGTGATTAAAGTAAAACCGGAAAAGCTTGAGGAATATAAAAGGCTGCACAGAAACGTTTGGCCAGATGTACTTAAAACCATCAAGGCATGTCATATCAGCAACTATTCCATTTATTACAAAGATGGCTTCCTATTTAGTTACTACGAGTATAAAGGGA
The DNA here is from genome assembly GCF_004341035.1 of Scopulibacillus darangshiensis. Classification (GTDB taxonomy): domain Bacteria; phylum Bacillota; class Bacilli; order Bacillales; family Sporolactobacillaceae; genus Scopulibacillus; species Scopulibacillus darangshiensis. The sequence goes on from NZ_SLXK01000009.1 coordinate 125,246, forward strand.
ATGATTATCATCAGGATATGGCAAAAATGGCAGCCGACCCAAAAACAAAGAAATGGTGGGCAGTGACAGACCCCTGTCAGTCCCCAATAGAAACAAGGAATGAAGGAGAGTGGTGGGCGGCAATGGAAGAAGTTTTCCATCTCGACTAAGTTAAAGAGGGGGTAGCATATGAAAAGGCTGGAAAAGCAAATTGCTCTCGTGACTGGGGGAGGAAGCGGTATAGGAAAAGCTGCATGCAAACTCTTTGCCAGTGAGGGAGCCAAAGTCGCAGTTGTGGATATTGACTTCCAAAAAGCGTCCGAGACAGCAGAAGAGATTCATCAAGCAGGCGGGGAAGCATGCTCCATCAAAACAGATGTGTCATCTAAAGGCGATGTCATTCGGATGATGGATCGCCTCCGCGAAACATATGGTGATCTTGATATTCTTTTTAACAATGCCGGAACCATTTTGCCAGGGACTATAGAAGAAATAAATGAAAATGACTGGGATAGACTGATCAATATAAATTTAACGAGCATGTTCCTGTGTATTAAATATGCCATCGCTGGTCTTAAAAAGACCAAGGGTAAAATTATTAATATGGGATCAATGAATGGCCTTGTTGGACAACAACAGAATCCTGCATATAGTGCCACTAAAGGAGCCATCATTGCTTTAACGCGATCGCTTGCCATTGATTTTGCACCCTATAATGTCCGCGTTAATGCTATTTGTCCTGCGGGTGTTATAACACCCCTTTTAGCAGATTGGTTCAACCGGCAGCCGGATCCTGCACAAATGCAGCGCGACAGTGATTTCTCACATATGCTTGGCCGGACGGCATCATCTGAAGAAGTTGCCCAATTAGCATTATATTTGGCAAGCAGTGAATCATCATTTATTACTGGGCAAGCCATCCCTATTGAAGGCGGTGCGACGTTGGGATACGGTGCAGGTCCAAAAGCTGAGTGGGAAGCAGTTGAAGATACGCTTTTGACAAAATAATAAATGGAGAGTGAAAGCATCATGAAGTTTGTGTCCTATTCTAATAACAGCAAGGAACATTTGGGCTTAAAAGAAGACAAGGGTATTTTGCCGATTGGAAAGCTTTTAAATGATGAAAATATTAGGATTGATAAGGTTATTCATAATCCTGAAAAGATCTCTCAAATCAAACAACTATTAAACAATGAATCTATATCTGATAGTGATTATATTTCAGAGGAAAGCGTCACTTTTTTACCAAGTGTACCGGAACCTAAGAAGATTATTTGTATCGGAAAGAACTATGCTGAACATGCAAAAGAGACGAATGATGATATTCCTGAAGAACCAATTGTTTTCAGTAAATTTTCCGACTCAGCGGCTGCTCACATGGAGGATGTGCCGCTACCGGATAAGTCCGATAAGGTAGATTATGAGGCTGAACTTGCAGTTATTATTGGGAAGCGTGCTGAAAAGGTTCTTGAAGAAGAAGCCTTACAATATGTGTTTGGTTACTCTAATGCCAATGATCTTTCTGCCAGAGACCTTCAATTTAAATCCGGCCAATGGCTGCTTGGCAAAACATGTCCGAAGTTTGCCCCGATCGGACCTTATCTTATCACAGCAGATGAAGTCGGCGATCCGCAAAACTTAAATATCCGCCTTTTTCTTAACGGTGAAGAACGGCAATCATCCAATACGAAACACATGATTTTCACTGTAAAATATCTGATTCATTATTTGTCTCAATACATGGTGCTAAGCCCCGGAGATGTTATTCTATCAGGTACCCCAGAGGGCGTCATTCTTGGTCACCCTGATGAAAAACAGTCATGGCTTAAACCGGGTGATGAAGTATATGTTGAAATCGATAAATTGGGAGTCCTCAAAAATACTTTGAAATGAGGAGGGACATTTAGATGAGATTACAAGATAAAGTTTGCTTAATCACTGGCGGCGGCAAAGGCATCGGTGCGGCGACAGCAGAAGTCTTTTGCCAAGAAGGGGCTATTGTTGAGATTGCTGATGTTGATGATGCAGCTTCATTAGAACTTATAAATAAAATAACGGAAAAAGGCGGGGAAATCTATACTAGCCATGTTAATGTCACAGACGCCGATTCCGTCAATAAGTGGATCGATGATGTTAATAGTCGTCATGGGAAAATTGACGTTCTATTCAATAATGCCGGGATAAGCGCTGTCGGTGTCTTGCATGAACTGGATGAGTCATTATGGGATGCCGTCACGTCGGTCAATATCAAAGGAGTCTATCTCGTTTCAAAGGCGGCTCTTCCAACTATGATTAAGCAAGGGTACGGGTCAATTATAAACATGTCATCATGCATTGCGGAGATGGGCTTAGAGAAACGCGCGGCATATGCCGCAACAAAAGGTGCGGTGTTATCAATGACAAAATCGATGCAAGTCGACTATGCGCCTTATAATATCAGGGTGAATGCCCTTATGCCTGGCACGATTTTCACACCATTTGTCGAGGATTACCTGAGAAGGTCATACGATGATGCAGACAAAGCGATTGCGGGACTGAAAAAACGCCAGCTTGGCCCTGAATTAGGCACCCCGGAAGATGTTGCATATGCTGCACTTTATTTGGCTTCTGATGAAAGCGGTTATGTGATGGGTTCGGGATTAAAGGTTGACGGTGGTGTAACTGGCGGAAAGCCATACTAAAAAACTTGGACATTGGAGGCAAACGATGAAGATTACAAATGTCGAGACATTTTTGCTAGATGTGCCGTTACGCCAAAAAGCGATTACAGATTCGCAGACAAGACTGGAATCCGTTGAGTTTATCGCTCTTCGAGTGGATACCGATGAAGGGATCAGCGGCTGGGGGTTTAACTGGAACTATACAAGAGGGATGCGGGCTGCTAAGGCGATTTTGGATGATAACTATGCGCCTAACCTTATTGGAGAAGATCCTTTTAATCGCAAAAATGTCGTGAAAAAGCTCCACTTTACAAACCATTTTATCGGCCAAGTGGGTGTAACGAGAGTAGCATTATGTGCCGTAGAACTTGCCCTTTGGGATATCCAGTTAAAATGTGCCGGCATGCCATTATGGAAGTACCTTGGGGCCTGTAAGGATAAAGTTAAGGCGTATAATACAGACGGCGGATGGTTGGCATCAACCCAAGATGAACTAATTCGGGATATGGCGGCCCTTGTTGACCGCGGTTTTGATGCCGTCAAGATGAAGCTTGGACGCCCCGATCCCCGCGAAGATTATGAACGTGTGAAGGCTGTTCGAAAGTCTTTGCCTGACCAAGTGAAGCTTATGGTCGATGTCAATACGGTATGGGATTTGAAAACGTCTGTTGTCTGGGGGCGAAAGCTTGAGGAATTAGATGTCTATTGGCTTGAAGAGCCGATGCCTCCATTTGATAAAAGGGCCTATGCTGAGCTTGCCCATACATTAGATTTGCCAATCGCTGTCGGTGAAACAATTTATACGAAATATGACTTCCGTGATTATATTGAAATGGGTGCTGTTGATATCGTCCAGGCGGACGTGACGAAATTGTCGGGTATTGATGAATGGCTTGATGTTGCGGCGATGGCGCGTTGTTATAACTTAGAAGTGATTCCCCATACAAATGTGCAACAAAAACTTCATATTCAACTTGCAGCAGCTTCGCCAAATGTGCCAATGGTTGAATTCTGCTATGAGTCATTGTTAGACATCTGGGAAGATCCCATTAAAGTCGTAGACGGTTATTATATTTTGCCCGAAGAACCGGGGCTAGGATGTAAGTTGACGGATAAGGTTTTAGAGAATCATAGAGTAGAATAATAGAGCAATTTACGCCATGGAGATTTGAAGTAGAGTGTTAATCTACAAAAAATGTTAATAACCAACTAGTATCACGTTTCTATTAACTTGACCAAAGCGGTTTTTTGTTTGCTAGTACCTTTGTGGTATAGACAGGTATACACTTTATGAGTATGCTTATTATAGACTTTTTAAAATATTTTAATAAATAATAAAAAATACAATAATTACCATTTAAAACAACAAACTTTCGGAAGTTTTTAATGTTAGATGACAAATTAAGCAAAAACACCTGTAGGTAGCAGAACTGTGTCCTAAGACGCAATGTCAGGCAAAATCGACGCAGAAATCTGCGAAGAGGACGCAGTCGTCGCTCAAAAGGACGCAGAACCTATGTCTAAGACGCAATGTCAGGCAAAATCGACGCAGAAGTCTGCGAAGAGGACGCAATCATTGCTCAAAAGGACGCAGAACCTATGTCTAAGACGCAATGTCAGGCAAAATCGACGCAGAAGTCTACGAAGAGGACGCAATCATTGCTCAAAAGGACGCAGAACCTATGTCTAAGACGCAATGTCAGGCAAAATCGACGCAGAAGTCTACTGTTATTGTACCTATATAGTAGACAGTTTTAGAAAACCGCACTCTGGATATAAATGTGTATAAAAATAGAACGGAGGCGGATTGAAATTGGATAG